>CAJIYX010000059.1 GCA_905181725.1 Alphaproteobacteria bacterium UBA830
CCGCCAGCCGCTGGATTTCCCGGATGAGGGGGGCGTAATCAAACACCCGATCCATCTGACCTTCGTCGATTAATACCAGGGCCGGATCGATTGATAAGTTCAGGTCAAGAATATGTTTATCGGGCACCACATCACCGTCGGTGTAGGCACCAATTTCAATATTCAGATCAAGGTCAGTTAACTCTATTTGAGTTTTCACGCTGTGCACTCTTATCCTTATTGCTTCAGCATACTTGGACCAACAATCTGGTGGCACTTCAGATTGGCAATACTCCGGCTCTAACCCGAAAAACCCCCAGTCATTCCCGAAAAAACCCCAGTCATTGGATGAATGACCGGGGCTAAGTTGGCTTTTTACAAAGCTAGGGAGGAAAGAAAAATCCAAAGACTTTTCAGACGAGATACGGGCATTTATGTCTGCCTGGATCTGCGACAAACTGTCATCAGCTTCATCCCCCTGTCTGATATGAAAGAATAATGCTCGGCTTACCTATCCACTTGCCCTTCGCATAATGCGATGGCCTCTATCTCGATTAATCGTGTGGGGTCACCTAAAGCACTTACTTCAACTAAAGTGTCGGCAGGATAAGGTGGGCTAAACCATTTTTTTCTCAACCCAATGATCTTGGGTCGATGTGACTTCATGTCGGTCAGGTAAATGGTCACTTTGATAATTTTTCTCATGGAAGAGCCTGCCTCTTTCAAGCTCCTTTGAAGATTTTCAAAAGTGAGATTAGCCTGTTCATCAAACCCCCCTTCAATGGGCAGACCGTCCTGATTAATTGGGACGTGGCCCGATAGAAAAACCAGGTCGCCCACTCTAAATCCGGCACTTATGCAGTACTGATCAAAGGGGTTTGGCTTCAGATTAATGGGGTATGCTGTGTTTGCCATGATCTGGCTCTCCGCTGTCTGGGATTTGTCAGATTAAGCTATTTCGACATATTTTACCCAAGCTTCTTAGCCAAATCCTCTGCTCGCAGATGAGTATATCGCTGCAACATTCTCAGGTCTTTGTGACCTGTTATTGCAGCCAGCTCCATCACGTTCAGACCCTTCTCAAAGAACCTGCTGGTGGCTTCGTGACGTAGGCCATAGAGACGTAAGTTTTCTACCCCAGCTCTTCTGCAAGCCCTATCTTCTTCGATGCAATTTTTGCCGGGTGATCTGGTGTTTCTGCTGGCCGGTCTGCTGGCGATCCGTTTTCGGCCCGTCGTAAACCCGTCGTAAACCGGCCTAATCGTCGATCGGTGTGAGCCGGTCGGTGAGATCGGCTTTAAGCACCTTGCCGACGCCGCTTTTGGGCAGATCGTCGACAAAGAAAATCTCGCGCGGCAGTTTGTAACGCGCGAGGTTTTCGCCGCACCACTTCAGTAGCGCGTCTGCATTCTCTGCCTCGGCAGCATCCGGCCGGACGACGACAAAGGCGGCGATTTCCTCCCCGAATGCTTTTGACGGCCAGGCCACGACGGCAGATTCGATCACCGTGTCGTGCAGGCTGAGTACGTGTTCGATTTCCGCCGGGTAAATGTTCACCCCGCCGCGGATGATCATGTCCTTGGCGCGCCCCGCCAGATACAGAAAACCTTCCGTGTCGCGCCAGCCGAGATCGCCGGGATAGTACCAGCCGTCGCGGAACGCCTCCCGGCTGGCCTCTGCATCCTTGTAATAGCCCGTAGCGGTGCCCGGGTGCTTGTAGCGGATACGTCCGACCTCGCCCGGTGGCAGCGATGCGTCGTCTTCGCCGGCAATGTCGATCTCGGCGCCGAATACCGGCCGCCCAACCGATGCCGCGGCGCCCGGCGGGTCATGCCAGAACAGGGCGGTGGCGCCGCCGCCATCGGTGGACCCGTAGAAATTAAGATAATAGGGCGACACGTTGTTCATTAGCGCGTCGCGTTCCTCGGCATGCAGGATCGCGCCGGTCGAAAACAGCATGTCGAGCCCGGGCATCAGCAGTTTGCCGTCGGCCCGCGGCGGCAGGTCGAGCACCCGGCGCAGCAGGGTTGGGACCAGGAACATCTTGGTCGCGGCGTGGGCCTCTCCGAAGGCCAGCAGATCGGTCATTTCGTAGGGGGGCGGAAACAGCAGCGCCGTCCCGCCCGCATAGACAGAACACATCGAATAGCCGCGGCTGCCGCCGAAATAGAGCGGCGTCGCGCAGAGGTAGCGCGTGCGTTCGGAAAACCCGAGGGTCACGAAATAGATCATGAACCGCGAAAAGAACTGGTTATGGGTTATTAGCGGTCCCTTGGGGATGCCCGTCGTGCCGGAAGACAGCGCCAGCAGCAAAGGCGGGTCGCCGCCCGCCAGTTCGGTCGCCGCCGGGTCTGCGCCTGCGACATCCTCTGCCCAGGCAGCGTCGTTGCGCACCGACATCCAGTCTCCCGTGACGTCGGCGAAGGCATCGTCCGGTTCCGACAGCACGATGCGCGGCGTGAAGAACTCGGCGAGGCGTGATTTTTCCTCCACTGTCCAGCGCCAGTCCATCGGCAGCGCGGCGGCACCGATGCGGGCAAGCGCGAACAAGGCGGCCAGATGCTCCGGCGTGTCTTTCAGATTGACGCCGACGATATCGTCCCGGGCAACCCCGAGGGCGGACAGGTGAGCGGCACGCCTGCACACCATGTCGCGGAAAGCCGCATGGCTGATGGTCTCATCGGGGGTGATCACGGCCGGCGCGCCGGGGCGCCGTAACGCATTCTGGTCGAGGGCTTCTGCAAGATTCATGGCGCCATGATACCGATTGGCGCTCGTTTGACCATGCTGCGTGGCATCAAATTCCATGCCGCCGGGCATTAATCCATATGCCGCCCAGGCATTAATTTCTAAGCGGACGAATCCAGGTCCTTCGGGCGCGTAAAACCGATCAGGTGCCCCTGTCCGGGATGTACGTCCGACCATTTCTCCACATCGAAGTCGAACACGGTGAGGGCGGCGGGCGGATATTCACCGAACGGGTTCACTGAATCCATCCCCTTGCCGATCAGTCCCAGCGCCAGTGTCAGAATGCCCGGGTTGTGGCTGATGACGATGGCGCTAGGGTGGTCGGTGTTTATTTTGCGGATGGCGTCGAGCAGCGTCTGCGGCTCCGGGAGATACAGCTCGGGGCGCATCTCCTCCGTCTTTTCGCTGTTCAGCGTGTCGCGCACGACTTCCCATGTTTCGCGGGTCCGCCGTGCCGGTGAACACAGCGCGATCGACGGCACATAGCCATGATCCTGCATGAACCGCCCCATGAGCGGCGCCGATCTGCGTCCGCGGCGGGTAAGCGACCGATCGAAATCGTCCTGCGTGGGGGCGTCCCATCCGGATTTCGCGCGGCGAAGGAGATATAGTCGTTTCATGGAATCATCGGAATTGCAGTGGAGAACGTGATGCATAATACGGTTTCAGGTCGGTTTGGTGACATCATTCGCCATGACGCGCAAATCCAGATACGTCCACCCGATGCGTCCATAGGATATGCTGCCCCATTGCCATCTTCGAGCTGAACCGGCAAAACGGAACCCTGAACCTTCACAACGCAGCCGAAGAGCATGGCGGACCTGACAAAAAAATACGATGTACTCGTAATCGGCGGCGGCAACGCTGCCCTTTGCGCAGCCCTCAGCGCGCGCCTTGAAGGCGCATCGGTGCTGGTGCTGGAGCGCGCGGAGAAATTCTATCGCGGCGGCAACACGCGCCACACCCGCAACATGCGGTGCGCCCATGATGAAGCGACTGGCACGCTGACCGGACCGTATCCGGAAGACGAGCTGTTCGAAGATCTGCTGCGGGTTACCGAAGGCGAGACCGATGAGGAACTCGCCCGGCACATGATCCACGAATCCAAGGACATGCTGAACTGGATCGTTGAGCAGGGTGTGCGGTTTCAGCCGCCACTTGCCGGCACGCTGGGACTGGGACGCACGAATTCATTCTTCCTCGGTGGCGGCCGCGCGATGCTTAATGCGCTCTACAACACGGCAGCCCGGATCGGTGTCGACGTGCTGTACGAGGCCGAGGTCACGTCAATGGATATCGAGGAGGGCATGTTCCTGTCCGCAACAGCGCATATCGATGGCAAGGATGAAACGATCCGGGCCGGCGCGTTGGTCGCCGCGGCCGGCGGGTTCGAATCCAATATCGACTGGCTGAAGGAATACTGGGGCGAGGCCGCCGAGAATTTCCTGATCCGCGGCACCGCGAACAATCAGGGCACCATCCTGAAAATGCTGCTCGACAAAAATGTTCAGCAGATAGGCGACCCGACCCAATGCCACGCCGTCGCCATCGATGCGCGCGCACCGAAATACGACGGCGGGATCATCACCCGGCTCGATTGCGTGGTCTTCGGCATCGTCGTGAACAAGCATTCGGAACGGTTCTACGATGAGGGCGAGGATATCTGGCCCAAGCGCTATGCCATCTGGGGGCGCCTGGTTGCGGCTCAGCCCGACCAGATCGCCTATATTGTGTTCGACCACGATTCGCTGCACCGCTTCATGCCGTCGCTGTTTCCGCCGATCAAGGCGGACACCATCGGCGAACTGGCCGCGGTTCTCGAAATCCCGGCGGAAACGCTGGAAAAGACAGTCACCGAATTCAATGGCGCGGTGGTCGACGGTACGTTCGACCACACCATCCTCGACGATTGTCATACCGACGGGATCGAGCCGGCCAAGACACACTGGGCGCGCCGGTTAGAGACGCCGCCTTATTACGCTTATCCGGTGCGGCCGGGCATCACGTTCACCTATCTTGGTACGCGCGTGAACAAGGAAGCGCGGATGATCATGGATGACGGCAAACTGTCCGCGAACATGTTCGCGGCAGGGGAGATTATGTCCGGTAACGTGCTCGGCAAGGGCTATGCCGCCGGGATCGGGATGACCATCGGCAGCGTATTTGGCCGGATTGCGGGCCGGGAGGCCGCGAATAATGCACGGAACTGACACGCTGACCGAAGCGGATCGTCTGATGACGGTCTGCAATTCATGCCGTTACTGTGAAGGCCTGTGTGCCGTGTTCCCGGCGATGATCATGCGCCAGGAGTTTCCCGATGGCGATCTGAACTATCTCGCCAATCTGTGCCACGGCTGCGGAGCCTGTTTTTACGACTGCCAGTTCGCACCGCCGCATGAATTCAAGGTCAATGTCCCCAAGGTGATGGCCCAGGCGCGTGCCGAATCCTATGAGGCCTATGCCTGGCCGCGGGCGTTTTCCGGCCTTTTTGCCCGCAACGGTCTGGCGATCAGCATTATTGCAGCCCTGAGCGTGGCTATCTTCATTTTCGGTTTTGCGGTCGTCAACGATCCCGCCGTGTTCTTTGGTGTTCACACGGGGCCGGGCTCGTTCTATGTGCTGATGCCGCATAATTCGATGGTGGTTCTGTTCGGTGCTGCATTCCTGTACGCGATCGTTGCCTCCATCATGGGCGCGCGCATGTTCTGGCGCGATATCGGCGAACCGGCATCGACGCTCCGTGAACCCCAATCGCTGTGGCAGGCGATGAAGGATGCGGGAAAGCTGCGCTATCTCGATGGCGGCGGTGCCGACTGCTCGGCGGATGAGGATGCGACGCCCGACCACCGCCGGTTCTATCACCACTGCACGTTTTACGGTTTCATGCTGTGTTTCGCTGCCACGTCGGTCGCGACGCTCTATCACTATCTGCTGGGTATGGTCGCGCCCTATCCCTGGTATGACGCGCCGGTGGTGCTCGGTACCATCGGCGGGATCGGGCTTCTGATCGGCCCGGTCGGGTTGCTCAAAGCAAAATTGAAGCGTGATCCCGACATGCAGGACAAGGAACGCTTCGGTATGGATGTCGCCTTCCTGGCGATGCTGTTCCTGACCAGCCTCACCGGCCTGGCGCTGCTGTTCCTGCGCGATACATCGGCGATGGGCATCCTGCTGGCGCTGCATCTCGGTGTTGTCTTCAGCCTGTTCATCACCATGCCCTATGGCAAATTCGTTCACGGTATTTACCGCTTCATGGCCCTGGTCCGCTATGCGCGTGAAAGCCATACGACGACCTGATTTTCGCACACAACACGATACAACATGATGCTGTGACGATCAGCTTGATTGCTGATAACGTTGCTTCAGAAAAAAAGTAACGGGCGGAACACGAAAGATGCAAACGGCTATACCAGCCATTTTTATGCGCGGTGGTACGTCGCGCGGGCTGTATTTCAACGAGGCAGACCTGCCCGAAGATCGCTCGTTATGGGACGGCATCCTGCTCGCGGCATTCGGCTCGCCGGATGCGCGCCAGGTCGATGGCGTTGGCGGCACGACGTCGGTGACCAGCAAAACCTGCATCATTTCTCCGTCCGAGCGTGACGACTGCGACGTCGATTGTTTTTTCGCCCAGGTATCGGTCGATAACGCGTCTGTCGATTACGGTCCGACCTGCGGCAACATGCTGGCTGGTGTCGGCCCCTACGCCATCGAAACCGGGCTGGTATCCGTCGCAGACGGCGAGACGCGGGTGCGTATCCATCAAGTGAATACTGGCGGCAAGGTCGAGGCCGTGATCCAGACCCCCGGCGGACACGTCGAATTCGAGGGCGACACCGCGATCGACGGGGTGCCCGGCACGGGCGCGCCCATCCTGCTCAACTTCATGGATGCCATAGGCTCCTACACGGACCAGCTGTTTCCGACTGGCAAGCCGATGGATCAGATCGAGGGTATTGATGTCACACTCGTCGATGCCGCAATGCCAGTGATGGTTATGCGCGCCGAGGATATCGGCAAGACCGGCTATGAGACGGCAGCCGAGCTGAGCGCCGATGACGCATTTTTTGCACGGGTTGAGCCGATGCGCCACGAAGCGGGCAAACGCATGGGCCTGGGCGATGTTTCCGGCAAGGTGGTGCCCAAGATCATTATTGCCGCCGCGCCGCGCGGTGACGGGAATATCGCGTCGCGCTATTTCGTGCCGGATAAACCCCACGAAACCCACGCGATTACCGGCGGTATTGCCCTTGCCTATGCGTGTCTGGCGGAAGGAACGGTCGTTCATCCACTGGCAAAGCCGCTGGATGCGGGCGACTGGCCGAAATTCTCGATCGAACACCCCGTCGGCCAGCTTCACCTGACGCTCACACTGCGCGACGATGGCGCGGGAGCAGAGATAGAGGCCGCCGGTATTGTCCGCACTGCACGCATGATCATGCAGGGCGGGGTCATGATCCCGGAACGGGTTCTGCCGCACGACAAGACGGCAGTTTCTACTTCGGAAAATACGTAACGCAACGCGAAGTCACGGGAGGTATTCGCCGCGCAACGACATCAAGGCGTTTCTGTACCTCGCCCTGTCCTATACGGTGCTGCCACTGGCGTTGATCTTCCTCGGTCTGGATTCGCTGACGGCCCTGTTCTGGCCGCAATGGGATTCCGGTGCCGGGCTGACATTGGGCCCGGTCGTCATCGAGGTGCTGATTGTCTTCGCACTGGTGGCGCGGGCTTGGAAGGTCCGCGTCGTGCAGGACGAGGATGTCGCCTAACCGGAGGCGCTAACCATTGGTTTCCGGTTTCACGCTTCCGGGGCGGTAACCGTATTCCAGCAGCTCGTCTTGATCATCCGGTTGGTTTCCGGATCCCGGAAAATATTCGGCGGATCGCGCCCGTCTCGAACGTCGGCGGTCGCATCGCGCAGCTTGCGGCGATAGGCAGAAATTCCGGCATCGACCTGGCCAAGCGTTTCGCTGGCATGGACGGGAACGGCGCGTTGGCCTTCCTGGGCTTCCATATCGTCTGGTTTGCGCTGCTTGTCTTCGTAGGATCGCTCGCGGAGCTGGCCCGGGCGAATGTCGGAAATGGTATCGGTTCCCGGTTTCCAGCCTTCGACCGGCGCGCCGTTCTCGCTCGCCGGCCATGCGCAGATACAGATGCCATAGACCGTTTCGTTATCCACCGGCACGCACCAGATCACCTCGGTCGCCTTTTCGCGCCAGATCGGCTCAGCGCCTTTCTGGTGGATATTGGCCACCAGAACGATATTCGGCAGGATCGCCTCGGAATGGCGCTCCAGCATGTTTCCGTTGGGCAGTTCCTTCGCCAGGTCGTAGCGCATGCCGAGGTCAGTCTCGCTAAACCCGATTTCGGGCCAGCCACCCTGCGTGAGGACGCTTTCGAACTGATCGCCGGAGATCATTTCGTGCAGCACGATCAGGTGCCACGGGTCGAGCGCATTTTCGACATGCTGCAGCCAGTTGCAGTCGCGGACCCAGCCGAGCGAATGGTCATCCCACAGTTTCAATCCCTTCAGCACGACGTCGTCGCGCCCGTAGGTATCCAGGATATCGAACATCGGGAATAGCGGCTGTTCTTCCGGCGGGCCCATATACAGGAACACCAGTCCGCCAAATTCCATGACCGGGTATGCGGGCTGCCAGACATCCATCTTTTCGCGGAACGCATTGGTTTCGCAGGGCATGTCGATACATTTTCCCTGGGTGTCGTACATCCAGCCGTGATAGCAGCAGCGGATGCCGTTTTCTTCAATGCGGCCGTATTCGAGCGACGTGCCGCGATGGGAACAGTGCAGATCCAGACAACCGACCTCGCCCGCGCCGTTGCGGAACAGCACTAGGTCTTCACACATGATCCGTACTTTATGGGGCAGTTCGCCGAGCTCGTCCGACGTGCAGGCCGGTTGCCAGTAACGTCGCAGCAATTCGCCCATGGGTGTGCCGCGGTCGACTTCGACGATAGAGATCTCCTCCTCGGCGAGGGTGGTATCGTAAGCCGATTTCATTGCAGCGCTCCCGTCAGGTCATCAAGATGAAATCGTATGATATTACCGAGGCAAGTCAACGCGACCGCCCCTCTCACCCGGGGCCGGGGTTCAGAGACCCGGGGTTAGAGCCCTGCGGAATCGCCGCCGTCGATGCGCCAGTTTCCGCCCGTCAGATAACCGGCATGGCCACCGCACAGATAGGCAATCATGGCACCGAATTCTTTCGGCGTGCCGAACCGGCCCGCCGGCGTGTTTTCCTCGCGCCTCGCCAGTTCCTTTTCCTGCGTTAGGCCTTTCTTGGCGCCGAGCGTCGCCGCCGTGTTTCGTGTCCGTTCAGTCAGCACAGCGGTTGGTGACACGACATTTACGGTCACGCCGTCGCGCACGACCTGGTGCGACAGGGTTTTGAAATAATGCGCCATCGCGGTCCGGAACATGCTGGACAGCACATTTGTCGGCACCGGTTCGGCGATCGCGGCGGCACCGACCATCAGGATACGCCCCCACTTGCGCTCCTGCATGCCGGGTACGAGCCGCTGGATAACGCGGACCTGGCTCAGGATCATGGGGTTTAGCTGAGTGGCGATCTCTTCCTGGCTGACCTCAAGGGCTGTCCGCAATGGCGGCCCGCCATGATTGGCGAACAGGATATCGATGGGCCCGCCAAGGGCTGCTTCCGCGGCGTCGACCAGGGTGTCCATATTGGCGGGATCCGACAGGTCGCCCTGCAGGCCGAATGCCGTCTGACCAGTTTCGTCCGTGATTTTCCCCGCTGCCGCTTCGGCGCGTACGCTATCCGATCCGCTGACGCAGACCTTTACGCCTTCCTGCGCCAGCGCCAGCGCCGATGCATATCCAAGCCCGCCGCTCGAGGCGAGCAGCAATGCCCGCCGTCCTGCGATTCCGAGTTCCATATGCTGAGTTCCTATTTATCCAGCCGGTCGGGCAGGGTGAGAAAAGCTTCCATGGCGTGCCAGAACCGCCGCCGGTTCAACCCCAGCTGCGTGACATGCGCCTGCCCGGCAAAGACCGTAAACTGCTTGTCCATGTTGGGCAATAACCGGAAAAAATTCATCAGATCTTCTTCGGTGGCGACCCCGTCATGCTCGCCGCGCACGATCATCACCGGACAGGTGATCTTCGTCGGATCGACCACCGGCAAATTCGCGCACATATCGACATACGTGCCGGTGGGTACCGTATCGCCGTATTGCAGTTCGGTTTTGGCCAGAGTTTCCGTGACGATCTGCTCGGACGTGCCGGGCTTGTCGCGGGTAAAAATTGATTCGAAGAAGGCGCGGTCGACCGGGCGGGTATTATGCGTACGGAAATACTCCAAGTTTTCCGCGCGCTTGATCAGCGTCGGTGCATCCTTGCCGGTCCAGACGAAGGCATTGAGCACCAGGCGCGTGACGGCTTTGGGGCGGGCTTCGGCAAAGGCTGCTGCCCGCAGCGCGCCCGACGAAGAGCCATAAAACAGCGCAGTCGTCGCACCTGTTTCGCGTGTCATGAGGTCAAATCCTGCCTTCAGGTCTGCGACGCCGCTCGCAATATCGGAATTTCCGTCGGTGCGGGATGATCTTCCGTAGCCTTCATGGTCAAGCGCCCAGACATCGAAGCCGGCCTCGGCGAAACGGTCCATCAGCGAATAATCATCGCGGCCCGGCACCTGCAGATCGAAGCCGGTCTGCCCAGAAAAAGACGAGCCATGGACGAGGAACAGAACGGGTGCGTTATTCGACGTTGTCAGGCGCTTGCGGAACATGAAGAGGTCCACATCGCCCTTCTTTGCCCAGTATTCGTCTGGCCGGATGTCGCTCACGCTTCTCTCCTCAAATGCCCTTACCGTCAAAAAATCGGGCGGATGCCAGTGGCGTCCGCCCGATGTAACGATAGCGTCTGCGCCGGTTATTTAATCGGCGAAAACGGCGCTGCGAGGACGATCTTGTTCGCCTGTGTCTGCAGCGTTTCCTTGCGGCCCTTGGGCGGCCAGATGCCTTTGGCGGCAGCTTCGGCACGCACTTCGGCGCGGTGCTCGAGGCTTTCATAGGCCCAGATATGCACGAACTTGTTCAGGCTGCCCGCATCGGTGTGCATGGCCATGACCAGTTCGGACATTTCGAGGCGCTTCGGCAGAGCCTTTTCCCAGTTCTTGTAGACTTCGCCGATCATGCCCGGAATGACCTGATATTCGCGCCATTCGAAGATCGGTCCCTTATTCCCTTTGGCGAAGACCGGGGTCATCGGTGACGGGGTGAACAATTCCGACTGCATGTGCTCCTGCAGATGCGCGACCTTCGGCGGCCAGGAATATTTCTTGTCCGAAACGGATTTCACGCGTTTCTTGTCGCGCTCCACGCCGTCCTTGTACGGCCAGATATGGATCACTTCGTTCAGCGGTCCGATCTCTGTGTGGAAGAACGCGGAGATCTTTGACAGGCTCTGGCGTTTCTCATAGGCCTTGCCGAATGTATTGATAAATTCCGGCACGCCCCGAGGTTTCAGCCGGTAGGTTCTGACTTCGTACAACATGATGACTCCTTTCGATTTTGAATTATATGAAATTGGTAGAGGATTTTTTATGCTGCGGCCAGCCCGCGGGGAACTCAGACCCACTCGGCGCGGGCGGGCATTCCCAGAAACGATTTTAGCGCATGCCAAAAACGCCCCCGATTAATGTCGAGCTGCGTGTTATGCGCCATGCCCTCGATCGACACGATCTGCTTGTCGCAGTGGGGCAGGCGGGAGAAAAAATCGATCACGTCGGCATCGGTCGCGATGCCGTGGGGCGTTATGAGAATTTATATCGTCGCGCGGCAACGGGAATGCTAAAATAGCGGAAATTGGAGGGAGAACGCAGATGCCCGATACAGGCACGGCAACCGACATCTCAGCGAGAAGCGAGACCGCACTGGCGTCCCGCGGCATCCATCATCTTGCGCTCACCACCGAAGACATGCAGATGACGACGGACTTTTTCGTCAACGTCGTCGGCATGCAGCTGGTGCATGCAATGAAGGTTCCGCCCGGTGTCGGCACGGGGCCCAGTAACCGGGGTAACCCGCCTTACGAGGAAATCCGGCACTATTTCTTCGACATGGGCAATGACAGCCTGCTCGCCTATTTCGAAATTCCGAAGGGCGAAAAAAAACTATCCGACCGGGACGATATAGGGGGCATGCAGCACTGCGCTTTCACGGTAACCCCCGATCAGCTTGAAGCGTTGCGTCAGCGATTGGCCGCGGCGGGCGTCGAACATGACGGACCGGTCGATATTCTGCCGGGTTTGGTGTCGATGTATTTCAAGGACCCGAACGGCGTTCGCATGGAAGCCTGCTGCCAACCCGCGGAAGGTGACAACCCGAGCGTGATCGGCTCGGTGCTGCAGACCAGGGCGCAGGCGCGGGCCGAGCTTGAAACCACGGGCGCGTCGGAGGAATGGATTCAACAGGTCACGGCGAACCTGGCCGACTGATCTGCCAGATTGATCCGCGAGACTGGCTGGGCCGGCTGGCCCGACAGGCTTCCCGCGATCAGGAGTCGATGGATTCTTTTTTGAACTTGTAGAACTCGTTCTGCGGTGCGGGCCGGGTGTCGGTCCAGGCTTTAAGCGCGGCATGTGCCTCGGTGCGATGCACTGTGCGTTCGCTCTCGCCGATCACCTCGCAGGTGATCTCGAGGCGGATACCGTTCGGATCGAAGAAATAGATCGATTTGACGAATTCGTGGTCGGTCATCCCGACGACCTCGATCCCGGCGGCTTCCAGCCGCGTTTTCCATTCCTCGACCTCTGCAACGGTTTTCACCTGCATGGCGAAATGGTTCACCCAGGACGGGGTTTCCGGATCGGGAATGCACGACGTTTCGTCGCCCAGATCGAAAAATGCGATGTAGCTGCCATCCGCGTATTCGAAAAACAGATGAACATACGGATCAGTGGCGCCTGTGCTGGGCACGCTGTCGGCCTGAATTACATGCGCCAGCGGCAGATTGAGCAGGTCTTCATAGAAACTGCGGGTCTCCTCGGCGTTCCGGCAGCGATAGGCGCAGTGATGCAGTCCGCTGATACGATTTAAGGTCGTCATATCGAAATCCTCACGGTCAATCTGTCATCCAAGGTGAAAATCTATCTCAAACGATGCGTGATGTCTCCAACGGGCCTTCCTTACGGAGCATCCAGCTCACCGGACCGCACCTGGCGGCGGATTTCCGCCAATGTGCTGCCACACCCTGAAAGTAACTCTGCGACATGCGTTCGGCGAATGCTGTTTCTTCCGGACTGCCATCTGCCAGTCCGTCGACATCCAGGGTGAATGTAAAACGAAGTCCCATACTGCCGTCGTCCAGTGTGAGGATTTCGTTCAGGATCGTGCCCATGGCGGCGCTTCTGGTGCGCTCGAACGTCACGCGTTCTTCAGGCTCGAAGGTCACGCGTTCCTGCATGTCCTCGTCGCGTAGTGTAAAATCCCGCAGCAGCCAGTTATCGCCCCGGTCGATGACCGTGCATGCGGTCATGGCGTCCAGAAACGGGACCGGATTTTCCGCCTTCAGCAGCAATCCCTGCCAGATCTGGGGACGGTTCAGGGCGGGTTCTTTGGTATTCACCGGCATCGTATGGCTGAGCGTGAACATTGGCGCCTCCCCTTTTAATTGATGCTATGCCGGTGGTGCGATTGCGGCAAGCAAGCTGCGCGATTTACACGATTCATCGCATCCTCTAAAGCTGCGCCCGAACGGAGTGGTATGCCATCCAGCAAAGATAAATCAGGGCCCGGCGGCAAACCCGTGATCGCCTATGACCAGCGCCTGGCGAAGGCCGTTGTCAGCGTGATCGAGGGGTTGCCGATTTCGCCCAATGCGCTGACGGCGCTCGGTATGGTGATAGGCATTGCGTCAGGCTTTCTCTATGCCGAAGGTACGTGGCCCGCGATGCTCGGCGGCTCGTTCCTGTTCATGGTCGCGGTGTGGATGGACCATGTCGACGGCGAATTCGCCCGGTCGACGGGGAAAACCAGCACTTTCGGGCACTATTTCGATCATGTCGGTGCGATGTCGAGCTATTGCGCGATGTTTGTCGGCGCCGGGTACGGTCTGCGGGATACCTGGCTTGGCGAATGGGCGGTGCCCTGCGGGATTACCGCGGGCGTGTCGGTCGCGCTGATCTTTTCGATCCGGATGTGGCAGGAAAGCGTCTATGGCAAGGAAACGACCGAACAGGCCGTTCGCGGCGGCTTCGAGATAGAAGATACGTTGTACGTTGTGGGTCCGATCACCTGGATTGGCGCAATGCCGCCCTTCATCGCCGCCGCCGGTATCGGCACGCCGCTCTATCTGCTCTACGCTACTTGGGAAGCTGCGGGCCACGTGCGGCGCAACCGCTGATGTCTGGCCCGCGTAGTGGCGCTGGCAGGGAAAGAGCCAATCCGTTTTCGACGATGATGGGCGCCATAATATCTTATGGCCAGATGTCGCCATGGGTAGTGCTGGCGGGCGCGCTTGTTTTTACGGCTCTTTCGGGTTTTTACGCCGTCGGTAATCTGAAGATCGATACAGACACGGCCGGCATGATTTCAGAGGATTTGCCGTTTCGTCAGCGTTACAAGGCATTTCGCGAGGCATTCCCCGCCCTGTCAGATAATGTCGCGATTGTTGTCGATGCCGACCTGCCCGACCGCGCAGATGAAGCCACGGAAATTCTCGCTGCCAAACTGCGCGCCGATCCGGAAAAATTCCCATTCGTCTTTTCGCCCGAGACCAACCCTTTCTTCGTGCGCAACGGCCTGCTCTATCTCGATCGTGAGGCTCTTGCAGATCTGTCCGACGAGATCGCGGAATCCCAAGCGTTTCTCGTAAAACTCGCGGGAGACCCCTCAATGCGCGGTCTTGCCGCTGTTTTGATCGACGCTGTCGACGGTATTGAGGAGAAAGAACAGGCGGCGCGTATCGCGACGGTGTTGGACCGTTTGACGGCCGTCGCGACGTCAGTCGGGCAGGATAAGCCCGCTGCGTTGTCATGGCGCGCCCTGATCGGCGGGGCGCAGGATAAAGGAACGACGCGGCGGGTGATCATCACCCAGCCACGCGTCGATTTCAGCTCACTTTCTCCGGCGGCCGGCGCCATGGAGCGTATCCGCGCGCTCGCACGCGAGTCGGGTCTGACGCCTGAGACCGGGGTGACGGTGCGGCTGACCGGCGGTGTTGTAATCTCGACGGAGGAGCTCGAAAGCGTCACGACAGGTGCCACGAATGCGGGGCTTGTCAGCCTTGTGCTGGTGACACTGCTGCTGGCCTGGGGGATCCGGTCGCTGCGTCTGGTGCTTGCGATCCTCGCGGCCCTGATCGTCGGTCTTGTCTGGACGGCGGGCTTCACGACCCTGGCGATCGGCCATCTCAATCTGGTTTCGGTCGCGTTCGCGGTGTTGTTTATCGGGCTAGGGGTCGATTTCGGTATCCACTTCGCGCTGCGGTTCCGCGAGGAACGTCTCGGTGACGACGATGGCGACAGCGATCCGCCCGATGCATTGCGCCGCACGGGGCGTGGACTGTCGGGGCCTCTGGCGCTCTGTGCGCTCGCTGCTGCAATCTCGTTCTTCTCGTTCGTGCCGACCGACTACCGCGGCCTGTCGGAGCTCGGCCTGATTGCGGGCGTCGGCATGTTTATCGCCTTTACTGCGACGTTCACAATCATACCGGCCTTCCTCACGGTTTTCCCGCCGGGTGCGCTGGCGTCCTCGCCGACTGGGCGTAAATCGCCCTCGCTGCCGGACCGGCGTATCGCTGTCGCAGCACTTATTCTCGGGGGAGCTGCCGCCGCGACCGTCCCGTTTGCGCGGTTCGATCTCGATCCGATCAAGCTACGTGATCCGTCGACGGAATCCGTCAGCACCTTCCGCGATCTTGCCGCGACGGCGGGCGCGTCTCCTTATACGATAGAGCTGCTGACACCTTCGCTGTCAGACGCTTATACTCTGGCCGGAAAACTTCGCGCCCTGCCCGAGGTCGGCAAGACCGTGACGGCCACCGATCTCGTGCCGACCGAGCAGACCGAAAAGCTCGAGATGATCGATGACCTGAATATCTTTCTGGCGCCGCTCCGGCTGGATAGCCCGGCGGCTGCATTGAATGCCGCGGATCGCGAAAAAGCATTCGTGACACTTCGCGCGGCCCTCGCGCGCGGTGCCGCGCGTGATCTTCCTGACCTGGCCGACCTTGCAGCGGCGGCAACCAGGCTGAATACCGCCTTGGCGGCGTTGGATGCCGGGGCGGATGACGGGACAAAACAGGCAGCGTTCGAAGCCCTAGTATTCAGACATTTTTCGCCGCAGATAGACCGTTTGAAGCTGACCCTGGATGCCGGGCCCTTGGCGTTGAAGGATTTGCCGGCCGAAATTCTGGACCGTTATCTTGCGCCGAACGGCCGTGCCCGGGTTCAGGTCTACCCGACCGGAAACCTGGAAGACCCGGAGGCGCTGAAACGCTTCGTAGAGGCCGTGCGGACAATCGCGCCGGATGCCACCGACAGCCCGGTGGAGATTATCGAAGCGGGCAGGGCGGTGGTCAATTCGGTTGTGACCGCCGCGCTGATTTCCATTTTCGCCGTCACGCTGATGATTTTTCTGGTACTCAGATCGGCGCGGGATACCCTGCTGGTGCTTATCCCGCTGCTTCTGGCCGCCCTGTATACGGTGGCGGCGACAGTTTTGCTGTCGATGCCGTTCAATTTCGCCAACGTGATCGTGCTGCCGCTGCTGATGGGGCTGGGCGTCGCCAATGGCATACATCTTGTCGCCCGCGCGCGCGAAGAAAGTTCCGGTGCGGCGGCGTTTTCGACATCCACACCGCGTGCGGTTATTTTCAGTTCGCTGACGACGATCGCCTCGTTCGGCAGTCTCGCGGTCTCAAACCACCGCGGGACGGCAAGCATGGGAGAATTACTGGTGCTGTCGATCGGCCTCACCCTTGTGTGCACGCTGATCGTTCTGCCGGCATTGATGCAGCTCTGGCCGGATGAGAAGGTTAAGTCATGACCGCGAAGGCACCAAGACAGTCGATTCCCCATAATCAGGCGATATGCGCGATCATAAACATAAACGATCTGTTGCGCAGGCTGCGCCAACCTAAGGGTTAGAAAAATGCGCGCGCTTGTCACCGGAACATCCGGGTTTGTCGGGTCCGCCGTCGCCAGGCGGCTGGCCGAGGACGGTCACGATATCCGGGTTCTCGTGCGGCCAACGAGCGACCGCCGCAATCTGGAAGGGCTCTCGGTCGAGATCGTCGAAGGCGATCTTGCGCAACCCGAAACGCTCGAACCCGCGGTGGTCGGCTGCGATGCCGTGTTTCACGTCGCCGCAGATTACCGTATCTGGGTGCCCGATGGCGGCGCATCCATGTACCGGGCGAATGTCGACGGCACCCGTGACCTGATCCGGGCGGCGAGCGATGGCGGGGTCAGCCGCTTCGTCTATACCAGTTCAGTGGCCGTGCTGTACCCGTTGCCTGGCACCGGGGTCGCGGATGAGACGGCAGCCGCGACCGTCGATGACATGATCAGTCATTACAAGAAATCCAAATTCCTCGCGGAAGAAGAGGTGATGCGGCTGGTGCGTGAAGAATCCGCGCCGGTGGTGATCGTGAACCCGGCGGCGCCGTTCGGCCCGCGCGACATCAAGCCGACGCCGACCGGGCGCATCGTGCTCGATGCCGCAAAGGGCCGGATGCCCGCCTATCTCGATACCGGGCTGAATGCCGTTCATGTCGACGACGTCGCTGAAGGTCATATGCTGGCATTTGAGAAGGGCGAGATCGGCGAGAGATATATTCTTGGCGGCGACAACATGACGCTGCGCGATATTATCCAGACCGTTACCGATCACGTCGGGCGGCCCGGTCCGTGGCTAAAACTGCCACGCGCGCCGCTTTTCCCCGTTGCCTGGGCAGCGGAACGCGTCGCCCGCGTGACCGGCCAAGAACCCGTGGTGACGGTTGATGCGCTCAGGATGGCGGCGAAGCATATGTACTATTCGTCGGACAAGGCACGAGAAAAACTGGGCTACGCGCCGCGCCCGGCCAAGCAGGCGCTGACCGAAGCCGCCGACTGGTTTCGCGAAAACGGTTTTCTGGACTAGAAGGCCCGCCGCCGTCTAGCATTTGCCGCCCGCTATTTCGTGCCGTACATCCGGTCGCCCGCATCGCCGAGACCCGGACGGATATAGGCGTGATCGTCAAGCTCGCGGTCGACCGCAGCGGTGACGACCAGCACATCCGGATGGGCCTTTGTAAACACTTCTAGGCCTTCCGGCGCGGCGACCACGCAGACGAACTTGATGCGTTTTGCGCCTGCCTGCTTGAGCCGCTGGACGGCCGCCGACGCAGAGCCACCGGTTGCAAGCATGGGATCGACCACAATGCACAGGCGTTCTTCGAGCTTGTCCGGCAGCTTGATGTAATATTCCACCGGCACATGGGTGTCGGGATCCCGGTACAGGCCGATATGGCCGACACCGGCGGTCGGCATCAGGTCCAGCATGCCGTCGAGCAGGCCGTTACCGGCGCGCAGGATGGAAATCAGGCAGAGTTTCCCGCCGTCGATCCGGGAGCCTGTCATGGGCTCCAGCGGTGTGTCGATTTCGACCTTTTCGACCTCAAGATCGCGGCAGACCTCATAGGCCAGCAACTGGCTGATTTCGCGCAACCCGCTGCGGAATAGCGCGGAATCGGTTTTAGTGTCGCGGATCAGGGTGAGCTTATGCTGCACCAGCGGGTGGTCGACGACTTCAATGATGGCGTTCGTCGCCCGGATGGTCTGGTTGGTCACGGTCTTTCCCCTAAAACACGGTTGCATCGCTTTGGATGATCAGTGGCGGCCCGCCGCCCTCGCGCAGTTCCGCGGCGATCCGGCGCCCAGCAGACCAGGTCCCGCCCTGCAGCACGCTCGCCAGCGGCAGCGCATCGCTATCCAGGCCAAGGGCTGCGCGTACTTCGTCGGCGATCCGGTCGAGCAGGGCGACGGTGAGTGCTCGCCATTCGACGATCAGCTCGCTCGATGGCGCATGCGCCTGTTTGGATAACGCCGGGTCTTTCAGTGCCAGCACGCTGGTATCGACGAACAGACCGCCATTGCGGTATTCGGCGAGGCCTGTCAGCCCGTCGAGATCGGTGACGGTCGTCCCCGCCTGCTGCAACGGTTCGATCAGCGAATAGGACAGCCATTGCGACAGTTTGTGAAACGGCACGATACCGGTTGTCTCGTCGGTGCGTGAAATCGCCGGGTGTATGCCGACATCCCCGAGCGGAATGTCGCCGATGCGGACCGGTGACGGCCAGATATCGGTCAGTGTGTCGAGCAGGGCAATCAGGATATCGCGTGCCTGGATGGTCTGCCGTTGCCCAAGCCAGAGCAGGATGTTGCCGGGACGGGTGGCGCCGGCCGCGGCAAAGACATCGGGGCGATTGGCGACCACCTGCCCGAGTTTCTGCAGAAGCCCGGCCCGCTGTTCCAGTCCGACAAGCGGATTGTTCGCGTCGACCTGTAACACGTCGCCCAGTCGTTCCGGGGTCAGTGCCATCAGGGCATCTGCATCGGCGCGTAACGGATCGTTTGCGGTGGCGCTCAGCGCGCCGGATTCGAACAGGCGCAGACTTGCAAGTGCCAACCCTTCGGAACGGCCGAGCCGAAGACCGGTCTGGGCGTCGTTATACACCCAGTCGGGGCCCGCACCCGCATCGAGCAGCACCGAGACAATCGCAAGATCGCCCGCGGCGGCGAGAAGATCATTGCCGTCCAGACATGCCTGCGCGGCACGGTTTGCCCATAGATCGGCGCCATCAAATTCGAAATGCCGCCAGCGGCTGTGAAACGGAACGTCGAGCGCCGGATAGTTCGTCCGTATTTCGGATGCGACCCGGTCCGTGGTTTCCGCAAGGCGGGCCGGATCAACATCGAACCAGGCCAGTTCCCCGGCGATCCCGGAGGCGAGAATTTCGCCGCAGCGGATTCTGACCGCTTCCGGGGTCATGAGATCGCGAATGGCCGCCGCCGACGGATCGGGGGCGGGTGTCTGGGTAGCCGGTGAGCTCACAGCAGGTCGCGCCCTTTGACGTTTTTCAGCGCGTCCGCGTCCTTGATGGTGGCCTGGGTGAAATACCCGGCGGCTTTCTTGGCTTCCATTTCGACCTGCGCATCTTCCGGAATCAGTTCTTCGGGCAGGTCGAGGCGTTCGCCGATTTCGATACCCTGGCTGACAAGCGCATCGTGCTTCATGTCGCTCGCCGACGCGAAGCGGTCGAGACGCTGCACGCCCAGCCAGTGGAAAATATCGGGCATCAGTTCCTGGAAGCGGGCGTCCTGAACGCCGGCGACGCATTCGGTCCGCTCAAAATACTTGGCGGCGTTGTCGCCTTCTTCCTGACGCTTGCGCGCGTTATAGACGAGGAATTTGGTGACCTCGCCGAGAGCGCGGCCTTCCTTGCGGTTATAGACAACCAGTCCGTTGCCGCCCTGTTGCGCCATTTCCACGCAGAGCTCGATCCCGTGCGTCAGATAGGGGCGGCAGGTGCAGATGTCCGAACCGAATACGTCCGACCCGTTGCATTCGTCATGCACCCGACAGGCCAACGGCACGGCTTTATCCGACAGCGTCGCCGGGTCGCCGAAGATATAGGCGGACAACCCGCCGATCGGCGGCAGAAAGACTTCAAGATCGTTCCGGGTGACAAGCTCCGGATACATTCCGCCGGTATAGGTGAACAGGGCGTGGCGTAATGTGCTGGTCTCGCAGCCAAGGCGTTTGGCCATGCCCGGCAGGTGCCAGACCGGATCGACGGCGATTTTCGTGACGTGGACATCGCCGTTTTCCATCAGAACCTTGCCATCTGCTTTCAGACGCCCAAGGGTGATGGCTTCGCGCAGCTCCAGCATCGACAGACGCGCCTGGGTAACGGCGATTGTCGGCCGGATGTTGATACCGGCGGCGAGCTGTTCGGCGAAGTATTCGGTGACCATATGTCCAAGCGGGTCGATCGAGACGATTTTGCCCGGCTCGGACCATTGAGGATACGGGCCAATGTCGATAATCGGCGACGTGTTATGCAGATCCGGCTTGAAATCCGGGTTCAGCCGTCCTGCCGCGACCGACGCCGCGAGGTAGACCGAATAACTGCCTGAATGGGTGCCGATGGTGTTCCGCGCCGTCGTGTCCGTGACGGTGCCGATCACCGGCCCGCGTTTCGACGGATCGGCTTCTCCCCAGTGGATCGGAGAAGTTTGTACTTCTCCGACGGGCGGGTGAGAAGTCAGTATAATATGTTCTGGAGTGCTCATGGCGACAACTCTATTTTCCGCAATAAGCGCGTAAGTGTACCTAGCAAATCATTTAGCGTCTATTAAATTTTTGCGTAATTTTTATTTCCAATATGTGTTCGGTGAGATTTCGGTTCATGATGAGCTGTGTAAATAACGGGCCTACGGTGCTTTTTATTTGTGCGTGCATTGTCTGCTCATTGCGCCGGTCACGCCGACGGTTTTGTTCCCGCGGAAACTCGTTATAATCGTTTGCAACCTTACAAATCGGGGAGCCGGCCATGCAGTGTTTTCTGTTCCACTTGATGCCCTATGCGTGTCTCGATCTGGATTACGACAAACAGTACAAAGCCTCCTGGGTCGTCTATCCGAATTCCAATTTCGATCCCAAGATGGGTCATTATCTTTACAACACTTATCTCGATGAGCTGGAGATGGGCGAAGAGCTCGGCTTCGACGGTCTGTGCGTGAACGAGCATCATCAGAATGCCTATGGGATGATGCCGTCGCCGATTGTGCCGGCCGCGGCGCTGGCGCGGCGCACGTCCAAGGTGAAAATCGCGGTGCTCGGCAATGCCTTTGGTATTCGCGAACACCCGCTGACCCTTGCCGAAGAACACGCGATGATTGACTGCATTACCGGTGGCCGCCTGATCAGCGGCATGGTGCGCGGGATCGGTGCCGAATATTATTCGATGGGGGCGAACCCGGCGTTCAGCCATGAGCGGTTCCACGAAGCGCACGATCTGGTCATTCAGGCATGGACGAAGGAAGGCCCGTTCGCGTTCGAAGGGAAGCACTTCCACTTCGAATACGTGAATGTCTGGCCGCGCCCGTACCAGAAACCGCATCCGCCGATCTGGTGCCCGTCGCAGGGCTCGTTGGAGACTATCGAGTGGGCGGCGCATCCGGATCGCAAATACACCTATCTGCAGACCTACAGCCCGTTCGCGGCGGTGACAAAATTCCTGCAGATGTACCGGGACATCGCGCGCGACAAGTACGGCTATGAAGCGCAGGATTCACAGCTCGGCTGGGCCGCGCCGATTTATGTCGGCGAAACTGACGAACAGGCGAAGGAAGAAGCACGCCCGCACATGGAAGCGTTCTTCAACAAGTTCCTGCGCATGACACCTGAAATGCTGCTGCCGCCGGGCTATCTCAGCCTGCGGTCGTACAAGAACGTCATGAAGCACAAGGGCGGCCTGTCGAAGACCAAGACCCTCGAAGACCTGATCGAAAGCGGGATCATTATCTGCGGCAGCCCCGACACCGTGCGCAAGCGGCTGGAATATTGCCAGCGCGACGCCGGTGTCGGTCACTTCCTCGGCATGTTCCAGGTCGCGTCCATGCCGCACGACATGACGGTCGCCAGTATGAAACGCTTTTCCGAACACGTGATGCCGGCGGCAAAACAGTTCGGTACCAAGAATCAGGTCGCGGCCGAGTAGACGATACCTATAAAAGTGGGAACTGCCGATGAAGATTTTTCTGTTTCATCTGATGCCTTATGCGTATGTCGATCCGGATTACGACAAGGAATACGACACCTGCTGGGTCACCTATCCCAACAGCAATTTCGATCCGGTAAAGGGCCATGAGCTCTATAACCGCTATCTCGACGAGCTCGAATACGCCGAAGAGCTTGGCTTCGACGGGGTCTGCGTCAACGAGCATCACCAGAACGCCTATGGGCTGATGCCGTCACCCGTGGTCATGGCATCTGCGCTGGCGCGCCAGACCAAACGGATAAAAATCGCCATTCTCGGCAATGCCTTCGGTATTCGCGATCATCCCCAGACGCTCGCCGAAGAGCACGCGATGATCGACTGCATCACCGGTGGCCGGCTGATTAGCGGCATGGTGCGCGGGCTGGGCGCGGAATACTATTCAATGGGGGCGAACCCGGCATTCAGCCACGAGCGCTTCCATGAAGCGCACGACCTGGTCATCGATGCTTGGACGAAGGAAGGGCCGTTTTCGTTCGAGGGCAAACATTACCATTTTGACTACGTGAACACCTGGCCCCGCCCGTATCAGGATCCGCACCCGCCGATCTGGGTGCCGAGCCAGGGGTCGACCGAAACCATCGAATGGGCGGCACACCCCGACCGCAAATACACCTATCTGCAGACCTATTCGCCGTTCCAGAACGTGGTGCGTTTCCATAACGCGTATCGACAGATTGCGCACGGTCACGGCTATGAAGCGACGTCGGAACAGCTTGGCTGGGCGGCGCCCGTCTATGTCGGCGAGACCGACGAACAGGCCATCGAAGAAGTCAGGCCCCATGTCGAGTTGTTCTTCAACAAACTGCTGCGGTACTCGATATCGCTGCTGCTGCCGCCGGGCTACATGTCAGTTGAATCCTACAAACGCGTACTTAAAACCAAATCGAGTCTGGTCTCGACCCATACCGTCGAATCATTGATGGAACGCGATGTGATCATCGTCGGCAGCGCCGATACGGTACGTGAAAAACTCGCCGCCTGTCACGCCGATGTCGGGCTCGGATATTTTCTCGGTATGTTCCAGATCGCCAGCATGCCGCACGACCTGACCATCGCCTCGATGGAACGATTTGCAAAGGACGTGATGCCTGCGGCCATGGCCCTTGAAGGTGCCGGGAAGTGGGAACCAGATCTGGCGGCGGTGCCGACGCAGGCGGCAGAGTAGGGCCGCAGGGGGCCCGACCACCTACAATATTTAATCCCTCGGTCTTGTACCGAGGGTCCATTTTCAAAGCAGAACCAATGGCCAGCATGGACCCCCGGTACAAGACCGGGGGCGTAGGTTTTGGTGTGGCTAGAGAGTGCGCATAAAAAACCCCCGGGCAGGACCCGGGGGTTTTTCGTTGGGCTGTCTACCGCTCTTAGCGGGTCGGCACCGGCTGGTCGCCGGAATAATCATAGAAGCCCTTGCCGGTCTTGCGGCCGAGCCAGCCGGCTTCGACGTATTTTGCCAGCAGCGGGCAGGGCCGATACTTGGTATCGGCAAGTCCGTCATACAGCACCTGCATGACCGACAGGCAGGTATCCAGACCGATGAAATCGGCCAGTTCCAGCGGTCCCATCGGGTGGTTCGCGCCGAGCTTCAGGCCGGTGTCGATATCGCTTACCGACCCAATGCCTTCATGCAGCGTATAGACCGCTTCGTTGATCATTGGTAGCAGGATACGGTTGACGATAAAAGCTGGGAAATCCTCGGAAATGACCGGGGTTTTGCCGAGCCGGTATGCCAGGCCCTCGACAATTTTTTGGGTCGCCTTGTCGGTGGCGATGCCGGGGATCAGTTCGACCAGCTGCATGATCGGCACCGGGTTCATGAAATGCATGCCCATGAAGCGTTCGGGCCGGTCGGTGGTCGCACCCAGACGGGTGATCGAAATCGACGACGTGTTCGAGGCAATGATGGTGTCGGGCCGCAGCGACGGGATCATCGCCTTGTAGATTTCGCGTTTGACGCTTTCGTTCTCGGTCGCCGCCTCGATCACGATGTCGCAGTCGTTCAGCGCCGAATAGTCGGTCGAGCCGGACAGCCGGTCGAGCGCGTCCTGTTTGATGGCGGGGTTGATCCTGTCGCGCTGAACCTGACGTTCCAGGTTCCGGTCGATCGTGGCCATGGCCTTGTCGAGCTGCTCCTGCGAGATATCGCTCATGACGACGTCGATGCCGGCCAAGGCGGCGATATGCGAGATGCCGGACCCCATCTGGCCCGCGCCGATCACGCCGATTTTCTTGATGCTCATCGCCTCGGGCGTCGCACCCGGATCCTGAATGTCAGACACTGGTTACTCTCCTTCAATTATATTCGGCGGCATGCCGTGCGGCGGCCGCGCGACAATCCATGATATTCCACAGATTGATCGTTACGGCCCCTTTGCGGGAGCCAGCTGTATCAGCGGGGCGTGATGCCCTGTTTTTCGAGCTCTTCGTCCAGTTCGGGGATGATCTTGAACAGATCGCCCACAAGGCCGTAATCGGCGACCGTAAAGATCGGCGCTTCTTCGTCCTTGTTGATCGCGACGATGACCTTGGAATCCTTCATGCCGGCCAGATGCTGGATCGCGCCGGAAATACCGACCGCGATATACAGTTCCGGGGCGACGACCTTGCCGGTCTGGCCGACCTGGTAATCGTTCGGCTTGTAGCCCGCATCGACGGCGGCGCGCGATGCACCCACGGCGGCGCCGAGCTTGTCGGCAACTTTCTCGATGATCTCGAAATTCTCGCCGGACTGAAGCCCGCGGCCGCCCGAAATAATCACGCGTGCGGCGGTCAGTTCGGGGCGCTCGGACTTGGTCAACTCGGCGCTGACGAAGCTCGACAGGCCGGGGTTGTCCGCCGCATCGATAGCGTCGATGGCAGCATTTCCGCCTTCGGCCTCGGCGGCAGCAAAGGCCGTGCCGCGGACTGTGATGACTTTCACCGAATCCGATGACTGCACGGTCGCCATGGCGTTACCCGCGTAGATCGGGCGCACGAACGTGTCTTCCGACACGACTTCCAAGATGTCGGATATCTGTGCGACGTCGAGCAGGGCGGCGACACGGGGCGCGATATTCTTGCCCGAAGTGTTGGACGGGAACAGGATGTGGCTGTATCCGCCCGCCAGGCCGACGACCAGTGGCGCGATGTTTTCGGCCAGCTGATGTGCGTAGTCACCGCTATCTGCGGCGAGCACCTTGGAAACGCCGGCGATCTTTGCGGCTTCCGCGGCGGCGGCGCTACCTTCGGCGGCCACCAGCACATGCACGTCGCCGGAAATTGCCGCGGCGGCGGTCACCGTGTTCAAGATGATGGGAACGATTGCTGAATTATCGTGATCGGCGACGACCAGGACTGCCATCAGATGACCCCCGCTTCGTTTTTGAGTTTATCGACAAGCTCGGCGACCGATTCGACCTTCACGCCGCCTTCGCGTTTGACGGGCTCGGTGACTTTCAGGGTCGTCAGGCGCGGTGCGACGTCAACACCGAGTTCTTCCGGGCTCATCTCGTCGATGGTCTTTTTCTTCGCCTTCATGATGTTCGGCAGCGATGCGTAGCGCGGCTCGTTCAGGCGGAGATCGGTGGTGATGATCGCCGGCAGCGTGATGGCCAGCGTTTCCAGCCCGCCATCAACCTCGCGCGTTACGTTCGCCTTGCCGTCGGCAAGCTCGATCTTCGACGCAAACGTGCCCTGCGACCAGCCCAGCAGGCCCGCCAGCATTTGGCCGGTCTGGTTGGAATCGTCGTCAATCGCCTGCTTGCCGAGGATCACCACGTCGGGTGCTTCCTTTTCGACAATTTTGGCGAGCAGCTTGGCGACTGCCAGCGGCTGCAGCTCGTCGTCGGTTTTGACATGGATGCCGCGGTCGGCCCCCATGGCAAGCGCTGTCCGAATTGTTTCCTGGCACTGCTGGATACCCATGGAAACGACGACAACCTCGGTCACGGTTCCGGCTTCGAGCAGGCGAACCGCTTCTTCGACGGCAATTTCGTCGAACGGGTTCATGGACATTTTAACATTGGCGGTCTCAACGCCGGTCTCGTCCGCCTTGACGCGAACCTTGACGTTGTAATCGATCACCCGTTTGACGGCGACGAGGAGCTTCATCGGTCAATATCTCTCAGATGTGGGGGCAGCTACCGGTTTTGAGGGCCTTTCCGAGTACTATTTGCTGCCGACAGGAGCACGTCTGGAAGGGCGTTATCTCGCAAGTGCGAAAACTACTAGAGTCCCGCTGCTTGTCAAGTTTGGCGTCAAGTTTCGGGAATAAATGCTGCAATTGCGAAGGGATCTGTGGAGGGGCCCGGTCGGCCCGGGCTCGGGACGTGCCGTTACTTGCTCGAAAACAGGAAAGCGATGCCGATCAGAACCAGCGCCGCAAGCTGCAACAACACCCGCAGCCGCATGAAACGGTTGGAATTCCGGGCATTAAACTCCCCCCCGCGCACCATGGACACCAGGCCAAAGGCAAGCGCACCAAAGGTTGCAAGGGCCGCGATAACGATCAGAACGGGCAGGGCCGAAGACATGGCAAGACTATGAAACGGAATTCCGGAGAGTGCAATGCGAAATTATCCCGCAATATGGCGTATCCCTATACCGCCAGCACTTCCCAAAGTTTCCCCTCGACCTCGTCACGCGGCACGATAAAGCGGTCGCGGTCGTCATCGGTCATCCACTGGGTGACGGCTTCCTGAAACGACGGGCGCGCCTTTACGCGGTAGAACCAGGCGGTGACGTTCGGCCGGTTCCGGGTCCACAGGCTGTCCATCGCGATCAGTGAAAGCCGGTTCACGTAGGGGATCATGCAGATATCGGCGAAACCGAAATTGCGGCCCGACAGCCATTTCGTATCGTCGAGCTGGCGTTCCATGTCGGCGAAGGCTTCGTCATACTGTTTGACGACGGCGCTGACTCGGGGTGCATCCAGCCCGAGTTCGATACAGTCGCGCTGAATGGCGCGGCGTTTGGGATTGGGGTTGCGGGCATAGCGTGCCTCGCGCTCTTCGGCCGTCATGGTCGCCAGTAAATGCTTTCGGTTGGTGGTCGCGAACGTCACCGTTGTGCAGCCGGGGTGAAGGAATTCATCGACACGTTTCATCCATAGCCGGGCCAGCGCGCGGCGCCACGGCTCACCCGGCATCAAGGGCGGTTCCGGCTGGATCTCGTCGAGATAGAACATGATCACCGAGGATTCGGTTATCACCCGCTCGCCGTCTTCCAGGGTCGGCACCACGGCCTTCGGGTTCAGTTTCAGGTAGTCCGGCTTGTGCTGGTCGCCCTGCTGCAGGTTCAGAAGTTCGCTCTCGAAGCTCATGCCTTTTTCGTACAGCACCAGACGCACCTTGGCCGCGCATACCGATGTCGTCCCGTGATAGAGTTTCAGCATATGGATTTCCCGCTTTTGCCCGCCTGAAAGACGCGACTGAACATGAGTTGCCTCGACCACATCGTCCGTTGCAACGCCCACGACATGTCCGACTACACGCCCTTCATCGTCGACGGCCGGACCGTCGGCCATATCCGGTCCCGCCATCTAGTTCATCTGGAACGTTTCGCGGATGTTTTCAAGCTGGACGCCGACAGCGTTGGTCTGGCCGCCGGGCTGGACAGCTACGATGTGCGCACCGACGCGGTCGGTCCTGTGCTCAAATTGCTCGCCGATGACGGCGTGATCACCGGCTGGCGGGGTGAGGCCTATCCGATTGGCGGGCGATGGAGCGGGCCCTATGCGTTCGAGATCGAGCGGGCTGCCGCCGCGTTCCTGGGGTGCCGGGCGTATGGCGTGCATATCAATGGATTCGTGCGCGACGGCGATGACGTAAAACTGTGGATCGCGACGCGCGCCGATGACCGCCCGGTCTGTCCCGGCCAGCTCGACAACATGATCGCCGGCGGTCAGCCCGTCGGACTCACCCTGAAACAGAACGTCATCAAGGAGGCGGGTGAAGAAGCAGGTGTGCCCGCGGAACTGGCCAATACGGCCATCCCGGTCGGGGTGATTACCTATACGATGGAAAATGATCTTGGCCTGAAGCCGGATATGATGTTCTGCTGGGATCTCGAACTGCCGGCCGATTTCCAGCCCATGAACACAGACGGTGAGGTCGCTGAATTCCGTTTGCTGCCGGCCGCCGAGGTACTGGACATTGTCGAGACCACGGATGACTTCAAGTTTAACTGCAACCTAGTGATCATCGATTTCTGCATCCGCCACGGCGTGCTGCCGCCGGAACACCCCGATTACGAGTCGATAATAAAGGGGCTCAGGTCCTAAAAACTGTCCACTGCGACAAGCTGGCCGCGTTCGCGCAGATACGTGACAAGCGGTCTCAGATGGTCGGCGACCGGCATGTCATCCAGCGTGATGGCGACGTCGTCAACGTGTTCCGGGTAGATATAGGCGGTGGTGCCCGGAGGAAACAAACGCCCCAGGCCTTCAAGAATGCCGCCTTCCAGACCTTCGTAGAATTTCTCGTGCATGATCCGCGCGAAGCCGTCGACCCCCAGCACAAACGCGACGGGCTCCTGGCTGTGCCGCGCGAGATACTGGCGGACGCGGAAATAGCGGAAGAATTCCGAAATCAGCACATGGAAGCCCAGACCGGTCAACCTGTTGACCCGCTCCAGGAAGTCGGCGGTATCGATCACGTCTTCATTGACGATGGCGGACATGGTCATCTCGGCCATCAGGATAGCCGGCTTTCCTGCCGCGCATTTTTCAGCAAACAGGTCGCGGGCGTGGTCAAACCGTTTCATGCCTTCGCCGACCACGGGGTGGAACTCGCCGCGCATGCCGAGCACGCTGCGCTTGTAGAGCGCCTCCGAGGGGATCGCGACCCGGCCGTCAGGATCGAACAGCACGGCGGGTGTCAGGTTCGCTTTCACCAGTTCGAGCGCCATCAGGCGGTTGTCGATCTTGCCCAATGTGGGGCCGCGGAATTCGATCAGGTCGACCTCGACCCGGCCCCATTTCAGATTGTCGGTCAGTCCCTTTAACAGCAATTCGGGCTCATGTGCCTGGTAGTACGCGCCGTGGATGAGGTTCACGCCAAGAATCCCCAGCGCGTCCTGCTGTTCGACATTGGTATCGTCGAACATCCGCACATGCAGGATGATGTCTTCGGGGGGTTGTCCGGGGTTGGCCTGAAACCGAACACCCATCCAGCCGTGGCATTCCTCGCGCTTTTTGAACCCCTGTGCAGCCACCGTGTTGGCAAAAGAGAAAAAGGTCGATCCGTCGGCCCGGTGATCCTTGACGCGCGAGACCAGCAGGTCGAATTCGCGTTCGAGCATCCGCTCGAGCCGCGGGCGGGATACATAACGCCGGTCGGTGGATTCGCCGTAAATCTCGTCGCTGAATTTCATGTCGTAGGCCGACATGGTCTTGGCGATTGTGCCGGCGGCGGCGCCTGCCTGGAAGAACCAGCGGGCGACTTCCTGCCCGGCGCCGATTTCCACGATGGTCCCGTATTTCAGAGGATCGAGATTGATCGCCAGTGCTTTTTCGATCGTGCCGGGGACGTCGTCGGCCATCTTCAATTCCATCTGCGCTGTTCTGTCGGTCCCGGCGATAGCGGCCGCGACGTCACATGTAGCCGGATATACACCCAGCGGCGGGTTGTAACGGATTTCCGGTCGCGGCGTGGATGCGACGGATTGCCGGTTAGGCCACCGGATGAATTACCGGCTGAATTATCAGCCGGGTGAGAAAGCCCGTCTAGCCTTCGAACCCCGACATCGCGACGACCTCTTCGTGAGTATAGCCGGATTCGCGGAGAGCCCGGATGCTCATATCCTGATCGCGCTTCGCCAGCCGTCTGCCGGTCGTGTCCTTTATCAGGCGATGGTGGCTGTAAGTCGGCGGGGTGTAGCCCAGCAATCCCTGCAAAAGGCGGTGAACATCCGTCGACGGTGCCAGATCGGCCCCGCGGTTGACCAGGGTGATGCCCTGCAGATGGTCGTCGACTGTGACCGCAAGATGATAGCTGGTCGGTACATCCTTGCGCGCGAGGACGACGTCGCCGAATTTATCAGGCTGTGCCTTGTTCATGCCGAGGCCGGTATCCTTCCAGCCCAGCGGACCGGCGATCGCGGTCGCCCCTTTCATGTTGATGCGCCGGACGAAGGCTTCGCCGTCATCCATGCGGTCTTCACGTTTTTCATCTGAGATATTACGGCAGATACCCGGATAGGCCGGCCCGTCCGGGCCGTGCGGCGCGTAGGCCGACTTGGCAATCTCCGTCTTGATCTCCGACCGGGTGCAGAAGCACGGATAAAGCAGACCCTTCAGCGTCAGCTTTTTGAGCGCCTTGTCATAATCCGCCATGTGTTCGGACTGCTTGCGTATCGGGGTTTCCCATTCGAGCCCGAGCCATTTCAGATCTTCGAGGATAGCATCGGTAAATTCATCCTTGCACCGAACTGGATCGATATCCTCGATACGCAGATGAAAGGTGCCGCCCTTGCCGCGGGCGTGATAAGCGGTCAGTGCCGAAAAGGCGTGGCCGATATGAAGAAAACCGGTCGGGCTCGGGGCGAACCGTGTGACCTCTGTTGCCGTCTTGCGTTTTGCCATGTGGTCATTTCTGTGAGATAGAATTCACGTCCTTGGGACAGGGCGGCCGAGCCTACCAGTAGCCGGACAATTCCGATGAACAGCCGACTTACCCTCGAGACGTTTAATAAAGCGATAACCATACTAGCACAGTGCGACCCGGACCTGGGTGCAGTGATAGCGAAATTAGGCAAACCGCCCATCTGGCGGCGTCCGCGCGGGTTTGAGACGCTGGTATTGCTGATCCTCGAACAACAGGTGTCGCTGGCCTCGGCGCGGGCGGCCTATGACCGTCTGGCGGCAACCGCCGTCGAACTGGCGCCTGAGAAAATGCTGACACTGCGCGATGACGAATATCGCGCCGCCGGCGTCAGTCGCCAGAAAACCTGCTATATCCGCCATCTGTCCGACTGCATCCTCGACCGGTCGCTGCGCCTCGACGGGCTCGGCCGGATGAGCGATGACGATGTGCGGGCGCATCTGATGCAGATAAAAGGGATCGGTGCGTGGACCGCCGATGTCTATCTGCTGATGGCGCTGATGCGCCCGGACGTCTGGCCGGTCGGTGATATCGCGCTTCAGGCGGCGGCCCATGGCATCAAGGGCCTGGACGCCCGGCCCAACCCGAATCAATTGACTGCAATCGGCGAGGAATGGCGCCCGTGGCGGAGTGTCGCCGCCCGTATCCTGTGGCATCACTATCTCAGTACGCCTCGATTTCGTACAACAGGACGTCCCCGTATAACGGGACGAAAATGAACTCTATATTTATGCTTCATAAACAGTGGAACTGACGATGAGCGATCTTCCCGAACTTTCCGGCCCCGAAGCCGCACCCGCGTCCGGCGGCCCCGCCAAACAGCTGATTATTTTCGTCCATGGTTACGGTGCCAACGGCGAAGACCTGATCTCGCTGTCCCGGTATTATGCCCAGGTTGCCCCCGATGCAGCCTTTATCTCGCCCGATGCGCCCTATCGCTGCGACGGCGCGCCGATGGGCTTTCAGTGGTACGACGTCTGGATGAAGGACCCTGCGGAACGGCTGGCGGCGATCCGCTCGACCGGTGAGATTTTTGACAACTTTGTGACCGGCCAGCTCGCGGTTCACGGGCTGAGCGAAGACAAGCTGGTTCTGATCGGCTTTTCCCAGGGCACGATGATGTCGCTGTTTACGGCACCACGACGTGAAAATGCGATTGCCGGTATTGTCGGCTATTCGGGGCGCATGGAATCGCCCGATACGCTGAAGGCAGAAATCCGCTCGAAGCCGCCGGTTGTGATGGTGCATGGCGATTCGGACGAATTACTGGCCGTCTCGGAGATGGAAACCGCCGCCGCCACGCTGCGCGACTGCGGTGTCGAAATCGACACGCACATACGCCCGGGTCTGGGTCACGGGATAGACGAAGAAGGTATTCGGGTCGGTCTCGCCTTTGTCCAGAAAGTCCTCGGATAGGCGGGAACCCCCTACATGATGCAGGCAACGACTGGATTTTCACAAAATCTTCACGCGTGCGGAGTTGCTCTCACCTGCGGTGGCGGCTAACCTTCTGCCCTTATGAGCATCTCAGGGTACGACGAACGGCCTGAAAGGCCATGCAGATGAGGGGGGATTCCCCCGCACTTGTACTCAATGCCGATTTTCGGCCGCTTAGCTATTTTCCCTTATCCGTCTGGTCCTGGCAGGACGCCGTCAAAGCGGTGTTCCTTGAACGGGTGAATATCGTTTCGGAATACGATGACGAGGTTCACTCCCCGTCATTCACGATGCGGCTGCCCAGCGTGATAGCGCTCAAACAATATGTGCCGCTTTCGCGCAAACCCGCCTTCACCCGATTCAACGTGTTCCTACGTGACCGCTTCGCCTGCCAGTATTGCGGCGACATCCCGGGCACGTCGGAACTGACCTTCGATCACGTGATTCCGCGCTCGCGCGGCGGTCAGACAAGCTGGGATAATGTCGTCGCTGCCTGCTCCGACTGCAACCTGGTCAAGGGCAACCGGTTACCGGATGTATGCGGGATGATCCCGGCATTTGCACCGGTGGAGCCGACGAACCATCGGCTGCAGAGCAACGGGCGGTCATTCCCGCCGAATTTCCTGCATGAAAGCTGGCGCGACTTCCTGTACTGGGACAGCGAGCTCGAACAGGGCTGATTTTGCGCTTTTTCGAACATTAAAAATTTGTAATCCGCCGGACAGGCGACCGTAAGGTGCGCATCTCCATATTCCTTACTGAACGCAACTTCAGTCTGTGGAGAAACCGATGTCGAATAATAGAATAGCAAAATCCGCTGTCGCCGTTGCCGCCCTCGGCGCGGTTGCAGCGCTCGGCGCGGCCGGCGGTGTCCTGTCGAGCAAAAACCTCGCCGCCTCATCCTCAATGACAACGCCCGCCCTGATCCTCGAGAACCGGACATTGCCGGGCAGCTTTTCCGACATTATCGAGCGTGTCGGCCCCGCCGTCGTGTCGATCCGCGTGACCGGCACGGCTCCCCGGGCCGGGCAGGGCGGACAGGGGGACACAGAAAATGCGCGGCCGGAAATCCCCGAACCCTTCAAACGGTTTTTCAACGAGGAAGACGGCAAGCGCTTCCGCGCTCCGGACGGCGCCCCCAATGCTCAGCAACGGCGCGCGCCCAAGGTCCGCGGCATGGGTTCCGGCTTCTTCATCGATGCGGATGGCCATATAGTCACCAACAACCATGTCGTCGCCAATGCCGACAAAATCGAGGTGATGCTCAAAGACGGCGAGACGTTCGAGGCCGAGCTTGTCGGCCGCGATCCCAAAACCGATCTGGCCCTCCTCAAGGTGAAATCGGGCGAGAAATTCCCCTATGTCCGCTTCGGGAGTTCCGCCGCGGCCAAAGTCGGTGACTGGGTCATCGCGCTTGGCAGCCCGTTCGGTCTCGGCCAGACCGCGACCAAGGGGATTGTATCGGCACGCGGCCGCGATATCGGCGCCGGCCCCTATGACGACTTCCTGCAGATCGATGCACCGATCAACCGCGGTAATTCGGGCGGCCCGACCTTCAACCTCCGCGGCGAGGTCATTGGTGTCAACACGGCGATCATCTCGCCGACCGGTGTCAGTGCCGGTATCGGTTTCGCCGTGCCGTCCGACATGGCTAAGAACGTTATTGCGCAGCTGATGAAGGACGGGTCGGTATCGCGTGGCTGGCTGGGGGTGAATATCCAGAACGTCACCAAGGACCTAGCTGCCGGTCTCGGCATGTCGAAGGCTGAAGGCGCCCTCGTCGCCGGTGTGAATGCCGGCAGCCCAGCTGCCAAAGGCGGTCTGAAGCCGGGCGATGTGATCGTCGCGGTCGATGGCGAACGCATCGAAAAAATGCGCGAACTGCCGCGCCGTATCGCCCGCATCTCTGCCGGCAACGACACGCAGATGACGGTTATCCGGGGCGGCAAGGAGCGCGCTCTGACAATCACCATCGGCGCGATGCCAAAGGCCGACAAAGTCGCCGCCGTTGCGTCCGAGAAGGTCGAGAAGCCGCGTTTCGGCATGGTGCTGTCGGCCCTGACCGATAAGACGCGGGCGCAGTTCGGCTTGGAGAAAGGCGAGGTCGGGGTTGTGGTTTCCGGCGTCGATCCCAATGGCATCGCCGCCAAGAAGGGCGTCCGTCCGGGCGATGTGATCCGCCGGATCTCCGGGCAAGAGGTCGCAACCCCCGCCGATGTCATCCGCATTGTCGACAAGGCGCTCGAAGATGCGAAATCCGACAAACGGAAGGCCTTGCTGGTTCTCGTGAACCGGAAAGGCAATGACCGCTATGTGGCACTGCCGCTGCGCGACGCCTGAGCCGGCGTCATCTGCGCGCAGCACCGAGCCGACGTCCTGTGCCCCCGGGACGTCGGCTCTTCTTTTCGCGAGCTGTCCCTGACGCTTCGCTGGGGCGGGGATGGCACGCTGGCCGCTCTCCGGTTATTCTATAGGCACCAAATAAACGGAGGCTGTAATGGCATTAAATACGGTTGCGCTGCTCAGTCCGGGAGATATGGGCGAAGGGGTCGCCGCCTCGATCAAGGGGCAGGGGATCGACGTGATCACCGTTCTTGCCAGGCGCAGCGACGAGACCCGGACGCGCGCGGAACGTGCCGGTATTCGCGACGTGGCGGATCTGGCGGCACTGGTCAGCGAAGCCGATCTGGTGATGTCGATCATGCCGCCCGAACGCGCCGAAGCGCTAGCCGCCGAAGTCGCGGCGGCCATGAAGGCGACCGAGAAAACCCCGCCCTTTGCCGATATGAATGCGATCGCACCGACCACGGCGCGGCGCATCGCCGCCGTGATGGCAGATGCCGGTGCGGATTTCATTGATGGCGGCATCATCGGCTGGGCGCCGCTGAAATCGAAGGCGGATACCAAACTCTATGTGTCCGGCCCGAACGCCGCCCTGATGGATGCGCTGGACGGCAACGGCAAAAACATCATCCAGCTCGGCGATGAGATCGGCCGCGCATCCGCCGTGAAGATGATCTACGCGTCGGTCACGAAAGGCACGGATTCGCTTCTGACGGCGGCCTATACGGCGGCCGAGGCGCTCGGCGTCCGCGATGTGCTCGAAGCCGAATGGGCGACAAGCCAGCCCGATGCCCTGGCACGGATGGAGCGCCGGGTGTCCGCATTACCGGCGGATGCGGGCCGCTGGATCGGCGAGATGGAACAGATTGCCGAAACCTATGCGTCAGTCGGCGTAACCGCGAATTATCACAAGGGCGCCGCCGATATGTACCGCCTGCTGAATTCAACGCCGTTCGGGGCCGAGAGCCGCGAGACCATGGATAAAAGCCGGACCATGCAGGATTCGGTGAAGGTCTATGTTCAGCATCTGAATCCGCCCAAGGCGGCGAAATAGCGGGGCAGGCGGGGCACTTTGGAACGGGTCGAGTAGCGTTTTCGGTTTTTCGTGCTTTTTCGGGTGTCGTGGCCTGAAAAAACGCCGACGGCCAAAAAATGCGCCCCCGGATATTCGCTATTTGTTTTTCCGTGTTACGCTAATTGACGGGATTCAATCCGGCGCCAGCGGCCCGGCAGATAACGACACCCGGAAAATAACAATAGAGGCGTGGCGCGACGGGCAATAATTCAATGGACAGTCGGAACGACCTGGAAGCGAAACGGGTGCGCCAGGGACGGCCCGTGACACCGTCCACGCTATTCCGACCGTTCGGGTGCATGGGGTTGCTTTACAGGTTTGTGTTTTGCGGCGTCTCCGGGCGGGACGCATCGTCTCTGAGCCCCGCCCGCCAGCGGGGTCAGACAGGTTCGATGGACGTGGCGGATGCAATCCGGCACGTGCCTGGCTACGTAGGATTATTATGCACGAGTGCTATACTGCCGCCGTATTTTCCGTGTGGAGATATCTCCGAAGCGATGACCAGGCCAGACACACCCCCTGTACCGAAAAGCGCCGCCGTTGCAGCGCCGGCATCGCTCTATGTCGGTGAGGTCATGCACCGGCGGTCGCGGCCAAAGGCCTATGAATTCGTCTATCGTATTTTCAACATGGTGCTGGATATCGACCGGCTGGCCGAACCCCCGGCGCGCTGCCGGCTGTTTTCCCATAACCGGTTCAATCTGTTTTCGTTTCATGACCGCGATCACGGCCCACGCGACGGCTCCGCCCTGCGGCCCTGGATTGAAGAACAGCTTGCCGCTGCGGGTCTGAGACATGCCGGGGCGGATATCCGCCTGCTCTGCATGCCGCGCGTTCTGGGCTACGGGTTCGATCCGCTGTCGATCTGGTACTGCCACGATGCCGGGGGCGAGCTACGCGCGGTTCTGTATCAGGTCAAAAACACGTTCGGCGATCAGCATGGGTATCTGCTGCCCGTCGGTAGTAACAACGAAAACCCGACCGCGCCGTCGGATCACGAATTCGACAAAATCTTTCATGTCTCGCCGCTGATCGCGATGGATGCGCGCTATCGTATTCGCACCTCGTCCCCGGATGAGACCCTCGCCGTGCTGATCCGGGAATCCGACGATGAAGGCGAATTCCTTGTGGCCACCCTGACCGGGGATCGCCGCGCGATGACCGACGGCGCACTGATCCGCCAGTTTTTGCGGGTGCCGTTTATGTCGCTCAAAGTGATAGTCACCATCCACTGGCAGGCGATCCGCCTGATACTGCGCGGGGCCAAATATACCAAAAGGCCGGAACCTCCCGCCGAAGGGGTCTCGATGCCGCCGCAGCCGATGCGCAAGGATGCGGCGTGACCGGGCTGGGGGCGAAGGCACGGGCGTCCTGGATGCTGGGCCAACGGCTGCGCGCCGGCAATCTGGAAATCGCTCTGCCCAATGGCCGTGTCCTGCGCCTGTCGGGAAGGGAACCGGGACCGTCCGCCGTGCTCAGGCTCAATCGCTGGCGCGCGCTGCGCCGGTTTTTCGGCGGCGGCACGGTTGGGTTCGGTGAATCCTTCATGGATGGTGACTGGGATTCGCCCGATCTGCCCAAAGTGATAGAGCTGGCCGCCCGCAACCTGCCGAAACGCCCGATGACGTTCCGGACCCTGTCGCCATGGCGCCTTGGCGACCGGATACGCCACGTGGTCCGGCCCAATACGCGCGGTGGCTCACGCGAAAACATCGCGGCGCATTACGATCTCGGCAATGATTTCTATGCGCTCTGGCTCGATCCCTCGATGACCTATTCGTCGGCGGTCTTTGCCGACAGGGTGGATGACCTTGAAAGTGCGCAGGCCGTGAAGAACCGCCGCCTGATGGACCTTGCTGGTGTAAAGCCCGGCGATCGGGTTCTGGAAATCGGCTGCGGCTGGGGCGGGTTCGCGCTTCAGGCGGCGCGCGAGCGCGCAGCACAGGTGACGGCCGTGACCGTCAGCCGGGCGCAGTTCGATGAGGCCCGCAAACGCGTCGCCGCCGCGGGCCTGAACGAGAAAGTCGATATCCGGCTATGCGATTACCGTGACCTCGATGGTGAATGGGATCATGCGGTCTCTGTCGAAATGATTGAGGCGGTGGGCGAGAAATACTGGCAGGTGTATTTTGATCGCGTCGCGGCCAGCATCCGTCCCGGCGGCACCTTCGCGCTGCAGGCGATCGTGATAGAGAACGAGCGCTTCGACGCCTATCGCCGCAGCGCCGATTTTATCCAGAAACACATCTTCCCGGGTGGTGCGCTGCTCAGCCCGGACGTATTGCGCGACCACGCAGCCGTCGCCGGGCTGTCCTGGAAATCCGCGGCCGGCTACGGGCAGGATTATGCCGATACGCTCGCGCTGTGGCGCAGCCGGTTTGAAGGCGTGGCCGACAGGATTGCCGGGTTGGGGTTCGATGAGCGGTTCCGCCGGTGCTGGTCGTTCTATCTGGCCTATTGCGAAGGCGGTTTCCGGGCCGGAAATATAGATGCGCTGCAGGTCGCGTTGAAGAAAGGCTGACGGCCGAATTTGCCGCTGCAGCTTCGGGCCGGTAACCTGGTTAAAATCGGAGGATAGTCATGCCCAGCCCCCAGCTTGAAGAACTTGTGAAGGCGGTCGCTCCGCTTTTTGCCGGCGAAGCAGAAGTCATGCGCACCTATTGGACATCGCCGGTCCGAACGCCGGAAACCGACCGGTTGTGGCTGCTGCGCCAGTCGCGCAAGGAGGTCTGGGATACGCCGCTTGGCGACCAGCGCGGCCTGTATGTCGGTCCGGTAGAAGACCTGCTTTCGGATTTCTCGAAGATCGATACCGAGATCCCGCGGGAAGAAATTCTCGACCGGATGGAAGGGATCTATGAGGAATTTTCCCATTACTGCGCCTTTGCAGACGCCTACGATTCGGTGCGGGAAGCGGGTGAGCCGCGTCTGAGCCCGGCGCGTCTTCGCGAGGTGCAGGACTGGCGCGAGAATCTCGCCATCCGCGATCGTCGTGCTTACATTAAAGCGATTGAGGGCGCGGTCGGCGAGCGCGCCTGTTTCTTCACCGAGGGGGGGTACTGCACGCTGTTTTCCGAGGGGATGACGCTGAGCGGCAATGGCGGCGTCGACGATATGATCGCCCGTGCCTGCGGGCTGGTTTACGAGGACGAGTTCGGCCACATGTGCAAGGGCATCGTCGGGCTGGATACGGGCGATATGTCCGACGCCGACTGGGCGCGGATGACGGATCTGTCCGTCGAGCTCGCGACCCTGCGCATCCATATGCGGAACGGTCAGTTCAGCTACCCGCTATCCGCGGACAGGATTTCGGCAATCGTCGCGGGCGATATCACGCCGGTAACATTCGACTTCGAAAAGGCCCAGGCCGCCTAATCCGCCTTCGTCGACCGGTTGAGCAGCGGCAGGTACAGCGCATAGGGCAGCAGGCGGGCGAATTTGAGCATCCAGGTGAACCGCTTCGGGAACGTGATCTCGAACCGGTTCGTTAGCAGGCCGCGATAGAACTGGTCGACCGCCTTGTCGACCGGCATCAGGAACGGCATCGGAAAATCGTTCTTGTCGGTCAGCGGTGTTTTGATAAAGCCCGGATTCACCAGCTGCACGGTGATACCAGCATCGCCGAGCTCCATCCGCAGCGCTTCGCACATATTGATAAGGGCGGCCTTGGTCGCGCCATAGGCCGAGGCGGTGCGCAGGCCGCGATAGCCGGAGATCGACGCTACAATCGCGATCCGTCCCGATTTCCGCTCGACCATGCCGGGGATGACGGCTTCGAGCATCCGGACGGTACCCATCACGTTCAAATTGAACTGGATGCGAAAGTCTTCGGCTTTGAGGCATTTGGCATCGACCGGAATATAGGCGCCTGCATTCAGCACGCACAGATCGGGCACACCAAGATCGGCCACTATACGCGCGCATGCCTGTTCGATGGCGGCGCTATCCGTGACGTCCAGCGACACGGCGACGATGCGGCCAGCCAGGGTTTCGGCTTCCTGTTCGAGCGATTTCAGGGCGTCGGCACTGCGCGCGCTGGCGGCCACGGTGCAGCCCTCCGCGGCCAGCCGCAGCGCCAGGGCGCGGCCGATGCCGGTACTGGCGCCGGTGATCCAGGCGACGGGGAAGGGTGGGTTTTTGATCATCAGGGGCATCGTTTGTTCGCCAATACGGTTTGGGCTGGATACGCGAACATCCGCAATGCGGATCGACCTGGAATTTCGTTAGGGCGTCTCTGCAGGCCATTCCAGCGAACCCGCCGATCGACTAGTCTGCGGCGATGACCGAGCCTCGCCTTAAAACCAGCCTGTGGATCAGCGCACAGATACGTCTGTGCGACCTGTCTTTTATGCCCGCCGTCGTCGCACGCCGAGGCGACAGCGATGCCGGGCAGGTGATGGTTCTGCGCAATCTGCTGAATGGCACGTTCGAGCTGTTCGCCCGCACCACCGACCTGGATGGCGGGCGCGCGTGGCGGCGGGCCAGCGGACCGGACCCGGTGGACGATGAGACCGCCAGCAAGCTGATCGCGCGCGAGGCCGACTTCGATCCCGATGTCTGGGTACTCGAAGTCGAAGACCGTGACGGCAAGTACGAGCTCGACGCGCCGGTTATCTGACCGGTCTGTTTTGATCCGGGAGACTGTTCCTAGATCGCCACCTCGATCTCGCCCAGTCGCTTGGTCAGTTTCTGGTTTTCGGAATAATCGACCGGTACGGCAATCACGGCAGGGCCGTCCTGCGCGAAGGCTTCTTCCAGCGCTGCCGTGATCTGTCCGGGTCCGTCTATCACCTTGCCGCACATGCCGAAGGATTTGGCGTGCGACGACGGCGGGCGTGAAATCGATATGGATGATCGTCTTGTCGCAATCGGGATTCCAGAAGATCGGCGCAATTTCGACCAAGTCGTACCCCACGGTGATCACGGTGTCCGATTTCTCGAACGCCTTGTTCACATGGTCGCGGCCCTGCAGCCCCATGGTGAACAGGCAATGCGGGTCGGACATGGCGATGGCGCCCTTGCCCATGAAGGTGTTGACGACCGGGATGCCGGTTTTGTGGGCGAAGTGGCGCAGCTGTTTGGCGGCGCGTTTCCGCAGTGCGCTGTTGCCAGCGAGGATAATCGGATTGGTTGCCTGTTCGATCGCGTCGATCGCCGAACGGACTGCCTTGTCATCGGCAGCGGGGCGGCGGGTGACGCTCGGTGCCATGACGTGCTTGTCGACGTCTTCCTTGGCTACACCTTTCGGCAGTTCGATCACCGTGACGCCGGGTTTTTCGGTCTCGGCGATCTTGAAGGCCTTGTGCACGATCTCCGGCACGGTCTCGGCGCTCCGTACGGTCTGCGCCCATTTCGGGATCGGCTCCATCATGCCGATGGCGTCCATGTTCTGGTGGCTTTCCTTGTGGAGCCGCCGGGTCGAGCCCTGGCCGATGATCGCGACGGCGCGCGCTCGGTCCATATTGGCGTCGGCAAGCCCCGTCACCAGGTTGGTTGCGCTCGGCCCCAGCGTCGACAGACAGACACCCGCCTTGCCGGTCAGCCGGCCATATGCGTCCGCCATGAAAGCGGCGGCCTGCTCATGCCGGCACAGCACGAAATCGATCCGGCTGTCTTCGAGCGACAGCATCAGATCGGCGTTTTCCTCGCCGGGGACGCCGAAGATGCGCTCGACACCTTACGCTTCGATGCAGCGGACAAAAAGATCGGAGGCTTTCATGGATCGTCCTTATCTGGGGAATGCTGGGGGCGGAATGTCTGTATCAGACGGGGTTGGCGTCGGGCGGCGATTCAAGTGTGTCGGTGCGCAGCACGATCATCTTGTCGATCGTCATATCGCGCAGGGTATGGGGAATGCCGCCGGTGCCGAGGCCGGACTGGCGCTGGCCGGCAAACGGCATCCAGTCGGCGCGGAACGCGGTGTGGTCGTTCACCATCACGGCGGAGGCATCGAGGCCGCTGCTGATCGCCATTGCGCGTTCGATATCGCGGGTGAACACGGCGGCCTGAAAGGCGGTCGGCAGGGAATTCGCCCGGTCCAGCGCGTCTTCGACCTTGAACCACGGATCGACACAGACGACGGGGCCGAAGACTTCCTCGGTCATCAGCCGGCAATCGAGCGGCGCGTTGAAAATCACGGTCGGCGCATACAGCGTATCGGTCAGTTTTTCGCCGCCGGTCAGGAGCTGCCCGCCGCCATCGACGGCTTCCAGCACCCATTCGTGGATGCGGTCGAGCTCGGCCGGGCGGATAAGCGGGCCGATATCGGTTTCATTCAGCATCGGATCCCCGACGACGAGGCCGGAGGCTTTCATGGCAAGCTGGGTCGCAAAGCGTGTGGCGATCTTGGTATGGGCAAAAATGCGCTGGGTCGACACACAGACCTGGCCCGCGTGATAGAAACAGCCCTTGAGCAACGCCTCGCGGACTTCATAAATATCGGAATCGCCGGTCACGATCACTGGTGCGGCTCCACCGTGTTCGAGCGCGCAGCGTGTCCCTGGCGCCAGTTTCGAGCGCAGCATCCAGCCGATCTTCGCGCTGCCGATAAAGCTGAAGAACCCGACACGGGCATCGGTTACCAGCTTTTCCGCCAGCACATTGTCGGATGTCACGATTGCCTGCGCCCAATCCTGCGGCAGGCCGGCCTCATGCAGGATGTCGATAAAGGCGAGACATGAAAGCGGTGTTTCCGGCGCTGGTTTGACGATCACTGGACAGCCCGCGGCGATGGCGGGCGCGACCTGGTGGACGATCAGGTTCAGCGGATGATTGAACGCGCTGACGGCCACGACAACGCCGATGGGTTCGCGCTGGGTAAATGCCATGCGGTTGCCGGTCGCCGGCGTCAGGCCCATCGGCACGACCTCGCCCGCGTCGGTGCGCAGTGCGGCGATCGTTACCTTTACGCTATCGATTGCGCGTAGCACTTCAGCCTTTGTGTCGCGCCGTGGTTTGCCGCCTTCGCGGATCGCGGTCTCGATCAGCTGATCCGCGCGCTGTTCCATCAGCGTGGCGGTTTTTTCAAGCACGGCAAGCCGGTCATATTCGGGCAGCCAGCCGGGACGGTTGCGAAACAGCGCGAATGCCGTTCCTAACGCATCATTAATTTCGGCAGCCGTACTCTCAACGACGGTTTCGACGGGCGAAATGTCGAACGGGTTTACGACGGCAAGTGTTTTGGTGGCGCTGTCTGTATCTGGTGAGTTCATGTCACTTCGCATATGGGCAAGGGTGGCGGAGCCAAAAGGAATATTACACTCCGGATGGTTAACGTTTGTCAGTATAGCGCCGGATGCACCATTCGCCGAACATGCTAGTCTGTGACTTGTATCACACTGCTTTCACGGAGGGTGCGGCATGCCGAACTATGATTACGGCGCTTATTTCGGCCCCATCGAGCCTTTGGCTGACGCGACGCGGAGCAAGGAAGCGCGGGTCTGGGGAAACGGGACGGAAAAAGACAAAGTGGCCCACGATTACGTGCTCTATCTCGGCTGCAACGTGCTGCGGACAGTCGCCCTGGCCGAGACGATTACGGCAATCCTGACCGAGATGGGCATCGATTTCGTGGCCCTTGGCGGACCGTCGACCTGCTGCGGTATTATTCACAAATCCCACGGCGATGCGGCCGCGTCCGACAAGATCACGACCCAGACATTTGCGAAGTTCGACGGTTATGCGCCCAAAGCGGTGCTGACCTATTGTCCGTCCTGTCACGCCCATATGGACAACACGCTCGCCGAATCCGGCCTGACGACCGATGCGCCCTATCTGCATGTCACTGAATTCATCGTCGATAATCTTGACCGGCTGAATTTCCGTAACCGGGTCGAGCGCCGGGTGATGTTTCATGCCCATGGCGATAACGAACAGGCGATGCGCGATTCGCATTTTGCCCGCGCTATTCTCGGCGCGATCCCCGGGCTGGAGGTGATCGATGCGTCCGGCAGCGCCGAATGGGGCCACGATTGCGGCGGCCTGCAGATCAGCATCGTCGGACCTGGAAAACACGCGGGTCTTGTGAACGACTTGTTCGGATCGGCAAAACGCGAAAAGGTCGACGCGGTCACCGCACTTTATCATTCCTGCTACCGCAACCTGTGCCCGCAGGAAGAAGTTCATGGGGTAGAAGTGATCCACTACACCGACCTAATCGCCGAAGCCCTGGGTCTGCCGAAGCGCGACGAGGCGTATAAACGGCTTCACCAGGCATCCGACCCGGCAGCGGCTTTTGACGAGTTGTCGCCGCGGGCCGGGACACGCGGGCTGAAACCCGATCGTCTCCGCAAAACGCTCGACCTTCATTTCGGTGCCAAGTAGCGTCTGGCGCATAATCGTTCCGATACAGGTGCCCATGCGCGTTCTCGTCATTTATGCCCACCCCGATCCGGATAGTCTGAACGGGGCAATTCACACGCAGATTCTCTCAGCGTTGTCAGCGGCGGGGCATGAGGTCGATGATCTGGACCTTTATGCGGACCGGTTCGATCCGGTCCTCAGCGCGGAGGAACGGCAAAACTATTTTGAACCCGCCCTGAACCGGGCGCGGGTGGCAGAGTATGCCGCGCGGATTGAGGCCGCCGAGGGGCTGGTGTTCTGCTTCCCTACCTGGTGTCTCGGACCGCCGGCAATCCTCAAAGGCTTCTTTGACCGCGTGATGGTGCCGGGCGTTTCCTTCCGGCTGGAAGATGACGGCTCGCTGTCCCCCAATCTGCGACACATCAAACGGGTGGCGGCCGTCGTCACCTATGGTCGTAGCCGCGGCATATTGTGGTGGTTCGGCGATCCGCCCCGCCGGATGATGACGCGCTATATCCGCTGGTTCGTCTCGAAGAAGGCACGTATCCGGTATCTCGGGTTTTACGATCTTCACAAACCGGACCGTGCGCGGAGTAAAAAATTCCTAAAACGGGTTGAGAAGGTGATGTCCGACTTTTGAATCAGGATTGGGCGGGTATTGTTCAGCCGGCTTGTTGACCTGCTTTGTAGGGTCCGGATAAGGGAAGCGAACATGGTTGAGAAGACACAGGTGGATTACCAAGAGTCCGGTGACGGCCCGGTCGTCGTCTTTGTGCCGGGATCGTTCAGCACGCCGGCCGCGTGGCGGCCGGTCATGAAACTGTTGCCGCCGGGGTATCGGATGGTCGCCACCGCGCTCTGTGGCTACGGCGATACGGCTGAAACGCGCAGCGCTGCCGATCACGATATCACGCACGAGGTACGTGTGATTGAAGAGGTTGTTGCCCGCGCCGGGGGCGGCCCCGTGCACCTGGTCGGGCACTCGTTCGGCGGCACGGTGGCCTTCGCGGCGGCCCTGCCGGGAAATATCGATTTGCGCAGTATTGCGACATTCGAAGCCAACCCGCTCGGCCTAATTCGCCACAGCACCCGGCCTGAACTGTTCGCTGCGACACAGGATATGAGCCGGGCTTATGAGGCCGCGTATGAAGCGGGCGAAGTTGATGCGCCGAGGCGGATTATCGATTTCTGGGGCAGCGACGGATCTTTCGACGCGTTACCCGACATCGTTCAGGAGTATTGCCGCCAGACGGCCTACGGGAACGTGCTGGACTGGCACAGCGCCTTCGGGTTTGACACGGTGCCGCAGGATTACGCGGCGCTTGATGTTCCGGTACTTCTGGTGCGCGGTGCGCTGGCAAACCCGGTGATCGTCGCGATAACGGACGTGCTTGGCCGCGCGATCAAAAACGTCCAGCTGAAAACTGTCGATGGCGCGGGCCATTTCCTGATCTCCAGCCATCCCGCCGATTGCGCGGCGCACCTGGCGGCTTTTCTGGCGGGTATCGAACGCTAGAACCGACAACACACGATTTACGCTGGCGGCCGGTATCAGCAACAAGACGCCTCAGGCGGTTGCGCCCGGCTTTGCCGCGTTAGTCCGGATTTTTGCTGGCAGCCCGCGCAATTTGCGCAATGTGCTGCGGGTAAAGACGAGCGTGAAACGTGCGGCATCAGCGAGCGCTTTCGACCGAATGATTTCGGCGTTGCGGCGATGAAACTCGACCTGTTCGAGGGTTGGCCAATTATCATCGATACTGGCGCTATCGGGGGCGCTGTTGGTAGCATTGCTGTCGTGGAGCCGGGCGTTTTTGGTATCAGGATAGAGCCGCATGTAAAAAGACCTCCGTCATGAATTGATCGATGTCTCGTCCCTATCCGCTGTCACTATCTTATTATATTGCTGCAGTGCACCAATGATATATCGTTTGTTTTCCATGCCAGTCAAGAAAATATGCTGCATCGCAATATGACATCGCCAGGCCAGAAATCCGCGGTATTTTATTTCCAATTCGGGGCCTAAAAAGACGTCTCAGATCGTTTCGGTTCTTCGCTCACGGCGCATGCCAGACAGGTCCCGCGCTTCGGGAACGCAGGATCAGTTTCCGCCAGCATGTGGGCGGTCGAAGACGTGTCCGAAGGTCTGGTCGCGCAGGTCGCGCTTCAGCACCTTGCCAAAATGGCTGCGTGGCAGCGCCTCGATAAAGGCAACCTGCCGCGGCACCTTGAACCCTGCCAGCCGGTCGCGGCCAAACCGGAACAGGTCTTCCGCAAGCTTGCCGTTGTCTGCATCTGCATCCGATTTTACCGCGACCAGAAGAATGGCTTCATCCCAGCGCGCGTCGTCCACGCCGACGGCGGCACAATCCGTGATGCCGGTATGCTCCGCATATACAGTCTCGACCTCTACCGAGGGCACGGATTCGCCGCCCGTCAGGATGACGTCCTTTGAGCGATCTACGATGGCGATCCGGCCGTCCTCGTCCATCACGCCGATGTCGCCGGTGAAACACCATTCCAGACCTTCCGCGTCGTTCCGGCGGCGGCGCCAGGTGGCAGCGCCCGCTTCCGGATTGCGGTGATAGCCGAGGGCGGTATTGAAGTTGCGCATCGCGATGTGACCGGGTCTGCCGCGGGGTACGACCCGGTCGTCATCGTCAAGGATCAGCACCTGCGTATCGACATGGGGGACGCCGATGCTGTCCGGATGGCTGAGCAGTTCGCCCGGGCTCTGCGTCGCCATATTCAGGCTTTCGCTCAGGCCGGCTGCCGCCATGATGTCGGCTTCTGGAAACATCTCGGCGAGCTTCCGGCGCAGCGGAGCAGGGGTCGGTGCCGCGGTTGTCACCACTGTGCGGGGGGCGGTCAGGGGGATGCCGTCCCAGGCATCGTATATCGGGTTGATCAGGGCCGGCACCAGCGGCAGGTATTCAATGTCGCGCGCGCGGATTTCGGCAAGATAGCGCACCGGATCGAACGACGTGGCCGCCGGAAAGACAACGGTCCCGCCCCGCCACAGAATGGTAAACAATCCCCATTCCATTCCGGCGACGTGATAGGCTGGCAGCACCGACAGCGTCTGCCATCCGCGGCGAATGCCGTATTCCGCGATATCGGCGAGAACGGTAAAAAGCGTGCCCACATGGCTGTGCAGGACACCCTTGCTTTTGCCGGTAGTCCCGCCTGTGGAAACCAGGCGGTAAGGCTCATCGAAGGACATCGTGACCGGCAGGTATTCGTTGGTTTCCGCGGCCAGAACGGTTTCGTAACCCTGCCAGCTCCTATCACCGGTTTCTCCCCGGGCGATGCGGATTGTCGGTGCGGCATTGGCAAACCGGTCTGTAAAATCCGCATTGGCGACAATCGCCCGGCAATCGTGATCGTTCACATATTCGGCGACATCCGACGGGAGCAGGCGGACGTTGAGCGGGGCGACAATGGCGCCAATCCGTGCGCAGGCAAAAATCGCCTCGACGATTGCGTGTTCGTTCCAGAACATTGCCGCAACCATATCGCCTTTCTCAACGCCGGCGCGCATCATCGCGCGGGCGAGCCGGGTGATGGGTGCATCGAGCTCGCCATAGGACAGCCGACGGTCGCTCAGCAGGTCGTCTATCGCCGCCCGGTCCGGATAAAGCTCCGCCCCCCGCGACACGATAAAGGCGATGTTTGCGAGTTGCCGTTCAGGATTTCTCAGGTCTTCCATCATTTTTATGCGCCCGCCTGCGGGGTCAGCCGAGGTTGTCGGTCAGAAACACCCGGATCTTAGCCCAGGCGTCCTTGGCCTGCTCCTTGCGGTAGCGTTCCGGGTTCATGAAATCCTGGAAGCCGTGCCCGGCGCCGTCATATTGATAAAATTCGTGAGGTACGTGTGCCTCGGTGAGCGCCGCGTCTAGATCGGCCACATCCGCAGGCGACGGGTTCTGATCCTCGTTGCCGAAAACGCCCATGACCGGGCAGGGGATGTTGCCGGCCATCTCGATCGGCGGGGTCGCGCCGTCGCCCATACCGAGCTTGATGCGCCCGCCATACAGCGTGATCAGCGCTTTGTAATTTGCGTTGTGGCAGGCATGCAGCCAGCTGACGCGGCCGCCCCAGCAATGCCCGATCACGCCCATGCGGTTCTCATCCACGCTGTCCATGCCGGCGAGCAGGCCATAGGCGGCATCGATGTCGGCGACGCAGCGGTCGTCGCGGAATTCGTCGCGCTTGATCGCGATATCGGTTTCCGGCGTCCACCAGTGAAACACGAACGGGATAACGCAGACATAGCCCGCATTGGCGAATGCCTCGCCGACATCGAAGGTGAACGGGTCTTTTCCCAGGCCTTCATGGGCGATCGGCAGATGCTGGGCGCAGACGATACCGGGGTGTGGTCCGGAGCCTTCAGGTTCGAAGATCAGAATTTCCATCGGGCTGTTTTCGATGGTCACGGTTTCTTTGCGGTACATACGGTGTTGCTCCCGGTTGGCTGACAGCCACAATTTCTGACGGGGCGTCGATTCTGTTTTATTTGCTTACTATACCGCTCAAATGATTTCTCAACGAGGCCCTGCCACAATGACTTCCCCATCATGATTCCCGCATCGCTCCACGCGGGGTACCGCCGGTTCCGGGACGACCGGTTCCTGACCGAAGAAGCCCGGTACCGGGATCTTGCCGGCGGACAGTCACCCGAAACGATGATTGTCGCCTGCGCTGACAGTCGGGTGGATCCGGCGACGATTTTCGCCGCCGCACCGGGCGAGTTGTTCGTTGTGCGCAACGTCGCGGCACTGGTGCCGCCCTGCGAGGCATCTTCGGGGTATCACGGCACGTCGGCCGCGCTGGAATTTGCGATGACGGGAATCGCGGTCAAAAACATCGTCGTGATGGGCCATGGCCTGTGCGGTGGCGTGGCCGCATCCCTCGCGGCGGTAGAGAATGTGCCGACCGGCACTTTTCTCGGCCCATGGGTCGAATTGCTGTCCGGCGTGCGGGACGATGTGTTGCGGGACGAGCGCATCAGCGGCGCGGTTGAACGTCAGCGCGCCCTCGAATGGATGGGCGTTCTCTATTCGATCGGCAACCTGCGGACGTTCCCGTTTGTCCGCGAAGCCGAGCAGGCCGGCAGGTTGAACGTGCACGGCGCCTGGTTTTCTATCGCCGAGGCCGAACTGTACTGGCACAACGCGGATACCGGTATTTTTGAGGCGGTCGTCGCGGGATTGCCCGCCTCCCGGTAGCAACAGGTCGCGGGTCAGACTAAGGGGTGGATTGCGGGCCCGAATGCGGGCTGTACTTCTTTAACAATCACACTCAGATCGAACCGTTTGGTATCGAGCGTTGCCAGAACCTGGCCTGTCTTGACCCGGTCCCCCTGTTTCACGGCGGCGGTCGCAACCTTGCCGGACACCGAAAAAGTCAGGGCTGGTGTATCTGCGGCGACAATAGTGCCGGACACGCGGCGGATGTCGCCGCCGGCAGGTTAGCTGACATAATAGGCTTTTATGGCGCGGATCCGCTCCGGCGCGGTTGCTTCCGGCTCGCTGTCGCATGCCGCTAGAATGCCCACCGTTCCCGCGAGCACAGCCAACCCAAATGTCTTCTTCATGCCAATTCTTACCTTTGTCGCATTCCGGGACGCACCATAGCGTTCCGAAATACACGGCAGAATTTAACAGAAAACGGCCCTCGCCGCCGTTTGAATCAGTCTAGGTCGCTGGCATCGTGGCGTTCGGCGAGTTGCAGTTCTTCCGGCCCCATTAGCTTGTTCACCCGCCGTCCGCGCTGGACCGCCGGGCGTGCCTGGATCTCATTCGCCCATCGCACGACGTTGGTATAGGACGCAGCTTCGATGAATTCTTCGGCTTCGTACTGGTTGTTGATGACCAGATTGCCGTACCACGCATAGGTGGCGATATCGGCGATGTTGTATTCGTCACCGCACAGGAACTGTCGTTCTGCGAGATTTTTTTCGAGTACGTCGAGCTGGCGTTTGATCTCCATCGTGAAGCGGTCGATGGGGTATTCGAACTTTTCGGGCGCGTATTTGTAGAAATGACCAAACCCGCCGCCAAGATATGGCGCGCTGCCCATCTGCCAGAACAGCCAGGACATGCATTCCGCCCGGGCCGCCGGTTCTGTCGGCAGGAAGGCATCGAACTTTTCGGCTAGGTAAAACAGGATCGCGCCGGATTCGAACACCCGTGTCGGTGTCGGCGTGCTGACATCCAGCATGGCCGGGATTTTTGAATTCGGATTCACCGACACAAAACCGCTGCCGAACTGGTCGCCGTCTAAAATTTTGATCAGCCAAGCGTCGTATTCGGCTTCTTTCTTGCCGAGCGCCAGCAGCTCTTCGAACATGATCGTGACCTTGATGCCGTTCGGCGTTGCCAGCGAATAAAGCTGGTGGGGGTGCTTGCCGACCGGCAATTTCTTTTCATGGGTCGCCCCGGAGGTCGGGCGGTTGACGCTGGCAAATGTGCCGCCGTTTTCGGCATCCCATTTCCAGACTTTCGGCGGTGTGTATGTGGCGTCGGCCATGTGATCTGCTTTCTGTATGAAGAACGAGTCGGACCGGCAGACACGCCGATCCTGTTGCCGTGCACATTACCAAGAGGGTCGGCGGCTATCCAGAGGATGGCCTGTGCTTGAGATGCATATGTCTCGTTGCGGATACGCAACGTTGACAAGCGTCAGGTCGCCGCCGTTCGTTTTTCCCACGCCGCCGCCAGGTCCCGCGATGAATTATCGCCCAGCCGGGATATTGCCTGCGAGACGTAATACATACCGGCGATTTCTGCGAGACGCTTCATCAACTGCAGCGTGACCGGGCCGGGTAGGGCGGCCCCACCGGTCGATTCCGCGCCGCTGATCTGTGCGCCGTTCAGGCTTGTCACAGGAACAATCACCGGCGTTGTACTGCGGATGAAGGCTTCGTCCGCGGCATACACGTCATAGGGAGTGAAATTACCTTCGATGGTCTCAATACCCAGTTCCGCGGCGACTTCTAGGACAGCGGCGCGGGTGACGCCGTCCAGGACGTTGCGTGCGGCAGACGTATAGAGATGGCCGTCGGCGATGAAAAAGAAATTACCTGTATTTGTCTCGGCCACGTTGCTGGCGGCATCCAGCATAAGCGGAATCGCTCCCGGGTCGGACCGCTTCGCTTCCAGCGCCACCAAGATCTGGTTCATGCGGCTCAGCACTTTCGCCTTGGCGTCGATACTGTCCGGCGCCGTCCGGCGGATGCCCGGTGTCACCAGATTCAGGCCGCTTAAGTAGTTTGCGGCGTATTGTTCGAATTCGATCTGGACGCAGAACATGGCGACGATGGTGTCCGACGGATGACCCATCGCATTGTCGCCGTGGAGATCACATGCCACAGAGCGAAATCGCTGCCGGCGTCCAGGCGTCCCAGGTTGCGCTCCAGCATCTCCTGGGTCGCCGAGGTCAGCGCCTCCCGGCTCAGACCTATGTCGATTCGCACGTAAGCCAGAGACCGGAAAAGCCGGTCGAGGTGACCGTCGAGCCGGAACAGTTTGTGCCCGAATGTGCGGGTGACCTCATACACCCCGTCGCCGCCGAAAAACCGCGCTCCGTGACGGGAACCTTTGCTTCGCCCTCCGGCTCGAAAGTGCCGTTTAGATAAACAATATTGTCGCCGCTCATGTCGTCACCGCATCGTCCGTTGGAAGAAGAAGCCGGGAGAAAGCGGAAACGAGTCTATCCGTACGACGCTCACTTACCGCAGCAGCGCTTGAATTTCTTTCCTGATTCGCAGGGGCAGGGATCATTTCGTCCGGTCTTGCCGACGGGTGTGGTGGCGACCGCACCGTCGACATAGACCCAAAGCCCGTCTTCGCGCCGGAAGCGGGAGTTTTCCCGGTGAACGCGGGTTGCGCCTCCATCGCTCTGGTCTTTGAACCGGGCGGTGAAGTCGACCGTACCTGTTGCGTCCGCAACGCCCCCGCCTGAGGTGCCATTAATTTTGAGGCCGACCCATGTGACGGCGGGAAGGTCGGTATCTAGGCTGTCGCGATGTTCAGACGTAGTGGTCCGCGCGATATAGGTGCCGTCGCCGTGCGCGAAGGCGGTGTAGCGCGACCGCATGAGGGCTTCGGCGGTGGGTGCGGGCAGGCCCGCCAGATAGGGACCGCAGCACGTATCGAACCGCTCGCCCGATCCGCAGCGGCATTGTTTTGCCGGCATCGGTCTATTCTCCTTCTTCCGCAACGACGAAAAGTTGCCGCGCGGAGATTTTAAGATTGGCGATATAGGCTTTCTGCGACCAGCCGCAATCGATTGTCAGGTGTTCCCAGTTATGCACCGACAGCATCGTCCATAACAGGTCGGTTGCCCGTCCGCGCGGATATGCGGGCGACAGGCGGCCGTCGGTTTTCAGGGCATTGATCGCAGCAGTGCATCCTTCGCGCATCGCGGCCATCCGGCTGTCCCAGGCGGCGGCTGCCGCTTCATCGCCTGACTCCTTTAGTGCAAGCAGGACCCGGGCGATGCCGTAAATCTCGGGAATGTAATTCCCCCAGGCGTCGATATATGTATCGAGTCGCGCCTCGCCGGAGATGGCCGTACGGCTGGCCGCAAGACGGGCGTCGATGTCTTTTGCTTCATCGACATAGAGCGTGGTTGCGATCAGCAGGTCGGTACGGGTGGCAAAATGCAGATAGAGCGCCTGGCGGCTGATGCCTGCCCGTTTGGCGATGTCCACCATGCGGAGTGCGGTTTCGGGGGTGTCCGCCACGAGCGACAGAACGGCGTCGCGAACCCGGGAGCGCGTGTCTGATTTTTTAATTGACATATTGTCAAGTAGCACCTTCTTGTCACTCCGTCAATTGACAGATTGTCAAGTAATTTAGTTCAGCTCACTTATGGAGAAGACGATGAAGATAATTATTTTTGGCGCGTCCGGCTCTGTCGGGCGTCATTTGGTCGACCAGGCGCTGACCGCCGGAGACAGCGTCACCGCGTTTGGTCGCAATCCATCGGTTTTGACGGCGGACCACGCCAATCTGGCACGGCAGGCAGGCGACGTCCTCGGCCCCGCTTCGGTTCTGTCGGCAGTCGGTAGGCACGATGTCGTGATGATCGCGCTCGGGGCGGGCAGAAAAGGCACCGTTCGTGCGGCCGGAACACAAAACATCATCGCGGCCATGACGCATCATGGCCTGCGCCGCCTGGTCTCCGCATCGACGCTCGGTGCGGGCGACAGCTACCCCGTGCGCAACTTTTTCTGGAAGCGGGTCATGTTCGGTCTGTTGTTGCGTGACGCATTTGCCGATCATCAGATGCAAGAAAAAGCCATTCGTCAAAGCGATCTGGACTGGGTCATCCTACGTCCCGGCGCTTACACCGATGGGCCGGTCACCGGGGTCTATAAATACGGCTTCGAGGCGACCGAAAAGAAGGTCGCCCTGAAAAGATCGCGGGCCGATGTCGCGGGTTTTTTGTTTCAATAACTCACCGGCACCACTTGGCTGCGCCAGACGCTAGGGTTTTCTTACTGATCGCCCCTACCGATTTTGTGCGGTCTGCCCTCGCACGCTCTGTCTCTTTCCTGAATATGCATCACGGCTGGACGCGGCGTGGCCGCTGCGCCACATTTGGCGGGCATACAGTTTCAGGAGGACAAGATGCCAAGAGGCGTGATCGATACTGACGGGCTGATAACGCCCGACCTTCAGGCATTGCGCGAAACACAGACGCCGGACGGTCTGCCGTTCAGTATTGCGAAGATCGGGCATGTGGTCCTCATGGTCCAGGATCTCGAAAAGTCGGTCGATTTCTATACCCGTGTGCTCGGCTTCCGGGTGTCTGATGTCTATCCCGCGACGATGGTGCCGGGTCGGATGGTCTTCATGCGGTGTGCGAATGATCACCATGGTGTGGCGCTGGTCGGCGGTGCGGCTGCACCCGGCAACAGTAACGAGCTCAATCACATGGCGTTCGAAGTAGCGACCTTGGACGAGGTGTTCCGGGCGCGTGTCCATCTTGAGGCCGAGGGCGTGAAGATTACCTATGCCGGGCGCCGCCGCGCGGGTTGTCAGGTCGCGGTTGAATTCCTCGATCCTGACAACCACGTCCTCGAAATATATTGGGGTATCGACCAGGTCGGCAGCGAGGGGCAGGTCCGCCTGCCTGCGGAATGGCGTGAGGAAATGACGCTTGAGGGCGCGGTCGATAACGCACCCCCGGGCCAGGACACCACTCTTGCGGATCCGTCGCTGCGGCGCGACTAAAAGCCCCCGTTAGAGCAACGCTTCACCTTATGAAGCGTTGCTGCGATGGCTGGACGGGGCCGCGGCCCGGCGAAGATTTTCCGCTTCAACCTTTTTGCGCTGGGCAAGGCGCATCGCCTGATCTTTTGCCGAGTCGTACTGAAAGGGCCAGCGCTGCGCCGCATGGCCATACCAGGCGGAGGCCTCTAGCGTGAAATGGGGGTTGGTCAGGTGTGGTCGGGCGAGGGCGACGAGGTCGGCGCGCCCCGCGGCGACGATCGTGTTTACCTGATCCGATGTTGTGATGTTGCCCACCGCGATGGTTGGTATGTCGGCTTCATTGCGGATCTGTTCCGAGAACGGCGTCTGGAACATCCGCCCGTAGACGGGCTTTGCCTCAGGCGTGGTCTGACCGGCTGACACGTCGATCAGATCGCAGCCGTGATCCTTGAAGGCGCGCCCGATCTCGACCGCGTCCTCGCCGGTGACCCCGCCCTCGCCGACCCAGTCGGTCGCCGATATCCGTACCGATATCGGCTTGTCGTCGGGCCAGGCGGCGCGGACGGCATCGAACACCTCGAGCGGAAACCGTAGGCGGTTTTCCAGGCTGCCGCCATATTCGTCCGTGCGCTTATTGGCGACCGGTGTGATGAAGCAGGACAGCAGATAGCCATGCGCCATGTGCAGCTCGATCATGTCGGCGCCGGCCGCGTCGGCCATCGTTGTGGCGCAGGCGAAATCGTCGCGCACCCTGTCCATATCGGCGCGGGTTATCTCGCGCGGCACATGCATGCCGGCGCCATGCGCAAGGGGAGACGGGGAAATCACGTCCCAGTTGCCGGCGGTCAGCGGCACGTCCATACCTTCCCAGCCGACCCGGGTTGATCCCTTGCGCCCGGCATGGCCGATCTGCAGGCAGAACCTGGCGTCGGAATTCGTGTGGACGAAATCGACGATGCGCTTCCAGGCCGCGACGTGTTCGCCCGAATACAGCCCCGAACAGCCGGGCGTGATCCGGCCCTCGGCGGACACGCAGGCCATTTCCGAAAAGATCAGCCCGGCGCCGCCCAACGCCATGCCACCCAGGTGTACGAAGTGGAAATCGCCCGGCACGCCGTCGGTGCTCGAATACATGTCCATCGGCGATACCACGACGCGGTTGGCCAGCGTCATGCCGCGCAAAGAGAACGGCGTGAACATCGGCGGGGGTGTGCCGTCGACCTCATGCCCTGCGCTTCGGACATCATTGGCAAACCAGCTGTCGATCCGCTCGATCAATGCTGGGTCGCGCAGGCGCAGGTTCTCATACGTCACCTGTTTTGAGCGCGACAGCATCGAGAACGCGGCCTGCAGCGGCGCCATGTCCCAGTAGCGCTGCGGTTCTTCGGTCCAGATCACCGAGACTTCCGAGGCGTGCTGGGTTTTTTCGACCTCTTCGCGCCGCATCTCCTCGAACCGTACCTGGGCGGCCGGGACTGAATTCGTTTCGACTAGCGCATCGACAAGCGCGATCGAGTCCTCCATGGCGAGCTTGGTACCCGAGCCGATCGAATAATGCGCAGTGTGCAGCCCGTCGCCGATCATGGTGTAGCGGTCATGCGACCAGGCTTCGCAGCGGATCATCGGGAATTGCCGCCAGACGGTTTTATTCGCGACCAGGTCGTATTTGCCGTCTTCCAACCGGTCGGCCCAGAGTTGTTTCATATATGAGACAAGTGTCTCGCCGGTGAGACAACCGATTGTGGCCTCCGCGCTTGCCCAGGTCCGCTCCGGGGCTTCGACGATCCAGGTGCTCATGCCCGGTTTATACTGATAGGCGCCGAGCACCCAGATGCCGTGATCGTCGGTCGTAAAATCGAACGTGAACGCATCATAAGGCCGCGTGGTGCCGAGCCAGGCGAAGCGGTTCTTGCGCCACTGGATGTCTGCCCGGAATTTATCGGGAAACGCGTTGCGGACGACGCTGTTGATGCCGTCCGCACCGACCACCAGATCGGCGTCGATATCGTCCAGGTTACGGACTTCGTGATTGAATTTCATGTCGACGCCGACCTCGGCACAGCGCCGCTGCAAAATCTGCAGCAGCTCCATCCGCCCGCAGCCGCAGAACCCGTGGCCGGTCGAGCGGATCGTCTCGCCGTGCAGGACGAAATCGATCTCGTCCCAATAGGCGAACTGGTCGGTGATGGCATCGTAGCTTTCGGGATCGCGGGCGAGGAAACCGTCAAGCGTCTCGTCCGAAAACACCACGCCGAAGCCGAACGTGTCATCCGCCGCATTGCGCTCATAGACCGTTAAATCATTGCCTGGGAACGCTTTTTTGGCAAGCAGAGCAAAATAGAGCCCGCCCGGTCCGCCGCCGATCACTGCGATGCGCATGGTTGTTGTCCTCTTCTTCATCCCCAATATTTATCTAATATATAAAATATTTACAGGTCTATGGTCAACTCGTAAGATATCGGCCATACAACACGGAATTTAGTCCTCATGGCATCAACCCTCGGCCATCTCGGCGAACCCCATTTAGACGATGACGAAAAACTGTCACTGAGCCTGTGGCTGCAACTGATGAAATGCACCAAGGAGATCGAGGCCGGTATCGGTGGCCGGCTGCGTAAAGTCCACAGCCAGAGCCTGGCGCGGTTCGACGTGCTGTCGCAGCTGCACCGCTTCGGCGGCGACTGGGCCGCGGTCGGTGAGATTTCCGGGCGCGTCATGGCGTCGAGCGGTAACATCACGGCGCTGGTTGACCGCATGGTCGCCGACGATCTGATCGTGCGCCGCGCCAACCCCGATGACCGGCGTAGTCACCAGCTCCGCATGACCGACACGGGCGCCGCGCTGTTCGACGAGATGACGGCGGATCACGCGCGCTGGGTCGATGATGCGCTGGTCGGCATCGACGATACCGATAAAGAGCGCCTGATCGAGTTGCTCATAAACGTGCGCCGCGCCTTTGAGGCAACAAAAAATCAGGCCCAGAAAAATCAGGCGAAGACAGGAGAGACCCCATGACCGGATTGCTGCCACTGCCGGCGTCGCGCGATGAGATCCTCAAAATCCAGTCCGACCGCAAGCGCGTCGCGTTCGAGTGCGCCAAGCAGGCCGTCTGGTACAAGGGCAAGCTCGACCACATCAATGTCGACAGGCTAGACGATCCCTATGAGTGGCAGAAAATCGCAATCGTCGACAAGGACGTGCTGCGCAAGCTCGACCATAAGACCTTCATGGAGCAGTTCTGTATCGCGCCGCGCGCCGATATCGCCGAATACTGGCGGTCGGGTGGCACGACCGGTGCGCCGGTTTTTTATCCGCGGACGTTCAAGGATGTCGAATACGGCATGGTGACCTGGGGTCGGTCTTTCCCCGCGATGGATATCAGCCCGGGCGATTCCTGCCATATCTCGTTTCCCATCGGTATTCATCCCGCAGGCCAGATCTGGGCGCGGTCTGCGCATGAGGCCGGTGTCGGTATGAACTGGGTCGGTTCCGGAAATTCGGTGCCGTCGGCGGCCCAGCTTGCGCTGATTCAATCGCTGGAACCGACCGTGCTGATTGCGATGCCGAGCTTTGCGCTGCACCTGTCGAATCTGGCGGCTGAGCAGGGCATCGACCTGACCCAGTCGAGTGTTAGCAAGATCATCTGTTCGGCCGAGCCGCTGTCGGATGCCAAGCGCGAAAAGCTCGCCCGCACCTGGGGCGCCGACGTGTTCAACGTCTTCGGGATGAGCGAGGCCGGGCTGATGGGCGCCGAGGGTGCTGCCCATGACGGTATTCATATCTGGTCCGACATGTTTTTCCTCGAGGTGGTCGACCCCGAGACCGGCGAGATGCTGGAGCCCGGCTCGGAAGGCCACATGTGCCAGACCCCGCTATGGACCGGTCACGCGACGCCGTTCCTGCGCTGGAATGCCGGCGATATAGTGACGTTTGTCGAACACGGGACAAGCGGCGGTCAGTTCGCCGATCTGTTCCCGATGATCCGCCACGCCAACCGCACGACCGGTTTCTTCAAGATCCGCGGCGTGAACATCAACCACACGGAGTTCGAGGATTTTGTGTTTTCGATTCCCGCCGTCAACGATTTCCAGGCGCTGCTGGTCACTGACGATAACGATCTCGAAACCCTCAACGTCCGTATCGAGGTCCGGCGCGGTGAAGATTCCGCCGCCATCGCCGCCGCTATGGCCGACCGGATCAAGGCGGTCTTCGAAATGTCGGCCCGCATCGACGTGCTGGAGATCGGCACGCTGGCGCGCCTGTTCGAATCGTCCATCAAGGCGCCCCGGTTCGTCGATGAGCGTAAATAGCCGAAGGCCCTGATATTCCGCCGGATTCCCCATAATCTATGATGGCGTGGGCGATTTCCCCACCGCGCGAAAATCCTTTAAGCTCCCCCTCAGCTTCAGGAGTACCCGTTTGTTATGACCGGTGTAGATCGCGCGAACGGCCATAAACCGGCCGGTATATCCCCTCTGTTTCACCCGGCGCTGGCCGATGCGCCGAGGCCGGACCAGGGAAAAATGAACTACGACCTCAACCGGGCGTTGTCCGCGGTGGTCCCCCTGCAGGCGCGCGCGCCGGAAGACTCGTTTTCCGCGTCCTATCTCGGCACCGAGCGTGAAGGCAACGCGGTTCTGATCTCCGAAGACGGCCTGCTGCTGACCATCGGCTATCTGATCAATGAATGCGATCTGATCACGGTCGGCACTCGGATCGGCGGCGTCGCCGAGGCCCATGTGATTGCCTATGACTACGAAACCGGCCTCGGCCTGATCCGCACGACCGACGATCTCGGCGTCGCCCCGCTGGAGCTCGGCCATTCATCGGCGGTACGCGAAGGCGACACGCTGACCGTCGGTGCCCATGGCGGCAAGGCGCAGGCCATCGCCGCCGAGATTTCATCAGTCCGTGAATTCGCCGGATACTGGGAATACCTGATTTCGGGCGCCATCTTCACCGAGCCGCCCCATCCGATCTGGTCGGGTGCTGCCCTGCTGGATCACGACGGCAAGCTGGTCGGTATCGGGTCGCTCTTCGTGCAGGATGCGGAAGAAGAAAACGCCGACAAGCAACCCGGCAACATGTTCGTGCCGGTAGATCTGCTGAAACCGATTTTTGAGCAGCTCATCGAAAAAGGGTGCACCGACCATCCGCCGCGGCCGTGGCTCGGCATCTATACGGTCGAAACCATGGGCCATCTGCTGATCACATCGGTATCCGAACGCGGCCCCGCCGTCGATGCCGGGGTTGAGCCCGGCGATATCGTGCTCGCCGTGAACGGCGAAGAGGTCAAGGACCTGCCGACCCTGTACCGCAAATTGTGGGGATCGGGCAAAGCCGGCGTGCTGGTGGATCTCGCCCTGCTGCGCGACCAGCGCATGATCGAGGTGTCGGTCATCACGGTGGACCGCGCGCGCATCATGCGGCGGCCCAGCACGCATTAGACACTGCCGGCGACCAGACTGCCCGCGACCGGATTGGCGGCGATGCTGTCAGCAGGCAGCTGATTTTCGCGTGGTGCGCCGGCTGGGTGGCGTTCTTCCCAACGGGGGCGCAGGTTTCATGTTGGCAGGAAAATCGCCGTTTCGACGACAATGTTACATTACAGCTTAGGGTAATGTCGCATGAACGAGACATTTCCAGCCCGCTTCTGTCGCCGAAACCGGCGGTTTGTCAGGGGGCAGGGATCAGCGAACGAGACACTATAGCCAATATGGTAACATGGCTGCTTCCGACCGAGCGGAGACCGCTTGTGCATCAACAGCGGACGAAGATCACCCGCAACTGTGACGTCTGCTGCTGACTCAAAAAAGACATTCCCCCACTATTGTGAAGTGGCGGTTTAAAAACCGTTGCCCGCATATACGTACTAAGATTTTGAATTCATCGCCATCCATGTAAATTGGATGTCTCCGTATTCAATCACCGATATCGCTCCAATTCATCTGAACTCCCATTCAACTGAACGGTGGTGTGAGAGACATTGCGGGGATTTCAATGTGGAACCCCGACCCGGCTGGCATCGCCTACTACAACATCATCTTTGACGTGGCAGGAAATCAAGTGGCTGTTCCCGAACCGGCCACTCTGGCCCTGTTTGGCCTTGGCCTCGCGGGTCTCGGCTTCGCACGGTGTAGTATGGCTGCATAAGTAACTTTTACGACAAATAATTCTTGCAACGGCGGTTCTTTGGAGGCGCCGTTTTCTTTTGGCCGATGGAGTCCGCTTTGTGTCAGAAGCGGACTTCACGGTTGATGGAGATTTTCGTCCGCAGCTGAAGGACAAGCGGACCTTACCTGGCCGTTCAGGTGTCCGCCGCCACCGAAAGTCCCTCCATCGCTATCCAGATCAGCCGGATCGACAGCAGGGTCAGCATCGTCTGTATACCGATCCGGAAGAGGCGTTCGGGAATTCGGTCGAGCGCGTATTTGCCGATATAAGTGCCGATGAAGGATGTGACGATCATCGCGGCGATCAGCGGCCCGTAACTACCGAAACTCACCCCCAGCAGACCGAATGCCGCCAGCTTTGCCAGATGTACGATGGTCATCAGCACGCCCAGGGTCGCGATGTGATTGCGCCGGTCGGGGGCGACGGCGGCGGTAAAGGCGGAGAGCAGGGTGCCGGTAGCGCTTATGAAGACACCGAGGAACGTCACCACGAAGCCGACAAACACGAACCGGCCGCGCTCCGGCCCGAACTGCGCAATCTTCGGCACCCAGGCGAGGGCGAGGATGCTGATCCCGAGTGCCAGCAGTAGGACGTTTTCGGGCAGGCTGACGAATATCCGCCCGCCGATGGCAGCGCCGATGGCCGTGCCCACGGTAAACGGCAGCACCATGTCGCGCATCAGATAGCGCCAGCGCGAGATTGCCATACTGGCAGCAGCCCCGAGCTGGACGACGGTATGGAGCGGGATCAGCAGCGCCGGAGGAAACACAAAGGCCATCACGGCGATCAGGATCAGCCCGCCTGCCGTGCCGACGATAGCAGCGATGAACGCGGCGCCGAGGGCGGCGACGCTGAGCCCGGTGAACACCCAGACATTGATGCCGATCATGCCGAGAAAATTGCCGTCCGCGATATCCATCGCGTCAGGCGGTCCGTTGGACGGGAAGGGGCTGCTGAGGAACAGGGTGCATGAGAGCCGGTGGGTTCGGGGCGGTGTTGGACGATCCGACGACGGGCGGATGACATTCTGAACCGGGAGTCTATGGGCCGGTCGGGGGTAAGTCCATTGCGTGTAGCCGGGCGTGCGCCAGACGGGGAGCAGGTCGAGCGCCAGCCCGATCACCGAATGCCGGCAGCTCCGGATGTCGCGCTTATAGGCGTAATGACTGCATGTCGCGCCGTGGCTATGGCTAAAAGTCGCCGTGGGGCCGGCTGAAAGACCATAATTGCCCGCTGGTGGCGGTTCATCGTCGATTTCCAGTCTTTACCCTGCAATATAAACCGTGTAAAGCGCGGCTATGGCTGATTTAACTCCTGAAACCGCTGCAATCCCGCATTTTGACGGGATGGCGGCGATCGCCGAACGCTACGATGCGTTCATTCTCGATGTCTGGGGCGTCCTGCATGACGGGGTGACGCTGTATCCTGGCGCGGTCGATACGCTGGAACAGCTGACGGCGGCGGAAAAACCCTTCGTGATGCTGACCAATGCGCCCCGGCGCAGCGCGGCCGTCGCGGAATCGATGATCGCGATGGGCATGCCCGCCGCATTCTGCCGGCACATCCTGTCATCGGGCGAAGCGACGTTTCTCGATCTCAAGGAACGATCGGACCCGTTTTACGCGCGTGTCGGTAATCGCTGCATTCATATCGGCCCCGCCCGCGACCGTAATCTGTTCGATGGCCTCGACTGGGATCAGACCGACCGCCTCGAAGATGCCGATCTGATCGTCAATACCGGCCCCTGGGAAGACGGCGAGACCGTTGCTGACTATGAGGGCAAGCTGGCGCTGGGCGTGCAGATGGGCCTGCCCATGATCTGCGCCAACCCGGATCTCGAAGTTGTGCGCGATGGCCGCAAGCTTGTCTGCGCCGGCGCGCTGGCGCTGCGATATGAAGCGCTTGGCGGCACGGTGCGCTGGTTCGGCAAGCCAAAGGCGGAAATCTATGAATACTGTTTCCGGGTGCTGTCGGGGTTCGACAGGACCCGGATCGCCGCGGTCGGCGATTCATTTCGCACCGATCTTGCCGGGGCGCAGAATGCAGGTGTCGACCCGATCCTGGTTGCCGGTGGCATTCATGGCGATGCGTTGGGCAACCCGCCGGAGGCTGATGTTGTAGCATCGCTGGTAGCACAGTGGAAAGCCCTGCCGGCGGCATCGATACCGTCCTTTGGCTGGTGAGCCGGCTGTCCTGAGTCCCCGCCCGAATCCTCGCCCGAATCCCTGGCTGAATCAGGTCCAATCGGGCGGCTTCGCGGTGCGGCTATATTTAGCGCGGGAAATGTTGTCGCGAATCAAGGCGATCTAGTATCTTCCTTGGACGAATTTGACCGGAAAAGCAGCGCTATGACATATCTTTTCCGGTGTATATTTACGTCGTTATTGCGCCGGCCCGCCGGTGCCGCTCTCGCCATTACGATTCTGTGGCTGATCGGGTGCGCCTGGTATATCTCGGCGAATATCGGCTGGGCATCGTTCGGTGCATTCCTACCGCATGAAATAGGCGCGTTTTGCGCCGGCGTTTTGCCCCCCCGGCCTTATGCCGGGATCCAGCCTTCCCGTCGTGTCAACTGGGTCCCGGCAGAGGGCCGGGGCGACACCGGAGGATGGGGAGAGAGTCGAGGCAGGATCCTCCCGGACCGTCAGCCCGGCGCGATCGAACGCACCTGCAAAACATCCGACGCACGCCAAACTCCGCTGGACAGCCGGGCCCCTGACATGGCAAAGCCTCGCCCGTGTACGCTCTGATATTTACAGTTTTCGTCGACATGGTCGGGTTCGGCATTGTGCTGCCGATGCTGCCGCTCTATGCGCAGAAATTCGGTGCCTCGCCCGAGATCGTCACGCTCGTCGCCGTCAGCTATACGCTCGCGCAGTCTATCTTCGGGCCTTTCTGGGGCTGGCTGAGCGATCGGATCGGGCGAAAGCCGGTCCTGCTGTTCACCATTGGCGGCACGTTCTGCGCCTATTTCCTGCTCGCCTTCAGCTCGACACTCTGGATGCTGTTCATTGCCCGCTTCTTCGGCGGTGCGATGGCCGCAAATATGAGTGTCACCCAGGCGCTGATTGCCGATGTTACGACGCCGGAGGAGCGCACGCGTGCCATCGCCCGGTTGTCGGGTGCCGCCGGGCTCGGCTTTGTTGCCGGCCCCGCGATTGGTGGGTTGCTGGGCGGCAGCGATCCGGCGAACCCGGACTTTCTGTCGCCTTATCTGGCCGCAGCCGCGTTTTCGATCACCGCCTTTGTGCTCGCGGTCATTCTGATCCGGGAGACCGTCTCGGCGGAACAGAAAATCCGTGCCCGTACGATGCCGGGGCTTTCAAGCTGGGTTGCGGTGTTTTCCAACCGCCAGACCCGTCTTGTGCTGTGCCTGATGTTCTGCACGCCGTTCGTGTTCGCCGGGGTCGAGGTCATCATCGTGCTGTGGTCGGAGCGCGTGTGGGGCTGGGGCCCGCACCAGAATGGGCTGTTCTATGCCTGGATGGGGCTGTGTCACATGGTGTTGCAGTGGTTTGTGGTGGGCAGGCTGGCGGTGCGGTTCGGCGAGCGCAACCTGATCACGGCGGGTGCCATCGCGCTCGGCCTCGGGGTTCTGTGGCTGCCCCTCGCCACGTTTGAGGTGGAACTTTATCTTGGCGCGTTGCTGATGATCTTCGGCACGTCCACGAGCGCGTCATCCCTGAGCAGCCTGTTGTCGCAATATGCCGATGCGGATAGCCGCGGGCGGGTCCTTGGCGTCGGCCAGGCATTCGGCGGATTCGGCCGGATCGGCGGTCCGGCGCTGGCCGGTGTGGCTTTTGCCGCGCTTGGTGTTCACTGGCCGTTTTATGTCGGCGCGATGGTGATGGTTGGAATGGCTGTTTTCAGCCGTTTTATCGCCGTCCGGCGGGCGGCGGATATTTCGGTGGGTCGTGGCCCCAAAACGGGCCAAAAACCTTGACGTGAAGGCCTCCGGCGATTAAAGCTTCGCGCTTTCCGGGCCCAATAAGGTCCTTTTGACGTGTTTAAACAAGATTTTTCGGGAACGAGACCATGTCCAGAAGATGCTCCATGACGGGTAAAGGCGTAATGGCCGGCAACAATGTCAGCCATGCCCACAATAAGACCCGCCGCCGCTTCCTGCCCAACCTGCAGGTTACATCGCTGTTGTCGGATGCCTTGGGCCAGGTTGTTCGCCTGCGTCTGTCGGCCCGTGCTATCCGCACGATTGAGCATAAGGGCGGACTGGATGCCTATCTGCTGGGCACCAGCGATACCAAGCTTCCCGAAGACGCGCTGTCGCTGAAGCGCAAGGTTAAGAAAGCAATGGTCGCTGCCTGATTGCGCGCCGCAGACTTAAACCGGAATTAAAAAAGGCCCGCTTTTCAGCGGGCCTTTTTTGTGTCCTGCCAAAAGCGGGCGGTCAGATGATGTCGCAGACCTCGTCGAAACCGTAACGGTAGAGCCGCGGCCCCTTGATTCCTTCGAGATCGCCATAGCCGATATTGCAAAGGAAGTTGGACTTCCAGTTCTTGCCGCCGAGGAATTCGGCATCGGCCGCGTCTGTGTTGAAGCCGCCCATCGCACCGGCGTCGAGACCGACGGCACGGATCGCCATGATCAGATAGGCGCCCTGCAGCGAGCTCTGCTGGAACGCGAATTTCTCCGCGCGGGCCGGGTCGGAGCTGTACATGTCGGCCATTTCAGGGCGGATTGGATACAGCTTGGCGAAATCGGTAAAGAATTCCAGGTCATAGGCGAGCAAAGCGGTAACCGGGGCGGCCATGGTTTTATCCGCATTGGCCGGCATCAGGCAGGGTTTGAGCCGTTCTTTCGCTTCCGCCGAGCGGATGAATATCAGCCGCGCCGGCAAGGTGTTGGCACTGGTCGAGCCGTATTTCATCAGATCCCAGATTTCACGCAGCTTGTCGTCGGACACTTCCTTGTCCTGCCAGGCGTTGTGATTGCGCGCCTCGCGGAACATCAGGTCCGCCGCGTTTCCATCGAGGGTCTGGATTCTGCTGCGGTAGTCGGTGATACGCGCATGCGCGTCGGCAAGGGCCTGTTCTTCAGACATTTTTTCTCCGTTATCGATCAAATTCATAATGGGCTATAGCCGCACCATACCCCCCCGAATTGGGAATTGCACATTGACCACAACTTGTGAGAAACTCTGTGTAATTAGACATCTGACGATCCACAGGGAGAATAATAATGAACAGAACGACAAGAATGCTCGTCACCGGTCTTGCGGCCGGACTGGCGATGGCTGCCGCGACGACGACAGCGTCGGCTGAAGCAATGAACTTCGAAGGCAAGACGATCAAGATCGTCATTCCGTACGGCCCCGGCGGTACGTATGACAAGTATGGCGTCGCGTTTTCCAATTATCTTGGGCAGAACATTCCCGGAAAACCGAACGTCATCCTGCAGCATATGCCGGGCGCGGGCGGTGCAAAGGCCATGAACTGGGCCTATAATGTCGCGCCCAAGAACGGTCTGACCCTGATCGTGCCGCTCGACAACACGGTGACGAACCAGCTGATGCGCCCCGCAAAAATGCGTTATGACGCGCGGGACTTTACCTGGCTCGGATCGAGCAATCAGACAAACGTGGTGATGGTCGTCCGCACCAATTCCGGCGTTACCAAGCTTTCCGATATGAAGACCAAGCAGATTATCGGCAGCACCAGCGGTAAGAATTCATCCGGTTATATCAACCCAATGCTGATCCGGGGCCTGTTCGGCTACAAGATCAAGATGGTGACGGGCTACAAGGGATCGTCAAAATCGATCTTTGCGATGGAACAGGGCGAATCACAGATGGCTGCCTTCAATTGGCTGGCCTGGGCATCCAAGGTCCCGCATTGGTTCAAGGCCGACAAAGACGGCAAGGTGTTTGCCCGCCCGATTGCACAGATCGGCATCTTCCGTGATCCCGACCTGCCGAAATCGGTACCGATGGTCAGCGAGCTGGTCACGGACGAGATGGACAAGAAAGCCGTTGGCTTCCTGAGCGTTGCCGGTCTTCTGGGCCGAGGTCTCGCCCTGCCGCCGGGTGTCGACAAGGAAACCGTCGCGATCCTGCGCGCCGCATATGACAAGATGAATGCGGATCCGAAATTCGCTGCGGATCTAAAGAAGCGCAGGCTTCGCTTGATCCCGTCGACTGGCGCCAAGATTCAGGGCGTTGTCAAAGTGGCGGTCGAAAATGCATCTCCCGAGGTGGTGAAGCATGCCCGCAAGCTAATCTTCGGCGACGAAAGCTAGACTATATATCTCCGACGGTTTACCCCGCCGTAAACGTGAAACCGGCCAGGAAATTCCTGGCCGGTTTTTTATTCTCTATCTGTGAACGTGGGTCCGCCGCCGGTCTGGTCGCTGCCGGTTATTAGTTGCCCGTCAGGCGGCGCGTTTCTTGCGGCGTGCCCTTGCGCCGCCGGGCTTCATGTCGTCATCGAACAGTTCGGCGAGACGGTCCATCATGGTGCCGCCAAGCTGTTCTGCATCCATGATCGTCACCGCGCGGTCGTAATAACGCGTCACGTCATGGCCGATGCCGATCGCAGTCAGCTGCACGTCGGGATAGGATTCGAGCGTCTTGATGACTTCACGCAGGTGCCGTTCGAGATAATTGCCCGGATTGACCGACAGCGTGGAATCGTCGACCGGCGCGCCATCCGAAATCACCATCAGGATCTTGCGCTGTTCCGGCCGGTTGACCATCCGGCTGTGGGCCCAGAGCAGGGCCTCGCCGTCGATGTTTTCCTTGAGCAGGCCTTCGCGCAGCATCAGGCCGAGCGATTTGCGCGAGCGCCGCCACGGGGCGTCCGCCGATTTGTAAACAATGTGTCGCAGGTCGTTCAGGCGGCCGGGGTTGGTCGGTTTGCCATCGGCAAGCCAGCGTTCGCGTGCTTGGCCGCCTTTCCACGCCCGTGTCGTGAAGCCGAGAATTTCGACCTTCACGCCGCAGCGTTCAAGCGTCCGTGCCAGGATATCGGCGCTCATCGCCGCCACCGTGATCGGCCGCCCGCGCATCGAGCCTGAATTATCAATCAGCAATGTGACAACGGTATCGCGGAACTCGGTTTCTTTTTCGACTTTGTAGGACAACGCGTGCGTCGGGTTGGTCACCACGCGCGCCAGACGGCCGGCATCCAGAATGCCTTCTTCCAGATCGAATTCCCACGACCGCGATTGCTGTGCGAGAAGGCGGCGCTGCAGCCGGTTGGCCAGGCGCCCGATAATGCCCTGAAGATTGGCAAGCTGCTGGTCGAGATGATGACGCAGTCTGGCCAGTTCATCCGCGTCGCAGAGATCTTCGGCTTCGACGACTTCGTCGAATTCGACTGAATACGGCCTGTACATCGGCTCGCGCGCGCCACCCGGCCCGCTGCCATCGGGGCGCCGCTGGTGATCGGACTGCTCGCCATCCTCGTCGCCAGTGCCGGGCATCATTTCTTCCTGGCCCTGCTCCGACATCGATTCGTCGCCGTCCTCGACATCCATTTCGTCCATCTCGGAGGATTCGGAGCCGCTCATCTCGGCGGATACGCCTTCCATGTCGGCGTCTTCGGAATCGGCGTCCTCGGCGTCCTGCTCTTCGGCGTCGTCGCCCTGTTCGCCTTCCTGCTGTTCGGTCGCTTCGGACTGCTCATCGATCAGTTCAAGGTCAACCAGTAGATCGGTCAGGGCCGCCGCATAGGCTTCCTGGTCGTCGATGTTGTCTGCCAGCTTGTCGAAATCGGTATCGACCTTGTCATTGACCCAGTCGCGCCACAGGCTGACCAGCTGTTCGCCGCCTTCGGGGAGTTTTTCGCCGGTGAGTTTTTCGCGCACCATCAGCCCGATCGCTTCGGAGAGCGGCGCATCGTCGCGTACGTTCACCCGGGTATATCCGAAGGCGTCGCATTTCTCTTCGAGTGCTGCCCGCAGGTTGTTTGCGACACCCGCCATCATCCGCGATCCAAGCGCTTCGCAGCGGACGCGTTCGAGAGATTCGAACACCGCGCGGGCATTCTCGCCCTGCGGTGCCCGCGTCGAATGGACATCTTCGTCATGGAACCGCAGGCGCAAAGCCATGGCATCGGCCTCGCCGCGTAGCGCCGCGACCTCCGCCTCTGTGAAGTCGCGCGACGGGACCGGGAGCCGCGCCTGGTTATCGACCAGCCGGGCTTCCGAGCCGTACACAAGCGTGATGTCGTCACGCTCGGCGATGGCGCGCATGGCGGCCGCTGTTACGCGACGAAACTCTTCTGCCGGCTGGTCGTCACTCATCTGCGTCTTAAGCCGCCGTCTGCGTAGCTTTCAGCTCCGGCAATTCGTCGCCGAAGCAGCGCTGATAGTATTCCGCAACCGTCGTCCGTTCGAGCTCGTCGCACTTGTTGAGGAAAGTCATCCGGAACGCCGTGGCGCGGTCGTTGAACAATTCTGTGTTCTCGGCCCAGGTGATCACGGTACGCGGCGACATAACAGTCGAAATATCGCCCGCCATAAAGCCGGCGCGGGACAGATCGGCAACGCGTACCATGGATGCGATTTCCTGGCGTCCGGCGTCGTCCTTGTTAAAGGACGGGCTTTTCGCCAGCACGATCGCCGTTTCCTGTTCATGCGGCAGATAGTTCAGTGTGGTCACAAGGTTCCAGCGGTCGAGCTGGCCCTGGTTGATTTGCTGGGTGCCGTGATACAGCCCGGTCGTGTCGCCAAGGCCGACGGTGTTCGCGGTCGCCATCAGCCGGAAGGCGGGGTGCGGGCTCAGAACGCGGTTCTGGTCAAGCAGCGTCATCTTGCCGTCGCGTTCGAGCACGCGCTGGATGACGAACATCACGTCGGGGCGGCCTGCGTCGTATTCGTCGAACACGAGCGCAATCGGGCTTTGCAGTGCCCAGGGCAGGATGCCATCACGGAATTCGGTGATCTGCATCCCGTCCTTGACGACGATCGCATCCTTACCGATCAAATCGATACGGCTGATATGGCTGTCGAGGTTGATGCGGATGCACGGCCAGTTCAGGCGCGCGGCGACCTGTTCGATATGGGTCGATTTGCCTGTGCCATGGAATCCCTGGATCAACAGGCGGCGGTTATGGGCAAAGGCCACCAGGATCGCGAGCGTGGTGTCGTGATCGAAGCAATACGTGTCGTCGAAATCGGGCACGTGCTCGGTTTTCTTCGTGAAGGCCGGGACCTCCATGTCGATATCGAGATCGAACAACTCGCGTGCAGATGCCGTGGTATCCGGCAGATCGATTTCACTTAAATCGGCGACTATGTTTTCGGTCTTGGAAGCCATTCAACTCCGTTCCTTCAGCGTAAGCGTAAAAAATGCGAGCCGCGCTACGTCAGGCGCTCGCTGTCCTTAAGTGTCGTATAGGCTTGATTAACCGATTTTAGCCGGTCTTCGGCCCTCTTGTCGCCCCCGTTTGCATCCGGATGCAACGTTTTCGCAAGCAATTTGTACCTGTGTTTTATATCGGCTTTTGTGATTGGTGCAACCAGTCCCAGAACGGAGAGCGCTTCGTGCTCTTCGCTGGTCAGGTTTTGCATCTGAACCTGGGCCTCGCGGTCGGCGCGGGGATCGGTCGCCCCTTCTCTCAAAAGGCTCAGCGGGTCGTGAAATGCCGCACTGCTGGCGCCGAGGCGTGTGCCCAGCGGCCAGGTAGGCCGTTGCCAGACGATATCTTTGCGGATTTCCGCCTCGACCGCGGCATCGTCCATATCAGCGTAATAGTTCCAGGCAGCGTTATATTCCCGCACGTGTTCGAGGCAAAACCAGTAAAAGCGGTGTAATTCCTGGCGTGATCGAGGCGCGCGGTATTGGCCCGTTTCCCGGCAGTCAGGATGATCACAGACGGCGATTTCCGCTTCCCCGCCGGGGCGATTATCCGGTCCGTTCCCCGGCCCAACACCAAATTCGCCCACGGAATCAGGCCTCCGGCCGTAACCGGACAGGCCGTCCAGTACGGTCCCGGATGCACCGGCTGTATCGTCCTGTTCTGACATAGACTCAGTATGATCGCCCGAATTTGCCCATGCAAGGACGTGCCTTTTGGTCCGGGACGGGTTATTTCCTGTCTTCATCGCCCTGTTCCGGAGGAAATACCTGTATGTCCGTTGCGCAAAATATCGAACACAAACTGACCGAGGCGTTCGCCCCGCTGTCCTTGAAGGTGATCGACGAATCCCATCTGCATGCGGGCCATGTCGGTGCGCGGCCCGAGGGTGAGACGCATTTCCGGGTTGAACTGGTGTCGGCTGCTTTCGCCGATTGTAGCCGGGTCGACCGCCAGCGCATGGTTTACGATACGCTGAGCGACGAGCTGGCGGGACCGGTTCACGCGCTTTCGCTGCTTGTGTCTCCGCCGTGAGCCTGGGCCTGAAGACGGATGGCCAGGTTGGGGGCGGATTAAAAAATACACGACGTAACCGTCACTTCTTGTGTTCCTGGACGCGCCGGGGTTGATCTAACCGCCGATCAAGTTCGATGATGTATTCAACTATCGATTGGTGGTGACGAGCGCTTGCCACGGTGTCTATACAAAGATTCGATGTAATAGTGGTTCCGACGTCCCCCCTTGTGACGCGCAACGTCAACGTCAACGTCAATGTCAGTGTCAGTGTCAGTGGCAGTGGCAGTGGCAGTGGCAGTGGCAGTGGCAGTGGCAGGCATAGCAGCGTTCGGCTTGAACCGGATCTTTGGGAAGCCTTACGCGATATTGCCGCGCGTGAAGACAGATCGATGCACCAGGTCTGCTCCGATATCGACCGAACCTGCGGCGATGCCCGACTGACATCCGCGATGCGGATTTATATCGTCCATTATTTCAGGTCGGCTGCAAACCCGTCGTAAGGGAGAGCTGAAGCGTAACGGCGAACTGCAGCGCAGTTTTCACGTTCTCTCTCGCGCGATGCCCGTTATGCGCCGGTATAGAAATCCGGGTGTTCGTCGCGGATCAGCTCGCCATCCGCTGCCCAGACATGGCAGGTATTCACCGGCGGGCGTCCTACTTTCTGAGGTTGCTGCTCATCCGCCGCATCATTCGGCCCGTCTTCGGGTGCAGAATCGGACCAGCGGACGGTGTGGAATGCAACTGTCGCAATCGGTTTCAACATATCGACCAGGTGCGCGCAGCCAAGCGCGCTGCCGAGATGTTCGCGCACCCTGCGGTTCCAGCCGGCCCCGATTTTCAGCCCCTTGAGTTTCTGAAAAGACGGCAGGATTGCCGGACAGAGCGCGTAAGGCCCCGCATCGGTCACGGCCTCGACGTTCTGCACGATGAAATCCCGGTCAACCGTCAGGCGTATCCACATGTCGTGCAGCGGCTCACCCGGCAGCACTTCGCCCCGAAAACTGTTCAGAAACGGATAGGCCTTGATGTCGGTCAGGTGTCCTTCGATATCCCACAGCCCGTCGGTGCGGCGATAGCTGCGGCATTCGATGGCGCGGGTGTGGATCGGGTCCCGGTCGATTTTGACTTTGCTCAGCGGCATGTCCGTTCCTCTATGTGCATCCTGTTTCGGCTATTTGGCCGCCTGACTGGCCGCCTGATCATTGCGCCGTTTGCCCGGCTGCGTCCTCTTCGATGTCACCGATCTTTGTCATCCGCACCGACGTGATCCGGTTGCGCTGTCGCCGTGCGATCTGGAATCGGAAGCCGTGAAAATGGAAAATCTGACCGACCTGGGGGATGACCTTTGATTCGTGTATCACGAGCCCGGCGATTGTGGCGGCTTCCTGATCTGGCAGGTCCCACCCGAATCGGCGGTTGAGGTCGCGCACCGTCACGCCGCCGGCGATCAGATACGATCCGTCGCGTTGCGGCCGGACGCCGATCGGTACGACATCGTGTTCATCAGATATATCGCCGACGATTTCTTCGAGAATATCTTCCAGCGTCACAACGCCCATTAGGGCGCCGTATTCGTCGACCACCAGAGCGAAATGTTCGCGGCGGCGGCGAAAGGCGTGAAGCTGATCGAGCAGCGTGGTGGATTCGGGAATAAACCAGGGCGGCGTGGCGATATTGTCGAGATCCAGCGCATCCAGATCGCCGGTATGGGCGTGCACTTCGCGCAGCATCGCCTTTGCGTGCATGACGCCGACGATGTTGTCCGGCGTGTCGCGCCATAGCGGGATCCGGGTAAACGGGCTCTCGAGCGCTTCTTCGACGATCTTGCTGGTCGGCAGCGAGGAATCGATCATGAAGATATCGCGCCGGTGCTGCATCACCATCTCGACGTCGACATCCGCGAGATCAAGGATGCTGTGCAACATCGCGCGTTCGTGCCCCGCCATTGCACCGCGGCCGCGATGCAGCTCAATCGCGCCGCGTAGTTCTTCGACGGTGGCGCTCCATTCCTGAGCGCCGTCAAATTTTACGCCGAAGATGCGCTGTACGCCCCGAATGACGTATTGAAGTGCCGACATCACCGGGCTGAGCAGGCGGACCAGCACCAGAAAGGTCGGCGCGATGGTCAGCGCGAGCTTGTCGGAATGCCGAAATGCATATGTCTTGGGCAGGATCTCGCCGAAAATGAGCACCAGAAGGGTCATGGCGATGGTCGCGTAGACCACACCGGTTTCGCCGAACAGACTGATCAGGACGCTGGTCGCCAGGGCCGAAGCGAGAATATTGACCAGATTATTGCCGAGCAGGATCGTGCCGATCATGTTGTCCTGCTCGCTGCGCAGCCGGTTAACAAGCTTGGCCCGCTTGTCGCCCTTGGCTTCAAGAAGATGCATGCGTGGGCGGGACGCTGCCGTCAGCGCAGTTTCCGAGCTGGAAAAGAAGGCAGACAGGACAAGAAGGACGGCGATGCCGCTGATCGTAGCGAGGGTTGCGATTTCCATCGGGGGGAGGGTCCGCTCCGTTCAGTTGCAGGGCTGTGGTTTGATCTACAGGTGTTTGATCGACAGGTGTTTGATCGCCGGGTGTTTGGTAGTCGTGTGTAATAGCATCGGCATGTGTTCGATCAGCGTGTGTTCGAACGACGGGGGTAAGAGTACGGGGTGCATTGTCATGCTCCTACCGCGTCGTCGAGCAGTCGTTCGACGTCGCCAAGATCCACATCGCGCGCAACAAAAGCCTTGCCGATGCCGCGCGCCAGAATAAACGTCACCTTGCCGTCCTGGACCTTTTTGTCATGCCCCATATGCCGGATCAGCGTTGCCGGTTCCCAGCGCCGGTTCTGTGCTTTGGGGACGGTCATCGGTAGGCCGGTCGCCGCATAGTGCTGCCGGACGCGGTCGATGTCGGCCACCGGGCACAGATCCAGCGTCGCCGACAGTTCCAGCGCCATAATCATGCCGATCGCCACGGCTTCACCGTGCAGCAGCTCCGCGCCGAACCCGGTTTCGGCTTCCAGCGCGTGACCGAATGTGTGACCGAAATTGAGCAGCGCCCGCACGCCGTTTTCACGCTCGTCCTCGGCGACGACAGCGGCCTTGGCAGCACAGCTTGCGCGCACGGCATAGGCGCGGGCTTCGCCGTCGCCGTCCAGCACCGCCGCGCCATTCTGTTCAAGCCAGTCGAAAAATCCGACGTCGCGGATAAGGCCGTATTTCACGACCTCGGCGTATCCCGCCACCAATTCGCGGCGCGGCAGCGTGTCCAACACACCGGTATCTGCAATGACCAGTTTCGGCTGGTAGAAAGCCCCAGCCAGATTTTTGCCATGCCGCGTATTGATGCCGGTTTTACCGCCGACCGAGCTGTCGACCTGGGCCAGTAGTGTCGTCGGAATCTGGACAAAATTGATGCCACGCAGAATGATGCTCGCCGCGAAGCCGGTCAGGTCGCCGATCACGCCGCCGCCAAGGGCTATCATCGTCGAGGAACGTTCCGGCGCGCCGTCGAGCACGGTGTTGACGACGTTCTCGACCGTCGCGAAATTTTTGCTGCCTTCGCCTGGCGGTAACACGATCGTCTGGAATGCCAGTCCCGCTTCCCGCAGCGAGTCTTCCAGGGGCGCCAGATAGGTGGCAGCCACCGTCTCGTCCGTCACGACCCAGCATTTTCCGGGTCCCGCCGCATTGCGTATCGCCGTGCCCGCTGATTTGAGGGTGCCATCGCCGACGGCGATATCGTATGAGCGGTCGCCAAGGTCGAGCCGCAGGCCGTCGTTCGATCCAGTCATTCGGCCGATCCGGTCATTCGGCGGCGGCTTCCGTGGAGCGCTCGTCATCGATGGTTTTGAGGGCATCGATCACCTTCGTTACCGTGACATCCGGGGATTCGGCGCCCGATTCCACGGTAAGACTGGCTTCTGCATAACAGGGGTATCTCTCATCGATCAGTCGTTCCAGGGTTTGCCGTTTGTCGCCGTTCTTCAGCAGGGGTCGATTGTTGCGGTGCGACACCCGCTGCAGGAGCACGTCGATATCCGCCTTCAGCCAGATCGAAATGCCCATCCGCCGCACGTTGTCGCGGGTTTCCGCATTGACGAAAGCGCCGCCGCCAGTGGCGACGACACGCGGTTCTCCTTCCAGCAGTCGCGCAATAACACGACGTTCGCCGTCGCGAAAAGCCTGTTCGCCATACCGGGTGAATATTTCCTCGACCGTGCAATCGGCCGCCGCTTCGATTTCGTCATCGGCATCGACGAAATCCATGCCGAGTTTCCGCGCCAGCCGGGTGCCGATACAGGTCTTACCGGCGCCCATCAGCCCGACCAGAACGATGGATTTATCGCCAGGGATTATCTTCGCGGGGTCTTTTGTTGATTTAATTTGCGCAGACATGACATCAGGGCCGGAAAAGGGCAACGGTGTTTGCCGTCCGTTCAATAAAATAGGCTCCGGTTCCGCGCATATTGCACGGGGTGGCCGAAAGCGACGTTGAAAGCTTTTCTAACAGCCGGTAGACTGCCCCGAAATCGCCACAATTATCCATTACCTCCTGAATATACGACGAAATATCGTTCGTGTCGCCAGTTGTATCCAATGGCTCGGAGGACCGGTTTTCAGCGATTTGGACTGGCGGCGAATCACAAAACGGGACAGGGTCGCGCCTGAATGAAAAAGCTAGCATCCATTATTATTATTGGCGCTCTGACTGTCCTTGTCGGCGGCGGTGTGTTTCTCGCGACATGGGAAATACCGGTTCCGGCGACGGAAATCGAAAGAACCATTCCGAATGACCGCTTCCCGCGTTAGGAGCTCGTCGCTGGTGCCCGCGCTTGCGGGGCTTTGCGCGCTTGCAGTGTTTCTGCCATCCGCCGCGTCGGCGCAGCTGCAGCTACGCCGGCCGACCCCGGTCATCGAAACACCATCTTCGACAAACACACCGGTTGGGCCTGCCATAGCCGTGCCCGGTGTGCCGGCGGTGGTGCCGGCGGGGGTTACTGTGGCGCCGCGCCCGCTCGATGGGGCGGGGATCACCGTAAACTGGCTGGAGGCCGTCGATCCCGACGCTATCGGGTTGATCGGCGAGGATCAGGGCGGCTTCCCGCTGACGCTCTGGCGGGGCGCGCAGTGGTCCGTCGTCAGCCGGCTGATGCCGCGTATGCCTGCCGGGCTCGGCTCGCCCGCATTGCGGGACATGGCCCGCAGGCTGCTTGTTTCTCGCGCGAGTGTGCCTGTCGGCAAGCCGCTGGATGCAAGTTTCGTCGCGTTGCGTATTGAGCGTTTGCTGGCGATGGGCGATGTTGGCAATGCGCTGGCACTCCTCAAAATCACCCCGGATGAGCGCCGCGATGAAGCGCTTGCACGCACCCGGATCGAAGCTCTGTTTTTCGATAGCAACAACGCCGATGCCTGCAAGGCCGTGCTGAATGCGATCCGCGATTACTCCGGTCTTTACTGGCCGCAGGCGCAGGCATTCTGTCTTGCCCTGTCGGGCTCGCATGCCCATGCGTCGCTGATCGCCGATCTGCTCCGCGAACGTGAAGACGAGATAGAAAAAGTCTTCTTCGCCGCCATCGATGCTCTTGCAGGGGCAAAGGGCGGCAAAAGCCCGGCGTTGACGGCGCCGTCGGCACTGCATCTGTCGATGATGCGGGCGGCCGGTTTACGGTTCCCCGCCGAGATCGTGCAGACGGCACAGGCATCCGTTCTGCGCGTGGTGGCGCTGGCCCCGAATGCGGCGCTCGACATTCGTCTCATTGCCGCGGAAAAGGCCCACCGCATCGGTGCGCTTACCGATGACGAGGTTGTCCGCTTTTATATGAGCATCCCGTTCAGCAAGGCAGCACTGTCCGGGCCTATTTCCGCTGCAGAGGAAAGCTGGACGCCGCGAACGCGCGCCCTGCTGGTCCGGGCGGCGGCAGTGCAGAGCGTGGCGCTGGCCAAGGCAGAGGTTTTGCGCCGCGCGTGGCAGCTCGGGCAGGAACGCGACGGTTATGCAGAAATTGCGGGAACCAGCGTGCCGGTTGTTGCGGGTATAGAGCCCGCGGTGGAACTGTTGTGGTTTGCGAAGGATGCTGGACGGGTACTCTTTGCTGCCGGTCGCACCGACCGGGCGCTGGCCTGGTATCAGATAGCCGCGGCCGACAGCCAACGTATTGAAGAGGCGCGCGATGCGGAGGCGGTGCTCTGGCCGCTTGCTGTCCTTGCCGATTCCATCACCGATACCCGGCAAAATACCGACGGTGAAAACAGGGATGGCGCAGGCAATATCGTCATGCGCCCCGTTGGGACAAACGCCGTGCCCGTTGATGCGGCCCGGCTGCGCAGCTGGTTCGAGGCGCGCCGTCAGGCCGACGCCCAGCCCGATACACAGGCCGACACGCAGGCGGTTTCCCGTCAGGCGGCTGCATTCTTTACCCTGCTGGAGGCAACCGGCAGAAGCGTTCCGGGCGCTTTGTGGCAGTCTCTGCTGGACCGGCCTTTCACCGGCGATGCCGGTGGGGGTGGCGTTGGAGACGCCGGTGAGGGAGTCGGATTGAACGCGGTCTGGACGCACAGCCTTGAAGCGGCATCGATGGACGCCCGGCTTGGCGAGACGGTCCTGCTGGCGACGGTCGGCGTGGGCGATGCGGGGGATAAGGGCTTTTCCCTTGCCGATGCCGCCCGCATGATCGTGGCACTGCGCCGGGTCGGTCTTGAGGCCGAGGCGCGCAGGCTTGCCGTGGAAACCGCGATGGCGGCGGGGCTTTGACCGCCCGTACCGAACTCCGGCATCTCTGCGCTTTTCTCGAAATGATGGTCGCGGAACGCGGCGCATCGCAAAATACCTATGAAGCCTATCACCGCGATCTGACCCGGTATCTGGAATTTCTTGGCACCGACGGACAGGACGGGGAGACCGCGAGTCCGGATACCGTGCGCGGATTTCTCGCTGACCTCGCGGCGGACGGCCTCGCCGCACGAACGCAGGCGCGCAAACTTTCCGCGATCCGCCAGTTCCACGGTTTTCTGGTGCTCGAAGGTCACCGGACAGACGATCCGACCTCGACCGTCGATGCGCCCCGGCTGGGGCGTCCCTTGCCGAAGGTGCTACAATTCGACGAGGTCGGCGCGCTGCTGGCGGCCACGAGCGAGATCGTAGGCTGGCGCGGCGCCCGGATGCGGGCCCTGCTCGAAATTCTCTATGCGACCGGCCTGCGGGTCTCCGAGCTGGTCGGTCTGCGCCTGTCGTCTCTGTCGCGGGACGGCCGGATCGTCACTGTCCGTGGCAAGGGTGGCAAGGAACGCCTCGTGCCGATGGGTGACGCCGCCCGCGATGCCATCGAGGCCTGGTTGCCGCTGCGCGCGTCCCTGCTGGGCAAGAAGAGTAAGACCGTGCCCTGGCTGTTCCCGTCGCGTGCGACCGCCGGTCACATCACGCGGGACGGCTTTGCCAAGCAACTGCGTGAAACAGCCCTCGTCGCCGGGCTCGACCCGGCGCGGGTATCGCCGCACGTTCTGCGTCACGCCTTTGCAACGCATTTGCTCGCCAATGGTGCCGATCTTCGGAGCGTGCAGCAGATGCTCGGGCATTCCGATATCTCGACCACACAAATTTACACACATGTGCTGGACCAGCGCCTCAAATCGCTGGTACAGGATGTGCATCCCCTGTCAGGCACACGGATCTAATAATGGCCGAAACACGCGTACGCGCATTCCTCGATTTTGAAAAACCGATCGCCGAGCTCGAAGGTAAGATCGAAGAGCTGCGTCATCTCAGCGACGATGGCGAAATCAGCATTGTCGATGAGGTCGAACGGCTGCAGACCCGTGTCGACCGCCAGCTCGGTCAGACCTATTCAAAGCTGACGCCATGGCAGAAAGTTCAGGTCGCACGTCACCCGGACCGCCCGCATTGCGTCGATTATGTGAAGGGACTGATTACCGATTTTACGCCGCTCGCCGGTGACCGCGGTTACGCTGAAGATAACGCCATTATCGGCGGTCTTGGCCGGTTCGAGGGCCAGTCGATTATCGTGATTGGGCAGGAAAAAGGCAACGATACCGAAACCCGCGTGAAGCACAATTTCGGCATGGCGCGCCCGGAAGGGTATCGCAAGGCGCAACGGCTGATGCATCTGGCGGACCGGTTCGGTCTGCCGGTGATCACGTTCGTCGATACCGCCGGTGCCTATCCGGGTATCGGCGCGGAAGAACGCGGTCAAGCTCAGGCGATCGCCCGATCGATCGAAGTCTGTCTCGAGTTGCAGGTGCCGATCGTCAGCCTGGTGATAGGTGAAGGTGGCTCCGGCGGCGCCATCGCGATCGCCGCGGCGAACTGCGTGCTGATGCTTGAACATTCCGTCTATTCGGTTATTTCGCCCGAAGGCTGTGCGTCGATCCTGTGGCGGGATGGCGGGCATGCAACCGATGCGGCCAACGCGCTGAAACTGACGGCGCAGGATCTGCTGCAGCTCGGGGTGATCGATGAAATCATTTCGGAACCGGTTGGCGCGGCTCACCGCGACGGCGATGCCGCGATCAAGGCGGCAGGTGCGGCTATCCGGGGGTGCCTCGCCGGTCTTGACGGGCTGGACGGCCCTGCGCTCCATCAGCAACGGCGCGACAAATTTCTGAAAATGGGCCACACGACCGGGCTGTAAGCTTCGCGAGCAGTCCTGACGTCACAGAAACCCAGGTCGATGCGCCCGACCGGGCCGTTGCCGTCTGATCATACCTTGCCGTGGCAGTGCTTGAATTTCTTGCCCGTTCCGCAGGGACAGGTCGCATTGCGCGGTACCTTGCCCCATGTGTCCGGATCATTGGGATCGACCCAGCGGCCGAGACCTTTATCCAGCGCCCAGCCGGGCGGCGCGTCTGCCGGGTCGGTGCTTGCCGACAGGACATTTGTGCCCGCCGGTTGCGCCTGCATGACGGCGGCGGGGTGCATCCCCCCTCCGCCGGCATCCGCATTGGCAAAAGCCGGGTCCGTCCGAGTTTCGTGCATTTCCTGATCGGCGTGTTCCGCCTGTTCCATCGCGGCCAGCTCATCGGCGTCGATCGACAGTTCGAGGTGACACATCACCGAAGTGACGGTCTCGCGCAGGCTGTTGAGCATTTCCTCGAACATGTCGAAGGCTTCGCGCTTGTATTCGTTCAGCGGATCTTTCTGTCCATAGGCGCGCAGACCAATACCCTGACGCAAATGATCGAGCGCCAGCAGATGTTCCTTCCATGCCTGGTCGAGCAATTGCAGGAGCAGGCTTTTTTCGGCCATCCGCATAAGATCGGTGCCGTAATTTGCCGCCTTTGCCGCCATCTTGCTGGCGGATTCCTTCATCAGCCGTTCGCGGATTTCCTCTTCGGCGATGCCTTCTTCGCCTGCCCATTCCTTGATCGGCAGGTCGAGGCCGAGAACCCGCACTGACTCTTCTTTGAGCGTGTCGGTATCCCACTGTTCGGCATAGGCTTTTTCCGGGATGCAGCGGGCGACCATGTCTTCGATCGCCTGTTCGCGCATTTCCACGACGGTTTCCGACACGTCTTCGGTGACCATCAGTTCCTTGCGCTGTTCGTAAATTACCTTGCGCTGGTCGTTCATCACGTCGTCGAACTTCAGCAGATTTTTACGGATTTCGTAGTTCCGCTCTTCAACCTTCTTCTGGGCTTTTTCAAGCGCCTTGTTGATCCACGGATGGATAATGGCTTCGCCTTCTTCGAGCCCGAGCTTGCGCAGCATGCTGTCGATGCGTTCCGATCCGAAGATGCGCATCAGATCGTCTTCCAGCGACAGGTAGAACTTGGACCGGCCCGGATCGCCCTGGCGTCCGGCGCGGCCGCGCAACTGGTTGTCGATACGGCGCGCCTCGTGGCGTTCGGTACCAATAACGTAAAGACCGCCTGCTGCCATGACGATCTTTTTCGCCGCGGCGGCTTCGGTCTGGATTTTTTCGGTCAGTTCCGCGCGTTTGGCCTCACGCTCCGCTTCGGGCAGTTTCGCCAGTTGCTGGTCGATCTGCATATCGACATTGCCGCCGAGCTGAATATCGGTGCCGCGGCCGGCCATGTTCGTCGCAATCGTCACGGCACGGGGCTGGCCCGCCTGCGCGATAATAGACGCTTCCTGTTCATGGAAGCGCGCATTCAGCACGTGATGATCGATATCATTCTTTTTGAGAATCTCTGACAGCATTTCCGATTTTTCGATCGACACGGTGCCCACCAGAACCGGCTGGTCTTTTTTCTGGGCTTCGCGGATCTCGCTCATGATGGCCTGATATTTTTCTTCCGTGGTCCGATAGACCTCGTCGTCCTCGTCGATGCGCACCTGGTCGACATTGGTCGGGATTTCGACGACTTCGAGGCTGTAGATCTCTGCGAACTCGCCGGCTTCGGTCATGGCCGTGCCGGTCATGCCGGCCAGCTTCGGATAAAGCCGGAAATAGTTCTGGAACGTGATCGACGCCAGTGTCTGGTTCTCGTTCTGGACGGTGACGTTTTCCTTGGCTTCGAGCGCCTGATGCAGGCCTTCCGAAAAACGTCTGCCTTCCATCATGCGGCCGGTAAATTCATCGATGATGATGATGGCATCGTCTTTGACGATGTAGTCGGTGTCGCGCTGGAACAGGTTATGTGCGCGCAGCGCCTGCTGCACGTGATGGACCAGCGATACGTTGGTGATGTCGTAGAGCGTCTCGCCGCCGAGCATGTCCATTTCGCCGAGAATCTGCTCGATGCGTTCGGTGCCGGTTTCGGTCAGCACGACGGTGCGTTGTTTTTCGTCTTTTTCGAAATCGGTTTCGGTCAGCTTCGGAATAACCTTGTCGATCGCGGCATATGTATCGGCGGCGTCTTCTGCCGGCCCGGAAATGATCAGCGGCGTCCGTGCCTCATCGATGAAGATGTTGTCGACCTCATCGACGATGGCATAGTGAAATTCGCGTTGGACCATTTCCTCGATACGGAAATTCATATTGTCGCGCAGATAGTCGAAGCCGAATTCGTTATTCGTGCCGTAGGTGATGTCGCAGGCATAGGCTGCCTGGCGTTCCGCGTTGTCGAGCCCATGCGTGATACAGCCGATGGTCAGGCCAAGGAATTTGAAGATCGCGCCCATCCAGTCGGCATCGCGTGATGCGAGATAGTCATTGACCGTGACGACGTGGACACCCTTGCTGGTGATCGCGTTGAGATAGACCGGCAGGGTCGAGACCAGCGTCTTGCCTTCGCCGGTACGCATTTCAGAAATCTTGCCCTGATGCAGCACCATCCCGCCGAGCATCTGGACGTCGTAATGGCGCTGGCCGAGTGTGCGCTTGGCGCCTTCGCGGACGGTCGCGAAGGCTTCGATCAGCATGTCGTCCAGAGATTCGCCGTCAGCGAAGCGCTTTTTGAAATCTTCGGTGCGCGCACGCAGCTCGTCGTCGGTCAGTTTTTCGATGTCCGGTTCCAGCGCATTGATCTCGCCGACCATTGCCTGTAGCCGTTTGACTTCCCTATCATTGGCGCTGCCGAAAAAACGCTGCGCAATCGACTGTAACATTCTGAATCCTTAGTCCAAAGAACCCGCCGGGGTTGGCGGGTGAAGCGGCCGGACAGTATCATCTATGGGAATTGCCGCACACTTATGCACCATCCCCGCCCAAGTCAATCAAAACGGCGTAGAGACGGCTGGATTCCGGCGAAAAACATGCTATTTCCATATCGTTACTGCGAATTGTAGCCGGAACCGGCTAATATGCCGGAAATCGGACGGGCGCATACTGCGCAAGGAATAGAGGCGCATGCTGCGCAAGGAATAAGGAAGATATGATGAAATTTTTGAACCTCGCGGCTATTTGCGCCGCGACAATGATGTTTGCGATGCCTGCAGGCGCCCAGACGGCTGACAAGGACGAGGTCTATCGGACCACGGAAGAAAAATATACGGCCGATAAAAAAGTCGACAAGATGGCGGCTGAGCCCGCAAATCCCGTCGTGGCCACGGTCAATGGCGTAAAGATTCTGAGTTCGGATGTCGAGGTCGCGCGCGGCCAGTTGCCCGAACAGTATCGAAACCTGCCGATGGACCAGATTTATCAGCCGATCCTCAATCAGCTGATCCGCACCAAGATTCTGTCTGCGCAGGCGCGCGCCGACAAGCTGCACGAGACCTATACCTATAAGCGCCGCGTCAGCCTGGTTGCGGAACGCTTGCTTGAAGAGGCGTTACTCACAAAGACGGTCGGGGAAAAGGTGACCGACGAGGCCCTGCGGTCACGCTACAACAAAACCTCCGGCAGTTTCCCGACCAAAGATGAAATCCGCGCCCGTCATATCCTGGTCAAGACCGAGGCCGAGGCCGACGCAATTATCAAAGAACTGACCGGCGGCACGGACTTTGCGAAACTGGCGGCGGAAAAATCAATTGGTCCGTCCAAGGCCAATGGCGGCGATCTGAATTATTTCAGCAAGGGCCAGATGGTGCCGCCGTTCGAGGAAGCAGCGTTCGCGCTGGCCAAGGGCGAATTCACCAAGTCGGCGGTCAAATCGCCTTTCGGCTGGCATATCATCAAGCTTGAAGACAAGCGTCAGTCCAAGCCGCCGAGCTTCGATGAAAGCCGCGCCCGTCTCGGCCAGGAAATGTCGCAGGAAATCGCCGAACAGCTGGTGAAAGATCTCACCGGGAAAGCAACCATCCAGCGCTTCGAAGCTGATGGGTCCACACCCCGGATGCGTCGTATCCAGCCCGCGCCGGCTGCGCGCTAGGCGCCTTCGCTAGCCGCCTGTGCGCTAAGGGTCGCTGCGCCGGTTTCGGCCTGTGCGAGAGAGACTAGGTTGATGTTGTTCTATTCTCCGGCCCAGGACGAAGTCCAGGGCCGGGCCAATGATGGTATGGTTTCCGCGCAAATAGTATATGCGTTAGACTCTCGCCACCAACCCACTGACGGAAACCAAATCAAGATGGCAAAGATTTCGCCGCTGGCACCGGCTGGCTTTCCAGATATTCCGGCTGTTCCCGGTGTCCTGCTCTCCGCGGGGTCATGCGGGCTGCGCTATGAGGGACGAAAAGACGTCCTGCTGGTATCTCTCGACAAGGGTACGCAGGTGGCAGGCGTGTTCACGACATCGAAAACAGCGGCGGCGCCGGTGCACTGGTGTGCCCGGTCGGCAAAGGCGGGCCGCGCCCGGGCGCTGATCGTTAATGCGGGGAATGCCAATGCGTTTACCGGCCTGGCGGGTGAAAAATCGGTCCAGCGCACGGTGGACAAGGTGGCGTCCTTGCTCGGCTGTCCGAAATCGCAGGTTTTCGTCGCGTCGACCGGCGTGATCGGCGAGACCCTGCCCGACGACCGTATCCGGAGAGCGCTGGGCGGCCTGAAGAAAAAACTGGGCCCCGGTGACTGGACCGGCGCGGCATCCGCCATCATGACGACCGATACCTTTGCCAAGGGCGCGTTTCGAAAGGTCATGATCGGCGACACGGAAGTTACCATCAGTGGGATCGCCAAGGGGTCCGGCATGATCGCCCCCGACATGGCGACCATGCTGTCCTTCATTTTTACAGATGCCAAAATCCCGGCCGTCGTGCTGCAGACCCTGGTGCGCCGCAGCGTCGACCGGTCGTTCAATGCAATTACGGTCGATGGCGACACGTCGACTAGCGATACCGTCCTGCTCTTCGCCACGGGTGCCGCCAGACATGCGAAGATCGCAAGAGCGGATGATGCCATGCTGCGGGCGTTTTGCACAGTACTTGAAGAGCTGATGATCGATCTCGCCCATCAGATAGTCCGAGACGGCGAGGGCGCGAGCAAGTTCGTGACCGTCAACGTCTCCGGTGCGAAATCGGCGAAGGCGGCGAAGAAAATCGGGCTCACCATTGCCAATTCGCCCCTGGTTAAAACCGCGATTGCCGGCGAAGATCCGAACTGGGGCCGGATCGTCATGGCGGTCGGCAAGTCCGGCGAGGAAGCGGATCGCGACACGCTTAAAATCAGCATCGGCGGCATCGCAGTCGCCGAAAAGGGCATGGTCGTCGCGGGTTATGACGAAGCACCGGTTGCAAAGCATATGAAAGGTCAGGAGATCGATATCGCTGTCGATCTGAAGATCGGCAAAGGTGCGGCGACGGTCTGGACCTGCGACCTGACCCACGAATATATCTCCATCAACGCCGATTACCGGTCTTGAACCTAAAGGTTGCCGGCGGGAAACCGAATGTCTGATCTACCCAATATTCTGCCCATCGTTCTGGTAGCTGCGGTTGCCCTGTTCGATAAGGACGGGCGTGTGCTGATCGCCAAGCGGCCGGAAGGCAAGTCCATGGCGGGATTGTGGGAATTTCCCGGCGGCAAGGTGGAAGCGGGAGAGACGCCCGAACAGGCACTGATCCGTGAATTGCAGGAAGAGCTCGCCGTCGACACGGTCGAAAGCTGTCTCGCCCCCTTTACGTTCGCCTCCCACGCCTATGAAGATTTCCACCTCCTGATGCCGCTCTATGTCTGCCGCAAATGGGAAGGCAAGGTGACGCCGGTCGAAGGCCAGACCCTGAAATGGGTCATGCCGATGCAGCTCAAGGAATATCCCATGCCGCCGGCGGACAAGCCGCTGATAGCCATGCTGCGGGACTGCCTGTGACCTGCATTTTTGTGACGTGTGTTTGTTCAGTCCGCGTGTTACCGGATAACGATGACGTCTGACTCCCCATCAATTTCGACGATCGTCCGGGCTAATCCGCGCGGCTGGCTGATCGTGCTGTTTATATTTGGCGCGCTGGGCCTCGTGTTCTCGGCGCGGATGATGCTGAGCGTTGCCATGCCCACCTGGGAAGCAGAACTCGGCTGGGCGCGCACTTTTATCTCCAGCGGCGGTTCGGTCGTTCTAGTCTTCATGACCCTGATTTCGCCGCTGGCGGGCAACCTGCTGGACAAGGTCGGTCCGCGCCCCGTGGTGGCGGGTGCGCTTCTGTGTGTCGGTGCTTCGCTTGCAGCCACGTCGATCATGACCGAGCAGTGGCAGTTCATCGTCCTGTTCTGCATCATCGGCGGGCTTGGCTACGGCGCGCTTGCAGCGCCCCAGGCATCGGCGACAATCGGCCAGATTTTTGACGAACATCGCGGATTGGCGACAGGGATCGCGACGTCGGGAGCATCGGGCGGGCTGCTGATCATCCTGCCGGTTCTGGCAGCACTGATCGGGTGGATCGGCTGGCGCGCGAGTTTTGTCGGATTCGGTTTTGTGATCATGGCCATGGCGCCCATTGCCTGGTTCCTGATCACGCCGGCAAGCCGGACGGCAAATGCCTCGGCCGGCGGCAGTTCGGCGGCGCTGCGCGCAAGGCTGCGGATGATCACGCGCAATTCGACGTTCTGGCTTTTGCTCGTCGGTTTCATGATCTGCGGGTTTACGACCACCGGCGTGATCGAAATCCATCTCATCCCCTACGCAATTTCCTGCGGTTTTCCCCCGTTTGAAAGTGCGACGGCGCTGGGTGTGCTGTCGGCGTTCAATATGGCGGGCATGATTCTCGCCGGGTACCTTGCCGACAAGGTGAACCGCCCGATGCTGCTGGGGGCGATCTATTTCCTTCGTGCGCTGACCTTCCTGATCCTGATGAATATCACCGGTAACCGGGAATTGCTGTTCCTGTTCGCCATCCTGTTCGGGATTGTCGATTATTCGGTGATGCCGGTGCTGGCGAGTATCGTGAGTACGCATATCGGCGTTGGCGTGATGGGGCTGACGCTCGGCCTGCTCTTTGCCGGTCATTCCGCGGGCGCGGCCGCAGGCGCGTTCATGGGAGGCTACTTCTTCGATGCGTTCGCCAGCTACGATTGGGTGTGGATCGTGTCCATAGCGCTGGCGCTGATGGCCGCCGTCGTAAGCTGGATGATCCGCGAGACCCGTGACACCCAACAGGCGGGAACGCCGGTGGCGGCCTGATCCGATGACGGGTATTGCCGAAACCAATATGAAGCGCGGTTGGGTCGTCGTGTCGATCTGTTTTGTCGCGATGGCGTTCACCTTCGGGGCACGCTCATCGATCAGTATGGCGCTGCCCCTGTGGCGCGAGGAAATGGGATGGACGGCCGCGCAATCGTCGACTGGCGCATCCATCGTTCTGTTGATGATGGCGCTGGGATCGCCGGTTGCCGGTAACCTGATGGACCGATTCGGTGCCCGGGTTGTGATTGCCTGCGGATTGCTGGCGATGGCCATCGGGATTGGCGGAACCTCCTACGCCACCCAGCCGATCCATTATTACCTGTTGTTCGGCGTGCTTGCAGGAGCCGGTTACGCATCGGTGTCGATCCCGATGGTGACGGCGGCTGTTTCCGGATATTTCGTGCAGATGCGGGGGCTGGCAATCGGCGTCGCGGTCGCCGGCGCATCGGGCGGGCAACTACCGGTACTGTCATTGCTGGGAATTCTGATCGCGACGCTGGGGTGGCGCGACACGTATCAGATTATCGCCGTCCTGATGGCATCGTTCGCCGTGCTGGTTCTGCTCCGGTTCAAACCGCCTCTGAGCGATCCGGACGATGCCGCGCCCGCAGATGCCCTGAAGATCGACGATACACTGATTGAGCGCCTGAAACTGCTTTTCGCGAACCGGACTTTTCTGTTGCTGCTTTGTGCGTTTTCGCTCTGTGGCTTCACCACAGCGGGCGTTATCGACGTCTACTTTATCCCCTATGCGATTTCCTGCGGGTTCACCCTGATCGAAGGATCGGCAGCGTATGGCGTGCATGGTCTTGGCAACCTTGTCGGTGTGATCCTGTTCTCGTGGTTGGCAGACCATGTGAACCGCCCGCGGCTGCTTGCCAGCATGTTCTTTCTGCGGGCGCTCGCTTTTATCCTGTTGATGTTCATCTCCGCCGATATCAGCGTCATGTTCGTCTTCGCCGCGATCTTCGGCATTCTCAATTTTGCAACCTTCCCGGTGATCGCCAATATCGTCGTCACGCATATCGGCGTCCGCATCATCGGACTCACCCTTGGCCTGCTGTTCGGAGGTCATTCACTGGGCGCGGCTATCGGTGTGGTGTCGGGCGGCTGGATGTTCGATCTGACGGCTAGGTACGAATGGGTATGGTGGGTGTCTGCAGGTCTCGCCGCTATGGCAGGCGTGTTTGCGATCCTGGTGAAGGAAAACCGCCCGCCGCGCGATACCAAAGCCGTTCCCGCAGCGGCCTGAGGTATATCGGCTCTATTTCCCGGCCGCTCTTTATTTCCCCGGCTGGGCCCTATTTTTCCGGCCGTGCCTTGTCGCCGGTTGCCCGCTCTTCCGTCTCCAGCGCGTCTGCAAGCCGCGTCGCCCCACTTCCGGGCCGCAGCGGTTTTTGCTGTGTCTCGTGCGGGGCCCAGCCTGTCATCCAGATGATCTGGAATGTTGCGGGGATCCGGCCGTCTTCGTCGGCATAGAGTTCCTGATACCGCGCAGCGGCGGCGAACAGTGTGTCGCGGCGCAGCCCGGCACGGCTGCGCGCGGCGACGGCATTGGATTCGCCCATGCCGCGCAGCTCGCGCATCAGTGCGAACATATCTGAATAGGTGACGGTGATGGTGTCGGTATCGATGACCGGCAGCGCAAACCCCGCGCGCTGAAGCAGGGCGCCGGCATCCGCCACATCGGCGACGGGGGATGTGTGCGGGCTGGTGCCGCCGGTGGTTTCCGCCTCGGCCTCCAGAAAGGCGCGGCGCAATTCGATCAGCGTGTCGCCGCCGAGCATCGCCGCAAGGAACAGACCGTCGGGTTTCAGGGCCCGTCGGATCTGGACCAGCGCGCCGGGCAGGTCGTTGACCCAGTGCAACGACAGGGTCGAGGCGATCAGGTCGAACGCGTTTTCGGCAAAGGGCAGAAACTCTTCGTCTGCCGAGACGTGAAGGCCGCCCGCCATCCGGTTCAGCAACCGGTCGGACAGATCGGCGGTCACCATGGTTTCGGGGTTTGGGTCGAACGTGGTTGTACCGTGCCCGCCGCCGAGATCGAGCGCGATCGCGAAATCGCGTTTGACGTCGCGGAGCCGGTCGGTGAGCTGATCGGCAATTTCGCGGTGCAGAAAATCATGATCGGTGAATGTCGCCGCTGCCCGGTCGCGATGGCGGCGCACCGTCTTGCGGTCAAACAGGATGATCTCGTCGGAAGTGGTGCGAACAGGCATGGCGCGAACATAAGCCGCTTTGTTTCGGCCAGATACCCCGCGTTTCGGCCTGTCACCCCGCGTGCTAACGTTTCGCCATGGTTTTACCGGCTGTCCTTTCAGACGTCGTCCCCGCTGCGATCCGGGGCACCGTGCGCCGGGTTGTCGATATCGTCCTGCCGCCGCGCTGTCTTGGCTGTGGCGAACTGGTCGGCGATCCCGGTGCGGTGTGCCCAACCTGCTGGGGTGGGATCGATTTTATCGCACCGCCCATGTGCCGATGTTGGGGGTTGCCGTTCGATTTTGACGAAGGCGACCATGCCGTCTGCGGCGATTGCGCCCGCCGCCAGCCGCTGTTTGGCCGCGCCCGGTCGGCGATGATCTACAACGATGGCAGCCGCCGTCTGGTGCTGGCTTTCAAGCATGCCGACCGGATAGACGCCGCGCCGGCCTGGGGCGAGTGGCTGGCGCGTGCCCGGGCCTATCTGCTGGCCGACGCGGATTTTCTGGTGCCGGTACCGCTCCACCACCACCGGCTGATTTCCCGGCGCTACAATCAGGCGGCGCTGATGGCACAGGCGCTGGGCCGGACATCGGGGCTGCCTGTCGTCGTCGATGCGCTGCGGCGTGTCCGCGCCACGCCGAGCCAGGGCCGGATGAACCGGTCCCAGCGCGAACGCAATGTGGCGGGGGCATTTGCCGTGCGCGCCAGCCGGCAGGAAAGCATCCGGGACGCGCGGATTGCCCTCGTGGATGATGTGATAACCACCGGCGCCACGCTGACGGCCTGTATCCGGCCATTGCTGCATGCGGGTGCGGTAAATGTGGATGTGCTGACGCTCGCACGGGTAACCCGAACCGGGTAAACCGTCGGTTCTAAATTTGTTTCCATCTTTGTTGCCAACTTTGTTTCTGACGGGGAAATCGAAGAATGCCGATTGAAGCCTGGGCCTTTGCCCTCGGCTCCGCATCGCTGTTCGGACTAGGGCTGGTGGTCACCCAGTTTGGCCTGCGCGACATGACGCCCGCGCTGGGCGCGACGTTCAGCATGCCGATGGCGGCACTGGTGTTCTGGTCCAGCGCGCCGTTTCTTGCCGATTTCAGCGGGTGGGACGGGGACGCCGTGCTGCTATTCGCGGTTGTCGGTGTTTTCTTTCCCGGCATGATTACGCTGCTGACGTTCGAGGCCAACCGGATCATGGGACCTTATGTGTCGGGGGCCATCGGTAACCTCGCACCGTTATTTGCCGTTGTTGCGGCACTGGTCGTCCTCGGTGAAGCGTTGGACATCCTGCAATGGCTTGCGGTTGTGGCGATCCTGGGCGGGGTCACCAGCATGTCGTTCCGCCGACAATGGGAGGGCGGTTCCTGGCGGCGCTGGGTCATTGCACTGCCATTGGGGGCGGCATTGTGTCGGGGGCTCGGGCCGCCCGCGCTGAAAATAGGTCTCGGCTGGTGGCCGAACCCGTTCGTTGCGGTGCTGATCTGCTACGCGATGTCGGCATCGGTCGCGATTGCCGTCGGCCTGTGGCGGACGCGGGGGACAAGGCGCATCGTCACCCGGAGGGGCGTCCTCGCCTTTGCCGGTGTCGGCTTGTGCAATGGGTTTGCGGTGATGTTCTGGGTGCAGTCGCTGTCGCTCGGTCCGGTCTCGCTCACGTCGCCGGTGGTCGCGTGCTATCCGGTCTTTACGCTGGTCTTCGGCGCGATACTGTTGCGACGGACAAAGATCGATCGAAATCAGGGTCTCGGCGTTTTGTTGACCGTGGTGGGCGTGGTTCTGCTCACAGCCGTATAAGCTCCGTGGCTGTCCGTCGCTGATCTATTCGGCGGCGATCGGCGTATCGTTTTCGACCAACACACGTTTGCGCATCTCGAGAATATCGACGGTCGCCGTCGCGAAATCGATCAGGTTGTTGCGCTCGAACCCATGAAAATTGTCCCGCGGCTTCGTGTCGATGATACAGAACGTGCCGAGCCGGAAGTTGTCCGGTGAAACGAGCGGCGCGCCGGCGTAAAAACGGATGCCGAGTTCGCCGGTGACCAGCGGGTTGTCCTTGAACCTGTCGTAGAGCGTGGCGTCAAGCACGATCAGCGGTTCCGGTTCCAGGATGGCATAGGTGCAGAATGCCTGATCCCGGGGGGTCTGATCGGCATCCAGCCCATGCGAAGATTTGAACCATTGCCGGTCCTTGTCGACCAGCGAGACCAGCGCGATGGGCACACCGAACAGGCGGGCGGCAAGCCGGGTCATCGCATCGAAAGATTCTTCTTCGGGAGTGTCGAGGACTTTGAACGAGTGAAGGTCTTCGATTCTGGCGGCGTCATTGTCCGGTATAGGGATCATGATATGCAGGCCCTTGAACATGCGGTTAGCCGTATCGTAGCGGCAATAGATTAATTAATGATTTGGGGTATCCAATCTCCTTCATGTGTTGCAAAAGAGCTGACAAATCGGGCAGCACCCCACATATTACGCGCAGTACAAGTTTCCAACCGAAGGATCGCCGCCGTGGCACAAGTCGAAATCTACTCCAGCATGTTTTGTCCGTTCTGCAGCCGCGCGAAGCATCTCCTGTCCCAGAAGGGTGTCGAATTCATCGAGATCGATGTCGATACCAGCCCCGGCCGGCGTAACGAGATGCTTCAGCGTGCCAATGGGCAGCACACCGTGCCCCAGATCTTTATCGATGATGCTCATGTTGGCGGTTCCGACGATCTCGCGACCCTTGACCGTGCCGGAAAGCTGGACGGGATGCTCGGTCTCGGCTGATGACGGGGGGGTCTGAAACCCGCTCCCCTCCGCCCGGAATACCCGCGCCCGGCACACCTGCACCTGATACAAGCTCCGTGTTTCGTCTGGCTTGTGTACAGGTGAATGCCGGGAATGAAATTGCCCCCAACGTGGAAATTGCCGCCGGGCTGATCCGCGAGGCTGCCGGTCAGGGCGCAGACTTTATCTCTCTGCCCGAATGTGTGGCCTTGCTTGAACCGGATCGCGAGGCCCTTTTTCGCAAATCCGCGGCGGAAGCGGATCATCCGGCGTTGAAGGCGTTCCGGGTCCTTGCCCGGGAGCTCGGTGTTTGGCTTCATGTCGGATCGCTTGCCGTCCTGTCGGCAGACGGGCGGATCGCCAACCGGACGTTCCTGATCGACCCCGCCGGTGACGTGACAGCCAGATACGATAAGATTCACATGTTCGACGTCGACCTGGCGGACGGGGAATCGTACCGCGAATCGAACACCTATCAGCCCGGATCGCAGGCGGTGATCGCCGACCTGCCCTGGGGGCGTGCCGGGCTGACGATCTGCTATGACGTGCGCTTTCCCGCGCTCTACACGCATCTGGCCGAGGCGGGTGCGTCGTTTATCGGCGTGCCGTCGGCCTTTACCCGCAAGACCGGCCGCGTGCACTGGCATGTCTTGCTGCGGGCGCGGGCGATTGAAACCGGGTGCTGGATTTTTGCCGCCGCGCAATGCGGCGATCATGCCGCCGGGCGTCAGACCTATGGCCACTCGCTGATCGTCGACCCATGGGGCAAGATTGTCGCCGAGGCTGGTGAAGAGCCCGGCATCATCATCGCGGATATCGATCCGACACGTGTCGCGGAAGCGCGCCAGGCAGTACCGTCCCTCACGAATAGGCGGCCCTACCGGCCTGCCGGTGACGTCAAGCGGGCAGCGGAATAGCGGGAATTTCTTTGGCTGTTTTGATCGCGGCAATGCGCTGGACGACCGCCGGGGCGGGCGTATTGATCCGCCCTGCTTCATAGGCGACCACGGACAGTTTCCCGGCAACCGCCTCCAGCAATTCGCCGTCGCGCAGCAGAAATTCCGGATTGCGCGGTCGGCCGAGTTGTTCATTGCCGATCGCAAAGGTCTCATAGATCAGCACCCCGTCGGGGTTCAGGCTGTCGATCAGGACCGGGAAGAGCGGGCGGTGCAGGTAGTTGGTCACGACGATTCCGTCGAATGTCCGGCCGGGCAGGGGCCAGGGATTGTCGCCCTCCAGATCGGCCTCCACAATCTCTATACCGGTGCGCGGGATCAGGCGCGATGTGTCCCGGTCGATGGCAGTGACCTGGTATCCCGCTGCCGCCAGAAAATGAGTATGACGGCCCGTGCCGCAGGCGATATCGAGCACAATCCCACCCGGCGGTATCAGCGCCGCACAGCGTTCGACCCAGGGCGACTGTGGTGGCAGGGTAGGCGTGGTTGTCATGGATTTTGATAACTCATTGTAATATTTGTTAAAAATAGGCCTTGGCAAACGCCGAATCTACCTTAATTTCAGGGGCATGATTGTATTCGACGTAAGCTGCAGCAACGAGCACGTTTTCGAAGGCTGGTTCAGGGATTCCGACTCGTTCGGTGAACAGGTCGACGCCGGTGCCGTGACCTGCCCGGTCTGCGGCGATACCAAGGTGCAAAAGGCGATGATGGCGCCTAATGTCGCCGGTATTCGCAAGGGCAAGGACGACGCCCCGCCCATCGGTGCTCCAGATCGCCCCCCGAGCGACGGGCCGAATGCTGCCCCGAATGCAGCAATGGATACCTCCGACGGTAAATTTGCCGAGTTCGTCGAAGCGCTGCACGAATTCAAAAAGAACGTCGAGGAAAACAGCGACTATGTCGGGGATACGTTCCCAGAAGAGGCGCGCAAGATCCACTACGGAGAGACCGAGGCGCGGTCGATCTATGGCGAGGCGACGCCGGAAGAGGCCGAGGAACTCGTCGACGAAGGCGTCGATTTTCAGCGCATCCCCTGGACCGGCAAGTCGGACGCATAATGTCTCGGGCGTATCGGCAACGGACCATTGCCGTTTAGGATCGGCAATCGCGACGCGCGCCGGCTCTGGCTCGACGCGCAGGGTCTGGGCACACCACTTGTCGGCGAACCGGACAACCTGGCGATTGTGCGCCGGCTGGGCTTCGTCCAGCTCGACACCATCCGCGTGGTGTCGCGCGCCCATCACCACATAATCTGGTCGCGTAACCAGCATTACCGGGAGCCGATGCTGAACCGGCTGCTGGCGGAAGAGCGCGGCGTGTTTGAACATTTCACACATGATGCGTCGGTTCTGCCGATGGAATTCTACTCGATGTGGCAACGTCAGTTCCGCCGGCTCAAGGAGAAGAGAGAACGCTCAAAGTATTTTTCATCGGTGCCCGGCGCGGACGCGCGCGATGCGATCCGTAAACGCATTGCCGATGAAGGCCCGCTTTCGACCCATGCGTTCGACACAAAGGTAGCCGACCGCGGCAAGATGTGGGCGCGCCCGCCGCATAAACTCGCGCTCGATTACATGTGGTATGCGGGTGATCTTGCGACGTCGCACCGGATCAATTTCAACAAATACTATGACTTGTCCGAACGGGTGATTCCGGCAGATCTCCTGACACAGGACCCTGCTGACGAGACGCAGATCGACTGGTTATGCGCAGCAGCGCTCGACCGCTTGGGGTTCGCCACGCCGGGCGAGATCCAACGGTTCTGGGAGGCAGTGGGCGCGGCCGAGGTAAAGACATGGATAGGCCAGGCTACTGGACGGGGGGGCGGCCGGGCAGGACCTTCGGTCATGCCGGTCGAAGTCCAGGCCGCGGATGGATCGTGGAGCAACGCGTTCGCGGCGGCCGATATCGGCGCACGTCTGGCGCAAACCGATACGCCGACATCGCGGTTGCGGATTTTGAATCCGTTCGACCCGGTTATCCGCGATCGCACCCGTCTGAAACGTCTCTTCGGATTTGATTACCGGGTTGAAATGTTCGTTCCCGCGGCAAAGCGCGTGTGGGGATATTATGTGTATCCGTTGCTCGAAGGCGACAGGTTCGTCGGGCGGATAGAGGTAAAGGGAGACCGGGCCGAAGGCGCGCTGAACGTTCTGGCCTTCTGGCCCGAGCCCGGAGTGAAATGGTCACCGTCCCGGTGGGATAAGCTCGACGCCGAGCTTGCGCGCTTTGCGCGTCTGGCCGAGGTTCAAAACGTCATCTGGGCCTGCAACAGGCCCTGAAAGACTATTTAGTCCCAAACAGAATGTAGTTCACGGACACGTCGCCGCTGACGCGCCATTCGTCGGTCAGCGGATTGTATGACAGGCCGGAGATATCGGCCACATCGATCCCGTTCCGGCGAAGGCCGCGGGCCAGTTCAGACGGGCGGACGAATTTTTTCCAGTCATGGGTGCCGCGCGGCAGCCAGCGCATCACGTATTCGGCGCCGACAATGCCGAACATGAATGCCTTGGGCGTGCGGTTGAGGGTCGCCAGGGTCATCGCGCCGCCGTCGCGCGCAAGTGCGGCGCAGGAATCGAGGAAAAGATCGACATCGGCGACATGTTCAACGACTTCAAGCGACAGGACGATATCGAATATCTCGCCTGCGGCGTGCAGGTCTTCGGCGGTGGTGCAGCGGTAATCGACCTCGACGCCGCTGCGTGCTGCGTGCGCCTGCGCGGTGCCGATATTCTTTTCCGATGCGTCGATCCCGGTAACCTTGGCGCCCATGCGGGCAAGCGGTTCCGATATCAACCCGCCACCGCAGCCGACATCCAGCAGTGTCAGGCCTTCGAGTGGTGTCAGCGAGTGCGCATCGCGGTCGAAATGGTCGCATAGCCGGTCCCGGATGTAGCCGAGCCGGATCGGGTTGAACTTGTGCAGTGGTTTGAACTTGCCCGTGGGATCCCACCACTCGTCCGCCATTGCGGAAAAACGGGCGACTTCGTCGGCGTCGATGGTTGTCTGCGCTGTCTGCACGGTCTGCGCCTTTGCTGCGGGTAGCGGTTGCACGAAGGGTACGCGTACTTGCCTGTAAAGGTTCATCCGAGTATGTATGCGCCCGCGCTGCGGGGGGCAAGCGAGTCCCTTTTAGGTATTTCATCCGAATGCCTTGAAATTGCCCCACATTACGCTCACTGGCCGGCTGATCGAAACATTGGACGGGGCGTTGACCGGGACTGGGCGAAAGCGGCGCGGTAGCTGTTTGAGGAGCCGTAATGGCGCGTATCGTGCAAAAATTCGGCGGCACGTCAGTGGCCGATATCGACCGCATCAAGGCGGCGGCGCAGCGCGTCAAACGTGCTGTCGACGCGGGCGATGAAGTTGCCGTGGTGGTCTCCGCCATGTCGGGGACGACCAACCAGTTGGTCGAGTGGACCCGCGCGGTATCGCCCATGCACGACGCGCGGGAATACGATGTCGTGGTGTCCGCAGGTGAGCAGGTCACTGTCGGTCTGATGGCGATGGCGTTGCAGGATATCGGCGTCGATGCGCGATCCTGGCTGGGCTGGCAGATTCCGATGGAGACGGATGATATGCACGGCCGCGCCCGCATTCTGGATGTCAAAGCCGACGAGATCGTGCGCCGGTTCGGTCTCGGACAGGTTGCCGTCATGGCAGGCTTTCAGGGTATCGCATCGGATAATCGTATTACGACGCTTGGCCGGGGCGGCTCCGATACATCGGCCGTCGCACTTGCCGCGGCGATCAATGCTGACAGATGTGATATCTATACCGATGTGGACGGCATCTATACCAGCGATCCGCGCATCGTTACCCGGGCGCGAAAGCTCGACAAGATCACGTATGAGGAAATGCTGGAAATGGCGTCGCTGGGCGCCAAGGTGCTCCAGACCAGGTCGGTCGAGCTTGCCATGAACCACAGGGTCCGCCTGCAGGTGCTGTCCAGTTTTGAGGACGCCCCCGGAACTCTGGTTGTCGATGAGGAAGAAATCGTGGAACAGGAAATCGTCAGCGGTATCGCGCATAGCGGAAACGAAGCGAAGATCACACTGGTACGGGTGCCGGATAATCCCGGTATTGCCGCCGCTATTTTCGGGCCGCTCTCCGAGGCGAGCATTATCGTCGACATGATCGTCCAGAATGTCTCCGAAGACGGCAACGCCACCGATCTGACCTTCACGGTGCCGAAGGACGATCTGGCGCGGACCATGGAGGTTCTCGAAGCGGCTCAGGATCGCCTCGGCTTTGAGCGCGTGGTCGGGGATCCTGATGTCGTAAAGATTTCGGTGGTCGGTGTCGGCATGCGCAGCCATGCGGGTGTCGCCATGCGCATGTTCCAGGCGCTGGCCGATAAGGGAATCAACATCCAGGTCATTTCGACCTCGGAAATAAAAATCAGCGTCCTCGTATCGGACGCCTATACCGAACTGGCCCTGCGCTCCCTGCATACGGCGTACGGGCTGGACGCTGTTTAGAAACGGACAAGAATAATGAACATGACCGCACCTGCAGCACAGCTGGACGACCTGTGGAAACGGGGCCGGGATTTTCTCGGCACCGACTATGCCATCCTGGCCGGCGCGATGACCTGGGTATCCGAGCGTAACCTGGTATCGGCGCTATCGAATGGCGGAGGGTTCGGCGTGGTTGCCTGCGGTGCAATGACGCCTGAGCTACTGGACACCGAGATCGCGGCCACAGCGGCCCTGACCGACAAGCCTTTCGGCGTGAACCTGATCACGATGCATCCGCAACTCAACGAGCTGATCGATATCTGTCTGCAGCACAAAGTCGGCCATATCATTCTGGCGGGTGGCCTGCCCGGTGGGCCGGCGATCGCGCGGGCTAAAGAAGGCGGCGCGAAGGTCGTCTGTTTTGCGCCGACGCTGGCACTGGCGAAACGTCTGATCCGTCAGGGCGCCGATGCGCTGGTGATCGAGGGCGCCGAAGCCGGCGGTCATATCGGCCCGGTGGCGACCAGTGTACTGGCACAGGAAATTCTGCCGCATATTCATGATGTGCCGGTGTTTATCGCCGGCGGGATCGCGCTTGGCGATGCGGTCGTCGGCTATCTGGAAATGGGTGCGTCGGGCTGTCAGCTCGGCACGCGGTTTGTCTGTGCCGAAGAATCCATCGCGCATGAAAAATTCAAGAAGGCGTTCATCCGGGCCTCGGCGCGCGATGCCATGCCGTCGGTGCAGCTCGATCCCGAATTTCCGGTCATTCCGGTCCGCGCGCTTCAGAACGACGCGACGCGTGAATTCCAGGAAACCCAGCGCGAAGTGATCGATTCTTTCCGCCGGGGCGAACTGGACCAGACCGCCGCCCAACTGAAGATCGAACATTACTGGGCCGGCGCGCTACGTCGCGCCGTGGTCGATGGCGATGTCGAGGCCGGCTCGCTGATGGCCGGGCAGAGCGTCGGCATGGTCAAATCCATTCAGCCGGCCGCCGAAATTCTGAAAGAACTTGTAGACCAGGCGCTTGCCGCGCTCGAAGGCAGGGGTCGGGCGAAGGCCACAGCGTAGTGGACGGCAGCCCCAACACAGGGCACCGCACGGCACTGCGTCGTCTCCGCCAGGTAATGGCGGGGTCAGGATCGGCACAGGACCGGCTCAACGAAATCGTCAAGATCGTTGCCGCCGAAATGGCCGCCGAAGTGTGTTCTATCTATATTCAGCGCGCCGGTGATGTCCTTGAGCTTTTTGCGACGCAGGGCCTGAACCCCGATTCGGTCCATGTGACACGCCTGCAACTGGGTGAAGGTCTTGTCGGTACGATCGCGCTGACGGCAGAACCGCTGAACCTGCCCGACGCGCAGGCCCATCCCAATTTCAGCTACCGCCCCGAAACCGGTGAAGAGGTCTTTGCGTCCCTTGTCGGCGTCCCGGTTATCCGGGGCGGGCGAGTGCGCGGTGTGCTGGTTATTCAGAACGGTGACAAGCGCACCTATTCCGACGATGAGGAAGAAGCACTTCAGATCATCGCGGTTGTCATTGCCGAGATCATCGCATCGGGCAACCTGGTCAACGCCGACGCCAGCGCGCAGCTGGGTGGCGGGCGGTCTTTCCGGTCGTCGCGTCATGCGGGTCTGGCGATCAATGGCGGTCTCGCGGTGGGGGAAGCGGTGCTCCATACGCCAAATGTCAGCATCCGCCAAATGTTCGCCGATGACGCCGCTGTTGAGCATGAGCGTCTGCGCGAGGCGATGACCGCCATGCATGCTGCCATCGACGAGCTGTTGACATCGTCGCGTCTGCGCGCCGCCGGCGAACACCATGAAGTCCTTGATTCCTACCGCCGGTTCGCCGAAGATCGTGGATGGCTGCGGCGTATCCGCGAGGGTATCGACAGCGGGCTGACCGCGGACGCCGCGGTTCAACAGGTGCGTGAAGACACCGTCGCGCGTATGCGCAGTGTCAGCGATCCTTATCTGAGCGAACGGCTCAGCGATCTTGAAGATGTCGCGATCCGCCTGATGCAGCACCTTGGCGGTGGGGTCGGGCATCATGACCTGCCCGACAACATCATTTTGGTCGCCCGGAACCTGGGGCCGGCGGAATTGCTGGATTACGACACCTCACGGGTGCGTGCGCTGGTGACCGAAGAAGGCGGCGTGACATCGCACGTCTCGATCATCGCGCGGGCGCTGGATATTCCGGTTATTGCGAAAGTCGACGGGCTGATGAAAAGCGTTGATCCGGGTGACCCGATCATTGTCGACGGCGATAACGGCCAGATATTCGTACGCCCGACCGAGAGCGTCCGGACGATAATGACCGATACACTGAAGGCCAGCGAACAGCGCCGCAGCCTTTACGCATCGATGCGGGGTCTGAAGACCGTCACGCGCGATGGCGTGCCGATATCGCTCAGCATCAATTGCGGGATGCCCGCCGACATGCAGTGGCTGGGTGAGACCGGTGCCGACAGTGTCGGTCTGTTTAGGACCGAAATTCCTTTCATGGTACGGTCGACCTTCCCCGATCTCGCGCAGCAGACGCGGATATACAGCGAAGTGCTCGCGCAGGCCGACGGCAAACCGGTACATTTCCGCACCCTCGATATCGGCGGTGACAAGCAACTGCCTTACCTGCAGGACAGCAAAGACGAAAACCCGGCATTGGGCTGGCGTTCGATCCGTGTCGGGCTCGATCGTCCGGGTATGTTGCGCCAGCAGCTGCGTGCCATGCTGCGTGCCGCATCCGGCCAAGACCTCTATGTCATGTTCCCGATGATCGCCGAGGTCGCCGAGTTCAAGACCGCTGTTAACGTTCTGCGTATGGAACGTGAACGCATCGATCGGCGTAACGCCGAAGGCCTCGCGCCGCCGTCGAACATCCGGGTGGGCGCGATGCTCGAAGTGCCGGGACTGATCTGGCAGCTCGACGCGTTGTTGCCGCATCTTGATTTTCTGTCGATTGGCAGCAACGACCTGTTTCAGTTCCTGTTTGCCATCGATCGGGGCAATCCGCGCGTTGCCGACCGGTACGATGTTCTGTCGCCGGCGCTGTTATCCGCCGTGCGCGACATCCTGCGGAAATGTGACGATGCCGGTGTGCCGGTATCGTTATGTGGAGAAATGGCGGGCGATCCGCTTGAGGCGATGGCGCTTCTGGGCATCGGCATGCGGTCTCTATCGCTGTCACCCTCGGCCTTCGGGGCGGTGAAGGCGATGACGTTGACGATGGATACGGCGGAAGTCGGCGCCTATATGAACACGCTGTTAAAATCGCCGGATCACAGCCTGCGGCGCAAACTCGGTGCGTTCGCTCTCGATCACGGGATTGTCCTGGAAACCTGAAGGTTTGTTTCGGACGCCGTTTTAGATTGATATCTGATTGATTTCGTTGTTATTTCTGTGATCAAGTTAATGGGCAGTTATCCTAGGGGTAGTCAGTAAGAGTAATTTTAGAACTCCGCGGTAGTTTTCTGCCGGGACGAGGCGTGAATTCCGTCCAAGACGGAAACCCAATGCGTGAGGAGCGCATTTAATAATGAACGCGAAGACGCCGCCGGAAACGGACAGTTTCGACGCTGCCGAGCTTGGCGCGATGATGCGCGAAATGCGCGAAAACCTCGGGCATGAGCTCGATGCGGTTGCCCGCGACCTGCGCATCCGCCTAGTCTATCTCGAAGCGATTGAATCGGGGCGTCTTTCAGATCTGCCGGGCAATGCCTATGTCAGCGGGTTTTTGCGCTCTTATTCGGATTTTCTCGGCCTTGAAGGCAACGAAATTGTACGCCGTTTTAAAATGGCCGGTGCTGAAATCAGTAGCCAGCCCCAGCTTCACCTTCCGTCACCGGTCGAGGAAGGGCGCCTTCCCACGGCGTCGATACTGCTCGTTGCCGCCATCATCGCCGCCGCGGCCTATGGCGGCTGGTACTACCTGTCCGGCACCGGAAAAGGCCCGATGGAAACGGTTGCCAGCTTGCCCAAGGAGCTTTCGAGTCTGGTCGATGACGCCAAAAATCAGACGGCGCCGACCGAAGTAGCGAAAAGCCCGGCCGCACCTGAATCTACATCGGATACTGCGTCACAGACGATGCCCCCCAAACAAACGCCAGAGATAACGGCCGCCGAAACAGGACCGGCAAATACGGTCACGTCCGCACAACCCGCCTCGGAACCGGTTGCGGCGGCAGTAGATTCCCCGGCGACATCCCCTGCGACATCCACGGCGTCGCCGGGTTCTGAGCAACAGCCCGAACCAGCAGCAGCGACTTTTGAACAGCCGGCGGTTGCGGTTACCCCAGTGGTGGCAGAGGCGATGCCTGCCCCAAAACCTGTTAAGAAACCCGTGCTGGCAGCCGTCGTTCCAGCCACACCCGCCGAACCGGTACCTCCGGTGATACCCGCTGCTGCGCCCGTGCCTGAACCTGTCGCGCAAACACCGACACCAGCGCCGACTGACGCGGCAGCCTCCGCCCCAGCCCCAATCGTAGCCCCCGTTGTTGAAAATGCGGTCAGAACGGCCGCCGTCAGCCCGCCATCCCGTCCCGATACTGCGCCGAGCGTCTCCAGCAATCCTGCGCCGACCGAAACCGCGTCCCGGACTTCGTCTGAAACACCGTCATCGCCCGGGCTGCCCGGCGGCGGTGTCCGGATCGTCGTACGCGCAACGGCGGACAGCTATGTCGCCGTTCGTACCAGCGATAACCAGCCCCTGTTTTCCCAGCTGATGCGGCGCGGCGACAGCTACGAAGTGCCGTCCGGCGCCGACCTGATTCTGGAAACTGGCAATGCCGGGGGATTGCAGATCACGGTCGGCGGAAAGCGCGCTCCGTCACTCGGCCCGATTGGTGAGATTCGCCGGAATATCCCGCTGGACGGCGAGAAACTGCTGAGTGGTATTAATTAGCGAAGCTTTCCGTCCGCGCTCCGTCGGCTTCATCCGTTCTATGGTCTGTTCCGCGAATACGCTATAAGGCAGGACGGTCAAACCGCTCACCCTTTTCAGCAGTTGCAGATTTTCAGATATGGCGTCTCTTCAACCCGTCCGCGGTACCCATGACATCCTGCCAGATGAGGCACGTCGTGCCCGGCATGTAACCGATACCGGCAGGAATATGGCCGCGCGCTACGGCTATGAAGAAGCGGCCACACCAATTTTCGAATTCAGCGACGTGTTCGCGCGCACGCTGGGCGAGACGTCGGATATCGTCACCAAGGAAATGTATACCTTCACCGACAAGGGCGGCGATCAGATCACGCTCCGTCCCGAAGGAACGGCAGGCATCGCCCGGGCGCTGATCTCGGGCGGGCTCAGCCAGAATCTGCCGCTGAAGTTCTTCTATTCAGGACCGATGTTCCGCTATGAGCGACCGCAAAAGGGGCGCCTGCGGCAGTTTCACCAGATTGGTGTGGAACTGCTGGGCGTCGCCGAGCCCATTGGCGACATCGAAGTCATCGCGTTGGGGGCTGCCATCCTCGACGAACTGGGCGTGCAGGGAAGCACACAGCTTGAGCTCAACACGCTCGGTAATACCGACAGCCGTACCGCCTATCGCGACGTGCTGGTCGAGTATTTCAGCGACCGCCGCGGGGATCTGTCCGAAGACAGCCAGCAGCGTCTCGATCGTAATCCGCTGCGCATTCTGGATTCGAAGAACGAGGGCGACCGCGCGATTGTGGTCGACGCGCCTGAATTCGATGACAGTCTGGATGCAGAATCGAGCGATTTTTTTGTCGAGGTCTGCACCGGGCTGGATGCGCTCGGGATTGCCTGGCAGCGGAATTCGCGCCTGGTTCGCGGTCTGGATTACTATTGCCATACCGCATTCGAATTCACGACCGATGCGCTTGGCGCTCAAAGCGCTGTGCTTGCCGGTGGGCGCTATGACGGACTTGTCGAACAGATGGGTGGGCCGTCCACGCCCGGCGTCGGCTGGGCATCGGGGATCGAACGTCTGTCGATGCTGATTGGCGACGGACCGGAAAAACCCCGTGCCGTGGCGGTTATTCCGCTGGGTGACGCGGCGGAAGCGGTGGCGCTCAAACTGACGGACGAGCTGCGTCGGTCCGGCGTGCCGGTCGATCTCGGTTTTCGCGGCAAGATGAAGCAGCGGATGAAACGGGCGAATAACATCAACGCGCGAGCGGCTGTAATTCTCGGCGATGATGAACTTGAACAGAACGCGGCGACCGTGCGCGATCTTGACTCCGGCGAACAGGAACTTGTTCCGCTGACCGCGCTGCGCGACCGCCTCGAACAGTTTCGTTAGTAATCCAGTGGCAGACGAGCGGGTTCTCAGCCGTCTCGTCGTCGTTGGTGCCAGTCACAGGACAAGCTCCGAGGCGACGCGCGACAGGCTTTTCATCTCTGAAGACGACCTTCCCGGGTTATTGAAAAAGGTTTCTGCGGCAGGCTTTTCCGAGGCGGTTGCCATGTCGACCTGTGCCCGCACCGAGATATTCGGTCTTGCAGATAATTGCGATGCGGCACGACGGGGGGCGATCGGCGTGTTGGCCGATCTCGGTGGGTTCGATGCGAAGCTCTTTGCGAGCGAAACCTATGGCCATGAGGGCGAGGATGCGCTGCGGCACCTGTTTCGGGTCGCGGCATCGCTGGACAGCCCGATTGTCGGTGAACCCGAGGTGACGGGACAATTGCGCGATGCGGTGCGGATCGCAACCGCACACGATCATGTCGGTAGCGGGTTGAGCGCGATTATTCAGGCGGCGAATGGTGCTGCGAAACGTATCCGGTCCGAAACGCCGATCGGAGAACGCTCTGTATCCATGGCTGCCTGTGCATCGCAGGTCGCGCGCGATGTTCAGGGCGATCTGTCGCGTGTCGGTGCGATACTTGTGACCGGCGGTGAGATGGGTGAGCTGATCGTCGACCAGTTACGCGCCGCCGGCCTGACGCGTTTGACAGTTGTAGCGCGTAGCCACGCGCGTGCGGAAATCGGCGCCCGGCGCTATGAATGCCATTACGGTGTGCTGGACGATCTGCCGGCCCTGCTGCCCGATGCCGATATCGTCGTCACATCGCTTGGGGCGGGACGGCATCTTTTCGATCGTGGCATGGCGGCGGCAGCACTTGCCCAGCGTCGCCGCCGGCCCATCTTGTTTGTGGATGCGGCGATCCCGTCCGATGTCGACCCGGCCGTGAACGATCTGGATGGGGCGTTTGTCTATTCGCTGGACGACCTGGAAAGGATTGCCCTCGAAGGCAGGTCGTCGCGCCACCGGGCTGCCGAAGACGCGGAAGCGATCGTCGGCGAGGAGGTCGAGGGGTTCCGGCGCGCGACGGCAGAGCGCAACGCGACGCCAGCCGTGACGGCATTGCGGGCACATTTCGAACGTGTCCGGGCCGATGTGCTTGCGGAATTGCCATCGGCGGACCCAGTGTTGGAGGATGTGACCCGCCGCCTGGTAAACCGGTTGTTACACGCGCCGTCGGAAGCGTTGCGCGCGCTTTCCGCCGAAAATGATCCCGCCGGATTACAGGCGGAAAAACTGCTGCGGCATTTGTTTGATATTGAGTCCCGGGTTAAATCGGCGCTGCCGAACGATCGGAATGCCGGGACCGAAAAGGAGAATAAATCGTGAGCCTCGACGAAAGACTGGACCAGATCGTGTCGCGGCACAGTGAATTGTCGGATCTGATGTCGCGCGGCGACATGACGGATTCGGAAGGTTTCGTGCGTATGTCGAAGGAATTCGCCGAGCTCGACCCTGTTGTTGCCTGTATCGGCGAGCTTCGTGCCGCGCAGTACGAGGCCGGCGACCTGGCGGGGCTTATCGCCGATCCTGACAGCGACGATGAGATGAAATCGATGGCCCAAGCCGAATTTCAGGAAATGACGCATCGCGTACCGGAGATCGAGAAAAAACTCCAGATCATGCTGTTGCCGCGCGATGTTGCGGATGACAAGAACGCGATCCTCGAAGTGCGCGCCGGCACTGGCGGCGACGAGGCCGCGCTGTTCGCCGCGGACCTGCTGAGGATGTATCAGCGCTTTGCCGATAAGCATGGCTGGAAATTCGAGATCATGAGCGTGGCGGAGACCGGGATCGGCGGGATCAAAGATGCCTCGGTCGAGATCAGCGGCAGGGGGGTGTTCGCCCGGCTTAAATACGAATCCGGCGTCCACCGGGTTCAGCGCGTACCGGAAACCGAATCCGGCGGACGCATTCATACCTCTGCCGCCACGATCGCGGTTCTGCCCGAAGCCGAGGAGGTTGATGTCCGGCTCGAAGACAAGGATATCCGCGTCGATACCTACCGTGCGCAGGGCGCCGGCGGCCAGCACGTAAACACCACGGACAGCGCCGTGCGTATCACCCATCTGCCGACCGGTATCGTGGTTCAGCAGCAGGATGAAAAATCCCAGCACAAGAACCGGGCCAAGGCGCTCAAAATTCTACGGGCGCGGATCTATGATGCGGAACGAGAGGCCCAGGCCTCCGCGCGTGCCGAAGACCGCAAGAACCAGGTCGGTTCGGGTGACCGGTCGGAGCGTATTCGCACCTATAACTTTCCGCAGGGCCGGGTCTCCGATCATCGGATCAATCTGACATTGCACAAGCTGGACAAGGTGCTGGAGGGCGAAGCGCTGGATGAGATCGTCGATGCGCTGACAGCGGAAGATCAGGCCCGTAAACTTGCCGAGGTGACGTGACGCCTGAGTTACTTACCCTGTCGGGCGTACTCCGCCTGGCGGCTGAAGATTTGCGCACCGCCGGTGTGCCGGACGCGATGGTGGATGCGCGCATTCTGGCCGCAGCGGCTTTTGATCTCTCACGTGAAGATATGCTACTGGAGCCTCATCGCCCGGTCGATGCGGACGTTCAGGCGCGCTTCCGGTTGATGATCGGGCGGCGCAGTGCCCGCGAGCCTGTTGCACGGATCCTCGGGTCACGCGAATTCCGCAGTCTGGATTTCGGGCTCGGTCCGGAAACCCTCGAACCCCGTCCCGACAGCGAGGCGATTGTCGAGCTGGCGGTGGCGTATGGGCGGGCGTTTCCCGGCGCCCTCCGGTTTCTCGATCTTGGTACCGGCACGGGCTGCCTGCTTTTGTCGGTGCTCACCGATTTGCCCGATGCGAGGGGTGTCGGCTCGGACATCGCGGCGGGGGCGATCGAGGTGGCGTCACGGAATGCTGAAAGCCTCGGACTGACGGAGCGCGCGCGGTTCGTCTGCACTGACTGGACCGACGGTATCGAAGGCCCGTTCGATATGGTCCTGTCGAACCCACCCTATATTACAACCGACGAGATCGCCGGACTGGCGCCCGAAGTGGCGGCGTACGATCCTTCAGCAGCCCTTGATGGCGGCGCCGATGGGCTCGGTGCCTATCGTGCGCTCGCCCCACGCGTCGTGCCGATGCTGTCGCCTTCCGGTGTTGTCGTGCTCGAGATAGGCGCCGGGCAGCAGAATGACGTCACGTCAATATTCAAGATGAGCGGCTTCAGGCCTGTCGATACACGGAACGATCTTGGCGGGCATGTGCGGGCTCTCTCATTTGCGATGGAACCGATGCCCGAATGGTTAACGGACGTTGGAAAAAAAGGGTTGGAAACGGTCTGATTCCCCACTAGTGTGCGTTTTCTGGGTAGGGCAAAATGAGTCGTTTGCCCCCAGCTTGAAACACCCTGCAACCTACAGCCACTCTCCCGACCTTCGGCAGCTGGCCAATGGAATTGGCAAAGGCGACGTCGGTGTGGGGCGGAAAAATCTTTATGGAAATGGATATGAAGGCGCTATGAGACAGGGCCAGAACAACAAGAACCGGATGCGGGGCAGGAGCAACAACAATAACAACAACGCCCGAAAAGGCGGTGGTTCCCGCAATCAATCTTATGAAAGCAACGGACCTGACGTAAAGGTCCGTGGCAATGCTGCGCAGGTGGTCGAGAAATATCTGACCCTGGCGCGCGACGCTACTCTGTCCGGCGACCGGATCGACGCCGAGAGCTATTATCAGTTCGCGGAACATTATTATCGCATCATGAATGCGAATGCGGCGAACGAACAACAGCGTCAGCAGCAGAATGCGCCCAACGATCAGCAGGGCGGCGATAACTCCCAGAATGCCCAGAACGGTAATCAGAACGGCATTCAGAACGGGATTCAGGGCGATGATCAGCAGTCAGCTGACGACGAGGACGCCAGAGGCGGGAATAACGTCGATGCCAAGCAGGCAGACAGCGCCGAGCCCACCGAAGGCGGTTCCGAAGACTCGGCATCTGCGGAAAAGGCCGATACGACTGAAAACGAGTCGGCGTCGGCTAGTGATTCAGCCAGCAAGACGGCCAGCGAGAAGGGCAGCGAGACGGCCGGTGCGTCCGGTCGGCCGCGTCGTCGGAACAGCCGCGGTAGTCGCCGTCCGAAAGAATCCGTAGACAAAGCATCGGCGGAAAAAACTAAGCCTGACGCCGCCTCGACTGATGCTTCAGTGTCAGATGACGGGGCAGAAAAGCCGGCGTCTAAAGACATTTCCGACGCAGAAAAAGGCGCCAGCGTCTAATAGCGATACCGATTGCCGCTGGCCGAGTGCTAAAAACCCCGCTTACGGGGTGCGAAAGCCCTGTCAGGATTAAGCCCCTATTAACCCTGCTCTAACTCTGATCAAGTCAGAACATGTCTTTACCGGGCAGTATTCGCCCGATGAACCGGCATGGGCGGGCTTGTAAGGTTTTCATTATTTCCCATATCTGCAATGGACGCCGGTCTCCGGGTCCAAGCATACGCCTGCCGCTTAGCGGGGGCATTTGTCGCAATGTCTGAAAATGGAGTTGCAGATTATGGAGTTTGAGTCCTACACAGAAAAGGCGCGTGGGTTCGTGCAGGCTGCACAGTCTTCGGCGCTCGCCGGTAATCACCAGCATTTCAAGCCGGAGCATCTGCTCAAGGTTCTTCTTGATGACAAGGAAGGCCTGGCATCGAATCTTATCTCCGCTGCCGGCGGTGACCCGAAGGTTGCCCGTGACGGCGTCGAAGCCGCGCTCGCCAAAATCCCCAAGGTTGAAGGATCGGGGGCTACGCAGATCTATCTGGCGCCCGAAATGGCCCGGCTGTTCGAAAGCGCGAAGGAAATCGCCGATAAGGCCGGTGACAGTTTCGTCACCACCGAACGCCTCCTGTTGGCACTTGCCATGGCCGCCGGCACGCCGTCGGCAGATGTACTGTCGAAGGGAGGTGTCACGCCCCAGTCACTGAACAGCGCGATTGAGGACGTGCGCAAGGGCCGGAGGGCCGATAGCGCCACGGCAGAAGATTCCTATGAGGCGCTGAATAAATACGCGACCGACCTGACCGAGCGGGCGCGGTCCGGCAAGATCGATCCCGTCATCGGGCGGGACGAGGAAATTCGCCGTACGATACAGGTGCTGTCGCGCCGGACGAAAAACAATCCGGTCCTGATCGGTGAGCCCGGCGTCGGCAAGACCGCCATTGTCGAAGGTCTGGCCCAGCGCATCGTCAACGGCGATGTACCTGAAAGCCTGCGCAGCAAGCGGCTGATGTCGCTCGACCTCGGCGCATTGATTGCCGGCGCGAAATTTCGCGGCGAGTTCGAGGAACGCCTGAAAGCGGTCCTGCAGGAGATCGAATCCGAAGCGGGTGAGATCATCCTGTTCATCGATGAGCTGCACACGCTGGTCGGGGCAGGTGCTGCCGAAGGGTCGATGGATGCATCGAACATGCTCAAACCGGCCCTCGCGCGCGGCGAGCTGCACTGTATCGGTGCGACCACGCTCGACGAATACCGCAAGCATATCGAAAAAGACGCGGCCCTTGCGCGGCGGTTCCAGACCGTACTGGTGTCAGAACCGACGGTCGAGGATACGATCTCGATCCTGCGTGGGCTGAAGGAAAAATACGAGGTCCATCACGGCGTGCGGATCACCGATTCAGCCATTGTATCGGCGGCGACGCTGTCGAACCGCTATATCACGGATCGGTTCCTGCCCGACAAGGCGATTGACCTTGTCGATGAGGCATCATCACGTCTCCGGATGGAAGTAGATTCCAAACCGGAAGAGATTGACGAGCTGGACCGGAAAATCATCCAACTCAAGATCGAGCGCGAAGCACTGAAGAAGGAAACCGATAAGGCATCTCGGGACCGGCTCGGTAAACTCGAAATCGATCTTGCCGATCTGGAGGGAAAATCCGCTGAGCTGACGCGGATCTGGGAGTCCGAAAAGGATGAGTTGGCGGGTGCGCAGAAGGTGAAGGAAAACCTCGACGCCGCGCGTATGGATCTCGTCCGCGCCCAGCGGGACGGCGATCTGGCCCGTGCCGGTGAACTGGCCTATGGCATTATCCCCGATCTTGAGAAAAAGCTCGAAGACGATGTCGAGAACGACGGCACCGGTAACCGGATGGTCGACGAAGAGGTCACGGATAACGACATCGCTGCGATCGTGTCGCGCTGGACCGGAATTCCGGTCGACAAGATGCTCGAAGGCGAGCGTGAAAAGCTGCTCCAGATGGAAGAGATGCTGGCCACGCGCGTCATCGGTCAGGAAGAAGCAGTCGTTGCGGTCAGTAACGCGGTGCGTCGCGCCCGCGCTGGATTGCAGGATCCTAACCGTCCGTTGGGCTCGTTCCTGTTCCTCGGCCCGACGGGTGTCGGCAAGACTGAACTGACCAAGGCGCTGGCATCGTTTCTGTTCGACGACGATGCGGCGATGGTGCGCCTGGACATGTCGGAATACATGGAAAAGCATTCCGTGGCCCGCCTGATCGGTGCGCCTCCCGGCTATGTCGGCTATGAAGAAGGCGGCGCGCTAACCGAAGCCGTGCGCCGGCGCCCCTATCAGGTGGTGCTGTTGGACGAGGTCGAAAAGGCGCATCCCGACGTGTTCAACGTGCTGCTGCAGGTGCTGGATGACGGTCGTCTGACTGACGGCCAGGGCCGGACCGTCGATTTTCGCAACACGCTGATCATCCTGACGTCCAACCTCGGTAGTGAGCTGCTCGCCAACCAGCCGGAGGGCGAGAGCATCGAGGCGGTGCGTGAACCCGTGATGGAGTTGGTACGCGCGTCGTTCCGTCCCGAATTTCTCAACCGGTTGGATGAAGTGCTGCTGTTCCACAGGCTCACCCGCGAGCATATGACGCATATCGTGGATATTCAGCTTGGACGGCTGCGGGCAATGCTCGATAATCGCAACATTATTCTGGATATTGACGACGCCGCCCTGACCTGGCTCGGCAATGCCGGGTACGATCCGGTCTATGGTGCACGCCCGTTGAAGCGGGTCATCCAGCGCAGCCTGCAGAACGCCCTGGCGACCATGATCCTGGAAGGTCGTATCGAGGACGGCGACACCATAAAAGTCGGCGTCGGAGATGACTCGCTGGTGGTCAATGGTGCGGCGGTGGAACAACTGGCAGCCGAGTAGACTACAGCGTCTGCTGCTTAACGCTGGTTATTTGGATACCCGGTCCCGTTCTGCCGATGAGGCTTTTGCCCATGAAGCGGGGAGGGACCGTTTCCGTCAGCGCTGGGAAATCAGCGTTTCTTTCTGAAGATCGGCGACCAGCGCATCGATATTGGCGCGCTTCGCCATAAACCTGGCGAATGATTTTTTGCCGAGTTTGATGCCGGATGGCATCTTGACCATCAGCGGGTTGACCTGGCGGCCGCCCGCAAGAATTTCATAATGCAGATGCGGGCCGGTCGACCGGCCGGTGGTGCCGACATAGCCGATTACCTGACCCTGGCGAACGCGGGTTCCGAGATTCACTTTTTTCTTGAACCGGCTCATATGCGCGTAAGCCGTGTTAAAGCCGCCGGCGTGGCGAATGCGGATGTACTTGCCGTAGCCGCCTTTGCGTCCGCGATAGGAAATAACGCCGTCGCCCGCCGCGTAAATCGGCGTGCCGGTTGCCGCGGCAAAGTCCACGCCGCGATGCATTTTTGTATACCCGAGAACCGGATGTCGCCGCTTGCCGAACCGCGAAGACAGCCGCGCGCCGTCAATCGGCGTGCGCAGCAGCGGGCGTTTGGCGCTGCGCCCCTTGTTGTCAAAATAATCGACAATGCCGGGCCGGGATTCGAACCGGTATAGCGGTTTTTCAGCACCCGACAGGTTGAGCCGCGTATAGATGACTTCGCCGTGACGGACAACCGTGCCCTCGTCATCGACGAACCGTTCATAGGCGACCTCGAACTGGTCGCCCGACTGGATTTCGCGCTGAAAGTCGACATCCCAGCTGTAAATCCGGATGATTTCCGCCAAAACCGACAGCGGGACTTTTCTGGAAACCGCCGCCTTGTAAAGGCTGGAGGTAATGACGCCCTCGGCAAATTTGACGCGCCGTGTCAGCGTGCGCTGTACCTCGAACGCCCGGAACGACGTTGCATTATTGTTGTCCCGGCGGACCGCAATCTGGCGGATGGCGCTGGGATCGAGCCGCATTTCCTGCAACCCGTCATTCGACAGTGTCAGGCTGATGCGTTGGCCGACGCGGAGATTCCTGGGATCGTAGACCGCGCGGAGGGCGCTGACTGCGTCATGCGCATCGTTGCGTCGGATGCCGGCGGACAGCATGATGGACATCAGCGTATCGCCGCTGCGCACTTTGAGGTTTCGTTTCTTTTCCGGGTCGGGCGCTACCACAGGCGGCACGGAGGCGAGGATCGGTTCCTTCGGCGCTTCGAGAACCGCTGCCGTCTGCAGGTGATTGTCTTTGGCTGTGTCCCGGTCATTCGCCCGGCCATTCTCTGTGATGGCCACGGTGATATTCAGAGATTTTTTGCCGCTCTGAACAGGTGCGGCGTCTTCGCTCGTCGCCATTGCCGCCGCCATCGTCGCCGCCAGAGGTGTGCTCAGACCTGCCTGGGTATTGCCAGACGGGCCAAAAATGACGCCGACGGACAATCCGAGCACCAGCACGCTGAGCGCTATGTGCAACGATCCGTGACCTTCGCGACCAATATAGGAAAACGATTCAGATCGGGTTGTGCGGGGGATGTGAAGCGACACGCGGACCTTCTTGGCAGACGGTTCTAGGGGCGTTAACCAATACTGGATTAACCTTAACGAATTATTACCTCGGATGCCCATAAAAACATGCGATTTCAATGTCTTTCGGGATGTTTTTTATATCTGAGGCACGCATGGTTAACGCTGGCCGCCAGACGGTCGGTTAAATTGCCCCTTACGCGGCCGGGTTGACCCGCAGCGGAACGCCCGAAATACTCATCCGTGCAGGACAGGCAGGGTTTTTGGGGGCAACACATGTTCAGATCGGTCGAGTCCTTTCTCCGGCCCCAGACGGTGGCAATCGTCGGGGCCTCGGAAACCGGTGGCGCTGGCTGGCCAAAAGGCATCTATGAAAATTTTGCCCATGAGGGCTTCCCGGCACGGGTCTATCTTGTAAATCCGCGCCGCGCGGAATTGTGGGGCCAGAAGGTGTATCCGGATTTCGCCTCCCTGCCGGAGAAAATCGACCTCGCCATCGTCATAATTCCCGCCGAGGCGATTGTCGACGTTCTGGCCGAAGCGGCAGAAGCCGGTCTGGCAAATGCACTGATTTTCGCCTCCCGCTTTGGCGAGGGAGGCGACGACGTCGGCGCCGCCCGCGCGGACGCCCTGCGCGACATCTGCGACCGGACGGGTCTTCGCATATCGGGGCCTAACTGCATGGGTGCGATCTCGTTGCCCGAGCGCCTGCTGTTTTACCCCACGCCCCGGGTCCGCGGTCTGCCGGTGGGAGAGGTCGGGGTTGTCTTTCAGTCGGGCGGGACATTCCAGTTCTGGCTCGAACAGGGGGCGGCGCGCGGGCTCGGATATTCCTATGCCGTTTCCAGCGGCAACGAACTCGACCTCGACATGGCCGATTACATAAATTTTCTGGTCGATGACGACCATACACAGGTCATCGCCTGCATGGCCGAAGGCGTGCGCCGTGCGGACGCGCTGATGGCGGCGGCGGAACGCGCGTTCGATGCCGGAAAGCCTGTCCTGATGCTCAAGGTCGGCCGGACGGCGGGCGGGCAGGCGGCAGCGCAAAGTCACACCGGCGCGCTGGCGACCGACGATCACATCTTTACCGCCATGTGCCGGAAATACGGCATCGTCCTGGTCGATACGCTGGACGAACTGATTGAAGCGACGCTCGCATTTTCCGCCGGCCGCTTGCCCGCGGGGAACCGGGTTGCGCTGGTGGGATATTCCGGTGGCGCGAAAGGCCTGTTTATCGATATTGCCGAACAGACCGGTATCGACATGCCCGATTTCACCCCGGCCACCCAGGCCAGATTGGCGGAGATGATCGATTCGGGTGTGTCGCCGAGCAATCCGCTGGATACCGGGGCCGGTCTGGCGCGGAAGTTCGATGCCTTCGCCGAGGCCTGCAAGGTTGTCGCTGCAGACGAGAACATCGACATGATTTCGGTCCAGGGGCAGTTGCCGCTGGTCGAAGGCGGCGCGGGCGATCCTATGTATTTTCGCGATATCCGGGATTCCACCGACAAGCCTGTGGTTGCGCATAACCGCATGTCGCAGAACATCAACGATGCCGGCCGCGCTTTTCAGACAGCTGCGGGCATTCCGTTTCTGCAGCGCCTGCCCGAAGTCGGACGCACGCTGGTCGCACTGGGCGATTACGCCGAACGCCGCCGGCGCGGCATTCCGACGTTTCCGGAAGTGCCCGCAGTGCCCGCCGATCAATCGGTTGAAGAAACCCTGGCGTCATACGGCATCAATGGCCCGGCATCCGGATTTGCGGCGACGGCAGCCCTTGCCGGTGCGGCGGCGGCGAAAACCGGGTTTCCCGTGGCGCTCAAAATCGTGTCGCCCCAGGCCGTTCACAAGACGGAGGTGGGCGGTGTCGCGCTCGATATCACATCGGAAGATGCTGCGGTTGCGGCGGCGCAGGAAATGGAGGCACGGCTTCGCGCCGCGGACCCGGACGCCGAAATCGACGGTTTCATGGTCCAGCAGATGGTCGACGGGCTCGAAGTCATCGCCGGTGTGCGCGACGACCCGCAGTTCGGCCCCGTGCTGGCGCTGGGATTCGGCGGCGTGCTGGTCGAGGCGATCGGCGATGTCAGTTTCAGGTTGCTTCCGGTGACGGCGGCGGACGTGGCCGACATGCTGGGAGACCTGCGTGCCAAAGCCCTGCTCGGGTCATTCCGTGGCGCGCCGGCGCGTGATGTCGATGCGCTGGCACATTGTGCCGTCGCGCTGTCGAACGCCTATCTAGACTTGCGCGGCGAGGTTTCGGATATAGAGATCAACCCGCTGATGGTGGGGGCGGTCGGCGAAGGAGTCTGCGCCGTCGACATCCGTGCCATCCGGCGGGAGAGGGACGATTAATTTTCCGGGCGAATAACAAGACCCGGATCAGGAGGGAAGAGACATGGATTATCAGCTGCCCGAAGAGATGCGCATGCTGCAGGAAACGGTGCGCCGTTTTGTCGAC
>CAJIYX010000060.1 GCA_905181725.1 Alphaproteobacteria bacterium UBA830
GTTATGAGTCGAGCGCATCTTTACGATTAGTAGAACCCGCCGGCGCAGTGAATCGAAACCACCGCTTGACTCGCCACCCGTCTGTGAAGAATAATTGTTCGTACACAAACAATTAATCCGAACCGGATTCCGAGGCACAGATGTCATCCTATTTGAGACCCACTGAGCTCGACGAGGCCCTGCAGGCACTGGCCGCAGGCGACCGCATTATTGTTGCGGGCGGGACCGATTTTTATCCGGCGAATGTCGGCAAACCAGTCGATGAAGACATCCTCGATGTGACGGGAATTAGCGGTCTGCGCCGGTTAGAGCAGCACGGCGATTATTTTCATATCGGTGCAATGGCGACCTGGACCGATCTTATCCGCGCCGACCTGCCGGACTGGTTCCGCGCCCTGAAACAGGCCGCGCGCGAAGTCGGCGGCGTGCAGATACAGAATGCCGGCACGATCGTCGGTAATATCTGTAATGCGTCCCCTGCGGCGGACGGCATGCCGGGGCTGGTCGCACTTGATGCATCCGTGGTGCTGGGCTCGGTTTCCGGAGAGCGGGAAGTCCTCATTACTGACTTCGTGCAGGGCAACCGGAAAACGGCGCGAAAGTCGGACGAAATGGTGCTCGGGATCAATATTCCGGTCTGCAGACCGGATGCGAGCAGCGCGTTTCTAAAGCTCGGCGCGCGCAAATACCTGGTGATTTCCATCGTGATGGTCTCCGCCGTTCTTGAAAAGGCAGCGGACGGGACGGTCGCGCGGTTGCGAATTGCCGTGGGGTCCTGTTCCGAGGTCGCAAAGCGCCTGACAGCGCTTGAAACCGATCTTGCCGGAAAGCCTGCCGATAGCAGCCTTGCAGCGCTTGTAAATGAAGCTCATATCGCGCCGCTGTCGCCCATTGGCGATGTTCGCGGCTCGGCCGAATACCGCAGCGATGCAGCGTTGACGCTTGTCCGCCGCGCCATCGCAGAACTGACGGAGTAAACATGTCCATCTCTTTCAATCTAAACGGAAAACCCGCCGTCACCGATGCTGCCCCGGCGCGCCGCCTAGCCCATGTCCTACGCGAAGACCTCGGCTTTACCGGTACCAAGATCGGCTGCGACGCCGGCGATTGCGGCGCCTGCACGGTACTGCTCGATGGCGAACAGGTATGTGCCTGCCTCGTACCCGTTGCACAGGTTGCCGATCGCGATGTGATGACGGTTGAAGGTCTTGCGTCCGCGGATGGGCGCTTGTCAGGCCTGCAGCAGGCCTTTCACGAATACGGCGCGGCCCAGTGTGGTATCTGCACGCCCGGCATGCTGATGGCGGCGGCCGATCTTTTCAAACATAACGAGGCGCCCAATGACGACCAGATCATGGACGCCATGGGCGGCGTGTTGTGCCGCTGCACCGGCTACAGCAAGATCATCGATGCGGTGAAGCACGTTGTGCAGGCGAACGGCGTCGAGTTCGTCAATCCGGATGCCGGCGATGCCATGGGGGCCCGGACGCTAAAGACCGACGGCGTGCGCAAGGTCGACGGTACCGAGCTGTTTGGTGCCGATGTCGCACCGGCCGATGCGCTGTGGGCGCGGACCATCCGGTCGCCGCATCATTCCGCGACCTTCACGCTTGGCGATTTTGACGACCTCTACAAGAAATGGCCGGGTCTGGAGCGCGTGTTCACCGCCGCCGATGTGCCCGGTAATAACGGCTATGGCATTTATCCCGACATCAAGGATCAGCCGGCCTTTGCCGATGGCGAAGTGCGTTTCAAGGGTGAAACGGTTGTCGCATTGGTGGGCACCCACGAGGCGGTCTACGGAATCCGCGACGAGGACGTGCCGATTGTTTACGAAATCCGCGAGCCGCTTTTCGGGTTTACCGGGCTCGATGACGGCGCGCATCAGATGCATGACGCCAATCCGAGAAACATCCTCGCCCATGGCTTTGTGAAAAAAGGCGATGCCAAATCGGCGATGGAAACCGCCGACGTCGTTGTCGAAGGCAGTTTCGTGACCGGTTTTGTCGAACACGGCTATATCGAACCTGAAGCCGGCTGGGCCGAGCGCGTCGGCGACCGGCTCGAGATCACGGTATCGACCCAGGCACCTTATATGGACCGCGACGAGGTCGCGCAGATCATCGGTATCCCGAACGAGGCCGTCCGTATTATTCCGACCGCCTGTGGCGGCGGGTTCGGCGGCAAGCTGGATCTTGGCGTCCATCCGGTGATCGGCGTTGCCGCGTGGGTGCTGAACAAGCCCGTCCGTTGCACGTGGACGCGGATCGAATCCATGGCGGCGTCGACCAAGCGCCATCCGTCGCGCATCACGGCACGTTATGGCTGCACAAAGGATGGCGACCTGGTTGCTTATGACATGTCGGGCGATTTCAATACAGGGGCCTATGTGTCCTGGGGGCTGACGGTCACAGACCGCGTGCCCATCCATGCGACGGGACCTTACTATGTGCCGCATGTTGAAGCGGCGACCCGTGCCGTGTTTGCCAATGAAACTCCGGCAGGTGCGTTCCGCGGATTCGGTATTCCGCAAGCAGCCATCGCCCATGACACATTGATGGATATGATGGCCGAGGAAATCGGCATGGATATCCTCGAATTCCGGCTGCGCAATGCGATCCGCAAGGGGCAGGACACGGCGACCGGCCAGGTGCTCGAATATTCGGCCGGACTCGACCAGTGCCTCGTCGCGCTGCGCGAGCCGTGGCAGAAGGCCCGCGCAGCTGCGGACAAGTTCAATTCGGAATCAGATGGTGTGACGCGCCGTGGCGTCGGCCTTGGTTGCATGTGGTACGGCTGCGGCAACACGTCTTTGTCGAACCCGTCGACCATGCATGTCGGTATCGCCGCCGACGGCACAGTCACGCTGTATTCGGGCGCGCAGGATATTGGCCAAGGCACCAATACGACGATGGTGCAGGTCGCGGCCGATGGGCTTGGCATCCGCATGGACAAGATGGAACTGGTCTGGGGCGATACCGACAAGACGGCGGATGCGGGTAAAAGCTCCGCCTCGCGTCAGGCCTATGTATCGGGTCGCGCGGCGATGGAAGCGGGCGACGACCTCCGCGGCCAGATTTTGCGTCTTGCCAATGTCGGCGATGGCGCCTCAATCGAATTCGGTGAGGGTCGGCTGACCGTCACCGACGGCGATGCCGTTCGTGAGATCGATCTGTCCGAGCTATCCGCCGACAAACGGCATGGCAATGTGCTCGTCGGCGAGGCCACGTTCGATCCGCCGGCAACGCCGCTCGACGACATGGGGCAGGGGAATCCCTACGGCACGTACGGGTTTGGCGCACAGATCGCCGAGGTCGAGGTCGATGTCGACCTGGGGACGGTCAAGGTGATCCATGTCTGGGCGGCCCACGATGTGGGGGCGGCGATCAACCCGACCCAGGTAGAAGGTCAGGTCCATGGTGGTGTTGCGCAGGGACTTGGCCTCGCGCTGATGGAAGAATACCTGCCGGGCCGGACCGAGAACCTGCACGACTATCTGATGCCGACCTTCGGCGATGTACCGCCGATTGATGTCTATCTGATCGAAGATCCCGAACCGACCGGACCGTACGGCGCGAAGGGCATCGGCGAACCTGCTCTGATCCCGACACCGCCGGCGATCTTCGGGGCGATCCACCATGCAACGGGCGTGCGCATGAAGCAGGCCCCGGCAACGCCGGCCCGCGTCCGCGCGGCGATACTGGCGGCACAGGGAGACAAAAAATGAGCGATGAAGCCAAAAGCAACGCCGACTTCTGGTTGAAGACCGAAGCCGATACACCCAAGAGCGTGGACACAAAAGGCGACGGCGTGATCACCTGCGATGCCTGCCCCGTTCTGTGCCGCATCCGCGAGGGCAAGACCGGCGCGTGCAACCGCTATGGCAACTTCGACGGCAAGCTGATACGGACCGACCCGCTGATCGTCACCCAGCAGATTTCGGACGAAAACGGGGATCTGGTGCCGTTCCTGCCCGCGCAGGAAGACGGCATCCAGCCTGAATGGGACGGCGCGCTCAATTTCCAGTCGCCTTCTTTCGTGACCGGCATCGGTGCCACGACGACCTATCCGGATTACAAACCCGCGCCCTTCATCGTGTCGTCCGAACATCATGGCGTCGACATGATCACGGTCGTGTCCGAAGGCGTGTTCAGCTATTGCGGTGTGAAGGTCAAAATTGATACCGACCGCTTTATCGGCCCCGAATCCGCGCCCGTGCGCGTGAAGGGCGAGGCCGTCGGCCATGTGACCACGGCCGAATACGGCTCGCAGATGCTGGCGCTCGGTGGCGTGCATCACCTTACCGGTGGCACGAAGAAGGAAGGCAACGCGACCTGTCAGGCGATGCTGAAGCTCTGCAACAAGGAAGCGGTCGAAATGACCATCGATGGCGGTGCGACACTGACCGTTCAGGCGGGCAAGGCGCCGGTCATCGATGACAATGTGGAAGCGCGGATGCGCGTCGGTTGCGGTTCGGCGACTATCGGGATGTTCGCGCTGCAATGGCATGGACATGCGGATGAGGTCATCGTGGTCGACGATCACATCACGGGTGTGCTCAGCGAACATCAGTCGGGCAAGTTCCTCGACATGCCGCCTGCGGGTATTCGCGTCCGTGGCCGTCGCTCGACGGCGGGACGGTATTTCCAGGTCGCGGAGCCCGGCGCGGGCTGGGGCGGCACGGATATCATCGAGCCGCTGTCGATCATAGAGAGCATCGATCCTGAAATCGCCTGGCCCGGTCTGCGTCTGCTGATGGTCAGCACCACGGGCGAGGACCAGGCGTACTTTATTCTGGACGCCGATCTGAAACCGGTGCCCGCCGAAATGCCGCCGGAACTTGCCGTGTCGGTCGACCGCATCGCCGAGAACTGCGAACCGGCCCTGAGCACGGTGCTGTTCATGGGCGGTGCCGGCGGCAGCCTGCGCGCAGGCGTGACCGTCAACCCGGTTCTGCTGACGCGCTCGGTACGCGAATTGCGCACGCGGGTGACCTGCGGCGGCGCGCCGGTTTATGTTTGGCCGGGCGGTGGCATCACCGTGATGGTCGATGTGCTGCGTATGCCCGACAATTCGTTCGGTTACGTGCCGACACCGGCGCTGGTTGCGCCCATCGAATTCTCGATGCAGCGTGATGAGTTCATTTCGCTCGGCGGGTATGAAGATCATATCAAGCCGATCGGAGACGTGATGAAGGAAGGCGGCCTGCACGGCGTCAAACCGATGGCCTGGGAAGGTAACAACCCATGGCCGCTGGCCGAACGCCGCGCGGTCGAGGACGTTTAGCCCTCACCGATGGACGCTCCCCAGTCAGCCCTTCTGCCCGACGGGCGGCGGTTGCATCTGCAGCATGGGCCGATCGATCTTGTCATCGAAGCATTCGGCGACCGTGAAGAAGTAGGCGCCGCGTATCGTCAGGCGCGCGACAGGTTTCAGACGGTCCTTGGTGAACTGGTCGAAGAGCTGCCCGAACTGCGTAAACCCGTTGGTGAAAGTGCCGGGCGCTGGACACCCGCTGGGCCGACTGCAAAGCGTATGATGGATGCGGTTTGGCCGCACCGGCATGTGTTCGTAACCCCGATGGCGGCAGTGGCAGGCTCGGTCGCGGACGAGGTGATGATGGCACTCGTGGACGGACGCGATCTGCAGAAGGCCTATATCAATAATTCGGGCGATATCGCGATACACCTGACGTCGGGGCAGGCATTGCGTCTCGGTATTGTTGGCGAACTGTTCCGGCCGACGATCGATAGCACGGCGGAACTTACCCACGATCAACCTGTGCGTGGTGTGGCGACCAGCGGATGGCAGGGCCATAGCTGGTCGTTCGGGATTGCCGATGCGGTAACGGTATTGGCCGATACGGCGGCGGCCGCCGATGTAGCGGCGACGCTGATTGCTAATGCGGTCGATGCCGATCACCCGGCGATTGAACGCACGCCCGCGGCCACGCTCGATGACCATACCGATCTCGGCGATGCGCTGGTCACCACGGCCGTCGGCGAGCTCGACGCCGGGACGGTTACGGCGGCCCTGGACGCAGGGTGGGCTGTCGCCTCAGCGATGATCGAATGCGGTAGAATACTTGGTGCCGCTTTGATTTTGCGGAAAAAAATGCAGGTCGTGGGGGAAGTTCTCGCCGCGTTCCCGGGGCGCTAAGGGTGCATTTTGTCGCATGGGGAGTGTTTTTGGTCGAAACTAGTCCGAAACACAGCTATCCGCCTTCTCAGGGTGAAATCGAGTGGTCAGGCAAACACGAGATTGTGTCGGTGGGTAACTTTCAAATTAAAATTGTTCCGGGCGGGTGGCCCCAGGTTTGGTGTCTCGGTTTGCGATATGTCGAATTCTGACGAACTGTCAGATCCGACGGAAGACGACCGCACGATGTTTGAACAACTCACAACCCGGTTCCGCCAGTTCTGTCCGAGAAGCAGCTTGGTACGATTGGCTCAGGTTGAGCTCTTGCTTCACCATACGCAATTCCAGACGTTGGCGGCGCCCTTTCTCGGCCTGTTCCTCGTTCTTGCCTTTACCTATCCCGGGATGGAGTGGTGGTCGTGGGGCTGGGGCATGTGTCTTTGCCTCGCCTATGGCGCCCGTCTTGTGGCAATCATGCGCTTGAAGCAGAGCGGGGCAGACACGCTGGAGAAACGGCTGAGGATTGACCTGATTGGCCTTGCGGCTGCAGGCGTTCTCTGGGCGCTGGCGCCTCACGCGGTTGCGATGGAAGGTAGCGAGGCACAACAGATCGTCGGCCTGTTTGCCGGGATTGTTGTTCTGGTCGGTATCGTCGGCAATTTTCTCTATTACCAATCGGCGCTGGTGTATTTTGCGACGTGGATCGTGCCGGTGCTGTACTCGCTTGGGTTTGTCTATGTAGATAAATTTCAGGATATCGGCTGGACCTATATCGGTGTCGTGCTGATGTTTCTGGTCTATGCCTATAAATGCCTGCAGGTGATAAATCTGCCGCTTGGCAAGACGCTGGAGCTGGACGAGGCTCTGAGCCAGGAAAAGGATCGTGTGGTCCTGGCGGACAGGGCCAAGTCTGATTTTTTGGCCATGATGAGCCACGAATTGCGCACGCCCCTTACGATGATTGTCGGATATTCCGAGATCATTCGGGATCAGTTGTTCGGGCCTAAAAGCCGTGAGCGATATATCGAGGCCGCCGGTTCGGCTTGCAACGGAGCCGGATTGCTCATTTATCTGATCAACGATCTTCTGGATCTGTCAGCCTTGCAGGCCCAGGGCCGTGTGATGAAAATTGAGACGCTGGAAACTCCGGCGCTGATCGATTCAGCGGTGGAGTTGTTGCAGGACACGGCATCTAAAAGGGAGATAGTCATCCATCCCTTGCCTGCGGTGGAGCTCCCGGCCCTGGCGGGTGGATTTACGATCAACGATCCAGTGTCTGACGAACATTCTCGGAAACGCCATAAAATACTCGCCGGACGGATCGAAAATTTTCATCGATGCGGAACGGTCCGGAGAGTTTGTGCTGATAAAGGCTCGTGACATTGGGATTGGGATTCCCGAATCCGAACTGTCGGATGTGACTGAACCGTTTCATCATGCTGAAAACAATATGACAACGCCGACACAGGCCGTCGGGCTGGGGCTTTCCATCACCGAAAACCTGATGGAACGTCAGGGCGGGTATCTTGAAATCGAGTCCTCTCCCGATGTTGGGACGACGGTGACACTCGCTTTTCGGATATCTCTCGACGGGAATGACAAACCGTCGGATAAACAACCCGATGATGTACAAGCCGGTTGTTAGCGGGCACCGGCATATAAGGATTTTGAAACAGCGACCACCCCGGTTGCAGTAACGAGGAGAAGATTGATGAGCGATGCGAAAATGACCGTGGAAACCCGGCCTGAGGGCGATTTCGGCGACCTGGTGAAGGTACGGAAATTCGTCATGCATGTCGAAGAGGTCCTGCATGAATTCGGCCCGCCCGCGGAAACGCCGCAGCTCAAAGGCTATATCGCGGCCGTTGCGCAGAATCCCTATGCGGGACGCTACGTTGAAGACATCATGCCGCTCATGGAGCAGCTGAAACCAATGGGCATTGCCATGGCGAAGCGCCTGATGGCCGTTATGGGTGGACCGAACGCGATTGTCGGTTACGGCAAGGCGGCGATTGTTGGCGAGAATGGCGAACTGGAGCACGCGGCGCTGTGGCATGAGCCTGGCGGATACGGCATGCGCGAATTGATGGATAAATCGGCTGCCATCGTGCCGTCGACCAAGAAAGTCGGCGGTCTCGGCTGCACGATTGACGTGCCGATTGCGCATGCGAACGCGGCTTACGTGCGCAGCCATTTTGACACTGTTGTGTGCTCGATCAACGATGCACCTCGGGCCAATGAAATTGTCTGGATTCAGTCTATGTCGAATGCGCCGCGTATCTATTCGCGGTCCGGCGGATTGCGCCATGAGGACACGAAGGGAGAAGACGGACTCCGCTGAGCTTGGTTTAACAGCCGAGTACTTTCAAGTAAAAACCCGCGGAGCGGGGACGCCTTTCGGTGCCTTCCTCTCCGCGGGTTTGCTATTGCGTGCCACCTATTGCGGGCAGCGCGCTATTTTTCCTTTTCCTTGCTGGTCCAGGCCGTGCGGTCGATATCGAGATCCGGGAACTTGTCCGGATCGAACACCGGTCGGACAACGCCTGCCTTCAGCTGATCGCGGAAGTCGTTGAGCAGTCGTTGAGCAGTCGTTTGGCGATCGGGAACAGCATTATCAGCGCGAGCAGATTGACGACCGCGAGGACACCCATCATCGGGTCGGAGAAGAAGAACACCGTCGTCGCACCGGGTGCGACCGCGCCGAGGAAGACGATGGCGGTGATTCCGATACGAATTATATGGATAGCCGCCGGGCTTTTGGTCATTACCGCCATAGCGTTCTCACCCAGATAGTGGTTGTAGATGATGGAACTGAACGCAAAGAGAAGGATGGCGGCTGTCAGGAAGTACTGTACCCATTCGCCAAGATGAGACACCAGCGATTGCTGGGTGAGGGCAACACCGTCGATCCCCTCTGCGCCTGCAACGTAGACATCACTGAGAAGGATGATGAAGGCGGTGCAGCTGCAGATGATGATGGTGTCGATAAAGACCGAGAAGGACTAGGTGATGCCCTGGCTTACCGGATGACGGACATCTGAGGTCGCGGCCACGTTCAGTGCGGAGCCGAGGCCTGCTTCATTCGAAAACAGCCCGCGTCTCAGACCCTGAGAGATGGCGGCACCCATCCCGCCGCTGACGGCTTCTTCGATACCGACGGCGTTGGCGACGATTGTCATGAAGACGCGCGGCACAACACCGGTGTTCATAACGATGACGACAAGGGCCAGCCTAATGTAACCGATGGCCATAATCGGCACGATGATATCCGTGGTTTTCACGATCCGGTGGATGCCGCCATAAACGATAATAGCCGTACCGGCAGCAAGAACAATCGCGGTGATAAGCCGGTCAATGCCCATACTATCCTGGGCCGCACCGGCAACCGTGTCCCCTTGGAATGCCGGAAATCCGATGCCGAAGGCGGCGATCAGGCAAATGGCATAGAGGATAGCGAGCCATTTATAATTTGCACCGGGTCCGTTGATGATAGTTCGCGCAGGGCCGCCGCGAAACGAGCCGTCGGCCTCACGTTCCTTAAACAATTGGGCCAGTCAGCATTCGATCAGGCTGGTTGCCATTCCGACAATCGTAATTGCCCACATCCAGAATACAGCGCCGGGGCCACCAAGCGTGATCGCGACCGCGACGCCGGCGATGTTACCGCCACCAACGCGGCCACCGACCGAAAGCAGAAGCGCTTCACGCGCCGTGATGGTTTTGGGGTCACCCGACTGGTTACTGTTCGAGAGAACCCGAAACATGCGGATGAAATATTTGAACTGAACGCAACCACTGACAATTGTGAAGAAAACACCGAGCACCACAAGGAAGGGAACAAGCGCCCACCCCCACGTGAGATAGCCGATGACGCCAAAGAACGATTCAAGAAGTTCCATTTGTCATATCCCATCCGTTATTTTTTATGTCAGACGAAATAGCCCATGCACGGGATTTCGGAATTCAAGGTTTTTTGACGAATCGGTAAAACGCGCGCTCTATTATTTGTCTTCTGCGTAATTGATGATCGGCGCAGCAAAGCGGCTTAACAACCTACCCTGCGTTCAGAGCCTTCCAGACTTTCGGCGGGGTCGCCGGAATGCCCAGCTCCCTGCCGCCATTGCCGTCCAGCGCATCCATGATCGCATTGTAGATCACCGGATACGCCCCGCCATTGCCGGCCTCGCCACAACCTTTGACGCCGAGCGGGTTGGTTTTGCACGGCACGGCATGGGTGGTGAAGTCGATATGGGCGATGTCCTCGGCGCGCGGTAGTTGGTAGTCGAGATAGGTTCCCGTCATCAACTGGCCCTCCGCATCGTAGATTGTGTCTTCGTGTAGCACCTGGCCGATGCCCTGCGCGATACCGCCATGGACCTGACCTTCGACGATCAGCGGATTTATGACCACACCAAAATCGTCGACCACCGTGTAACGGTGGATGACGATGTGGCCCGTATCCGGGTCGATCTCGACCTCCGCGACGTGGCAGCCATTGGGGAAGCTGATCGGCGCCGTCTTGTGATTGACCTTATGCGACAACGAGTCCGGCAGATCGTCAGCACCGCCGAGATCACGGGCCTTCTCGGCCAGCGTCATAATACCGACGCTTTTATCGGTGCCGGCAACGGTGAACTGGCCGCCGACGAATTCGATATCCTCGATGGCCGCTTCGAGCACCTGACCGGCGAGTTTCTTGCCGTTCTCGATGATGGTTTCGGCGCATTCGACGATGGCGCCACTGGCGGCAATCATCGAGCGCGAGCCACCTGAACCGCCAGCACCGTCGCTCATCTCGTCCGAATCCCACTGCACCAGATTGATTGCCTCGAACGGAATGCCGAGCTGGGCCGACAGGACCTGGGCAAAAGGCGTCGCATGGCCCATGCCGAAATCCTTGTTGCCAGTGACGAGCGTGACCGAACCGTCTTCTTCGAACCGGATGTCCGCAAGTTCGGTGCCGGGACCCGCCGTGGTTTCAAGATACGGTGCGATGCCGATGCCGCGTTTCATGCCCGCGGCTTCGGATGCCTGTTCGCGTGCGGCATATCCGGCGTAGTCGGCGCGCTGCAAGCACATATCCATGATGGTTTCGAACTCGCCGGAATCATATGTCAGGCCGACCGGCGTTTCATGCGGGAACATATCGGGGCTGATCATGTTGCGGCGGCGGATCTCAACACGGTCGATGCCCATTTCTTCGGCGGCCTTGTCGATCAGGCGCTCGAGGAAGAACTTGGATTCGGGCCGTCCGGCGCCACGATACGGCCCGGTCGGCACGGTGTTGGTGAACACGCATTTGGCGTTATAGGAAATCGCCGGCGTTTTATAGAGGCTGATGATGTTGCGGCTGGTGACCATGGTCGCGGGCCAGGGGCCCATTCCTGTCAGATAGGCACCCATGTCGCCGACGCCGTCGACGCGGAGTGCCAGAAAATTGCCGTCCGCATCGAGCGCCAGTCCAAGCTCGAACGTCATCGCACGCCCGTGATGATCCGACAGGAAGCTTTCCGATCGGTCAGCGGTCCATTTGACCGCGCGGCCGAGTTTCTTTGCCGCATGCATCACGACGATGGCCTCGTTGAACGCGGAGCCTTTCATGCCGAATGAGCCGCCGACTTCCTTGGAAATAATACGCACCTTGTCAGGCGTCGTTCCCAGCATGTTGGCGGTCCCGTTGCGATAGCCGGACACGCCCTGTGTGCCGACATGCAGCGTGAAGCGCTCGGTCGCGGCATCGTATTCTCCGACGGTGGCGCGGGGTTCCATCGCACTGACGACGATCTTGGTATTGGTCAGTTCAACCTTTGTCGTATGCGCGGCTTCGGCGAATGCTTTTGCCACCGCGTCGTCATCGCCCCACTGGTAATCGAGGCAGGTGTTGTTGGGCGCGTCATCCCAGACGGACGGCGCGCCGTCCTTTACCGCTTCGACCGGATCGGCGACGGCGGGCAGGGATTCTATATCGAACTCGATCATCTCCATCGCGTCGCGGGCCTGTGCTATGGTCTCTGCGATCACGACCGCGACCGGGTCGCCGACATGTTTGACCTGACCGATTGCTAAGGAAGGGCGCGGCGGTACGACCGCGGCAGAGCCATCCCGGCTTTTGACCCCGATGGGGCAGGGGATGTCTTTGATGCCGTCGGCGCGGAGGTCTTCGCCGGTATACACGGCAATTACGCCGGGCGCGGCAAACGCTGCCGCAACGTCGACGGATATGATGTTGCCGTGCGCAATGGGCGACCGCAGGAATACGGCATAGGCCTGTCCGTCGGCATTATAATCGTCGGAATATTCCCCTTGGCCGGTCAGCAGTTTGGGGTCTTCAGTGCGCAGAACGGGCTGGCCAATGCCAAATTTCAGTGTGTCGAGAACGGCGTCGTCAGGCATATTGGGAAGCTCTCTGATGGAGTTGTGTGACGGTAATGTAGCAGAGCGCTATATGCGTGCAATCCCGCCTTTCGGTGCAACAGCGTTGCGTTTGCGCAGACTTGACAACCTGGCGGGCGCGGACGAACATTGTATGTACACATACGAATAATAATTATGTACACAAACGAATAATCACACAATTTATCGCCTAGCCGGGAGCGCACCATGCCAGCCAATATCCGCAAAACATCCGTGATCGTCGAAGAGACCCGCCAGGATATAGGCCGCGCGGTAAATCCGCCGACACGCAAGGCCGCAGCCCTCGCTGTCATCGAAAACCCGTTCGCGGGACGCTATGAAGAAGACCTGACGGAATTGATGGATATCGGCGCGGAGCTCGGCGAATTGCTGGGCCGTATGTGCGTCGAGGCGCTCGGCATCAAACCCGAAGAAGCCGAAGGTTACGGTAAGGCTGCCATCATCGGTGAAAACGGTGAATGGGAGCACGCAGCCGCGATCCTGCACCCGAAGCTCGGCGCGCCGCTGCGCAAGGAAGTCGGGAAGGGGGCCGCCCTTGTGCCGTCCGTCAAGAAACTCGGTGGCCCCGGCACGGCGATCGATATCCCGCTCGGCCACAAGGATGCAGCCTACGTGCGCAGCCATTTCGACGGCATGGAAGTTCGCCTCGCGGACGCGCCGCGTGCCAACGAAATTCTCGTTGCGATCTCGGTGACCGATTCAGGCCGCCCGTTTCCGCGGGTCGGCGGTCTGACGACCGATGAGATGATCGGCGAAAACGGGTTGAAATAGCTCGGTTTGTCATTTGGGCCGCCGGATTAGGTTAGAGGCAGGTCCCTGCCGGGATCCGGAATTCGAGACCCTTAAAACACGCAGATAACGCGTGGCCCCGGGACAAGCCTGCGGTGACAATCCTTATTTGTTCTTCGGATAAGCCGGTCGTTTGAACGACTTCCGGAATCCAGTCGTTCAAAGAACTTCCGGAATACGGTCCGCCGGCGGCGTGTTGCGACTGCGGCCCGATGAGACCTTGCCGTCGATGACGACCATGCCGACGCCCGGGATATCTCCCATTTCCACGCTTTCGAGCAGGTCTTTGCCCGCTGTGTGCTGTGCGCGGTCTAGGAAGACGAAATCAGCAGCGCGGCCCACTTCGATCAGGCCGCAATCCAGCTCACGCGTCCGTGCCGTGTTGCCGGTCGCGAAGCAGAATGCGGTTTCGGCCGCCACGTCGCCAAGTGATGACAGCATCGACACCATACGCAGGATGCCGAGGGGCTGGACGCCGGAACCTGCCGGGCCGTCCGTGCCGAGGATTACGCGTTCGACCTGATCCAGCTCGGACGCGGTGCGCAACGCAAACAGGGCCGCTTTTTCATTGCCGTTATGAACAATCTCGATACCAGCGCCGCACTGCTCGCAGAGGCAGCGGATCTGGTCGAGGGGCAGGGCGGTGTGACCACCATTGATATGACCGATGATGTCGGCGCCGGCTTCAAGCACGACGTCCTTGTCGATCAGGCCTGAGCCTGGAATCGACGGCCCACCGGTATGGATCGTCGACTGGATGCCGTATTTACGTGCCCAGTCGACCATCTGTTTTGCTTCCTGACCGGCTTTGACGCCGCCGAGGCCGATCTCGCCCAGCAGTTTGACGCCTGCTTCGCTCATCTCCTTGAAGTCTTCTTCGACCATGCCTTTTTCGAGAATCGGCGCGCCTGCGTGCATTTTGACGCCACCGATCGGAAAGGCCGAGAAGCAGCGCTGTGCGGTGATGGCCAGAGCCACCACGCCCTTCGGGTCCTTCGGACGGCCGGGCAGGTGGACTTCACCGGCGGAGATCATGGTGGTGACACCGCCATGCATCGAGGAATCGATCCAGTTAGTCTGGTTCTGACGCGGTGTCCAGTCGCCGAAGACCGGATGAACATGACTGTCGATCAGCCCGGGGCACAAGGCTGTGCCATGGGCATCGATGGTGACATCCGCCTGATCGGTATCGAGGTCTTTCTCTTTGCCGAATGCGGTAATCTTGCCGTCGACCGCAACCAGCGTGTCGGCATCGAGCACCGGGTTTTCGAGCGCACCGGACAGCATCAGTCCGATGTTCTTGATAACAGTCTTGCCCTTCGGCGCCTCGGGGGCGGGGGGTCCAGCCATGGGGTCGTTCCTTATGGTAACCGGTTAGAAATGTTCTTATTCGGCAGCGGTCGAGTTACGCCGGTCCGACGCTTCGAGCCGGGCGCAAAGTTCGTCCGTGTTCTGGACGTCGCCGAAATGCGAATAGAAAGCGACAAGAGAGTTTGCATGTTCCTCGTCCGACGACGTTGCACAGCCATCCGATACCATCAAAGCACGGTAGTTCAGCATCATCGCGTCCCGCGCGGTGGATTCGCAGCACACATTGGTGGCCACGCCGCAGACAAGAATATTTTCGATCCCGTTGTCTTTCAGGATCAGCTCGATATCGGACGATCCCTGAATGAACGCGCTGTAGCGCCGCTTGATGACGCGGAAATCGCCATCCTGAACCTCGAGGTCCGCCCATAACTCGAACGGCCATTCGCCGCGTGTCATCGATTCGACGCGAAGATCTGCTTTCTCGGGCAGGTACCGTTCATGCGCGGTCTTCCATGATTCTTTTGTATCGGCCGGCGCAAGGTTTTGGATCCAGATGACAATGCCGCCGGTACGCCGCACGGTGTCGGCGATGCGGTTCACGTTGCCAACAACGGTCTGCCCGACGGGACAGCCAGCCTGCTGGCTTTCATCCATGAAATAGTTCTGCATATCGACAACCACGAGTGCCGTCTTTTCGGTCTCGAAGGTTTCCTGTGAATGTTCCCGGCCCATTCGGGCGGTCATTGCGTCGACATATTTCTGTGGCATTTTAAACTGATGCGGCATGTTCCGTCTCCTGTTTCTCTCTGTTGGCTATCCGGATGATACGCAATCGTCCGGTCTAGTTAAAGTTCGACCCGCCATTGGCGTGGATGACCTCGCCGGTGATGAAACTCGCCTTGTCGGAGATCAGGAAAATTCCGGCATTAGCAATTTCTTCCGGCTCTCCAAATCGGCCCATCGGAAAACGCATCGTCATGGAGGCGCGCAGCTCGTCGGTCATGCCGCCAACCATGGCAGTCTCGGCAAGGCCCGGGCTGACGGCGTTGCAGCGAACCCTCGGCGCCAGCGCGCGGGCGAGGGAGCGGTTCAACGCAATGATGGCGCCTTTGGATGACACATAGGCCGGCCCGCCCTGACCGTTGCCGCCCGTCACACCGAAAAGAACCGATGTCGATGTCGTCAACACGATGGAGCCGCCGTCATGGGCCATCATGTGTTTGGCGGCTGCCTGGGAAATCAGGAACGACCCGGTGACGTTGACCGACATGATGAAGTTGCATTCTTCGGCGTCCAGTTCGTCCCAGCGTTTGGATGAATGCGCCGCACCCCAGTGCATGAGCGCATCGAGCCCGCCGAATTTATCAATGGTCTGTGAGACAGCCAATGCGCAGTCTTCGGTTTTGGAAACATCGCCGCCGAAAAATGCGAGCTCGTCGCATTCGGGAAGCTCAGCGCGCATCCGGTCTTCCTGCGGGTCAAACGCCAGGACACGACATCCGTCCTCTAGAAGAAGCTTCGTACAGGCAAGCCCAATACCGCTCGCAGCGCCGGTAACGAGGACGGTTTGTCCCATCGAAAATCTCCCATTTGATTAGAGTCCTAATGATGTGTAATTTAATGCAACATTTGAGGCAAAAAATCTTTTCCATCAGGATTAAATCAATAGGCCTCAAGACACGCTTCGTATAGAGGGCGGTCTAACAGGGTAACACAAGTCCGGCCATCGATCGGGCGGACAAGGGAGCGGAGATGCCAAACTCGACAAACGATTCGATTCCGAAACCAGTTCATTTCTTGCTGGTTTCAATTCCGAGGACGATCATCGGGTGCATGATCCTGACCGGCATTCTGATAAACGTCGGCAATGTCATTGGGCGTTATCTTTTCTTGGAACCGATTATTTGGGCCGAGGAAATCATGATCTACATCATGGTGTGGACGGTATTCATTGGCGCCATCCTCGTTACATATGACGGACAACATCTAAAAATGGATGTGTTCTCGGTGATGATGCCGTCACCCTATAAAGAGATCATCAATTTCATCGCGGTCACCTCGTTCCTGCTTGTTTGCATTTACGTGATCCCGAATAACTGGATTGTCGTAGAGCTGATGTACAAAAATGACCAGCGCAGCGTCGTTGCAGAGGTGCCGATGGTGATACCGCATTTTGCGATACTGGCAGGCTTTTGTCTGATGTTTGTTGGTGTCGTGGTTCGTTTTAGGGCCCACGTTACCGGCCGGTTGACGGGTGAGATTGAGTTACTCGTGCAGGCACATAGCGACGATGATCAAGCCACGGCAGACGTAAAAAACTAATCCCTTTACAAAGATAGACAAAGATTAAGGAGTAGGTCCATGGAATGGATTATTGAGGGATTAGCGACGATTCCGATGGAGTATTATATGGGCATTGTCCCAGTAGTGCTTTTGGTGCTTGGTTTTCCAATCTTCATCATCCTTTTGGCGACTGCATCGATCGTTTTGATTGTTCACCAAGCAGTCCCGCCGATGGCGATGCACATCAACATGTTCGGCAGTGTAGATAAATTTGCACTAATGGCGGTCCCATTCTTTATCTTTGCCGGCGAAATCATGGGCCAGGGCGGTATCTCCAAGCGCATTGTAGCCTGGGTAATGTCGATTATAGGCAGTGTACGTGGCAGTCTAGCGCTGACGACCGTGGGTACCTGTACTGTATTTGGCGCTATTTCGGGATCCAGTCCTGCGACGGTTGCAGCGGTTGGGCGGCTTCTATATCAGCCAATGAGGAACGCAGGGTATACTGAGCGATTTTCGTCCGGACTGATTTCTTCTTCTGGTGCCATTGCCACGGTCATTCCTCCGTCAATTGGCATGATCCTATATGGCGCATCGGCTGAACAATCTGTTGCGCTGTTGTTCATTGCCGGAGTGATCCCTGGACTTCTGATTGCTGCGCTGATGGCGACATATATTTATATTTATGCGCTCCGTACCGGTATCCGCGAGTCATCCGGCTTTTCGCTGACGCAGTTCCTCACGGCCAGCAAGGAAGGCGTATGGGCGCTCGGGACACCTTTCATCATCCTCGGCGGGATTTATGCTGGTATCTTCTCGCCAACGGAATCGGCAGGTATCGCCTGTGTTTACGCGATCATCGTAACGCGGTTTATCTACGGCGATATCTCGTGGAAGGGCATCTGGACCGTCTCGGTGGATTCCATGTACCTGACCGCGCAGGTCCTGATCATCGTAGCTGCCGCCGGCGTGTTCTCGCAACTCTTGACAATCAGTGGCATCCCGCAGGATGCCGTCGCGGCGATCCAGGAGATGAACCTGAAGCCTTGGATGGTGTTGCTAGTAATCAACGTCTTTTTGCTAGTTGTCGGCTGCGTGCTCGATCCCGGCTCAGCTATCCTTGTACTGACACCATTGTTGGCGCCGATCGCGATGGCGATGGGTGTGGATCTAATCCACTTTGGTATCATCATGACGGTGAACCTCGCCATAGGGATGTTCACACCGCCTTTCGGTCTGAATATCTTCATCACGCAGGCGCTTTTTAAGGTACCACTGTCGAGCATCTATCCTGGGCTGATACCTTTTATTTTCGTCAACCTTCTCGCGCTGGCGATCATCACATACGTGCCCGAACTGTCCCTCTATCTGACGCAGTTCGTAAACTAGGAAGAGGCGGCTTGTTAACCACGCGGCCGCCTCCCTTCGTTCTCTGAGTTGGGCAAAGTCCCCAACCGACTGGAGGAGAACGGGCGACTGGGCTTTGTAGCGCTCGTTACTACGATATTCTGCTACGGCTCGTTATGGACGATGGCCAAGGTCGCAATCGACTATGTTCCACCGTTATGGTTCACCGCTGGACGTTTCGCGGTAGGGTCGCTTTTTATTGCGGTGGTTCTTCAAGCACAGGGGCGTCTTAAGCTGCCTGAAAGAGCTGATGTTCCGATTGTGCTGAGCGTCGGTGCAGTCATGCTTGGCATGTATTCGTCGATTTTTCAGAGCGCGTTGCAGTTCGTCGATGCAGGTCGCGCCACCATCCTTGGCTATACGACCGCGATTTTTGTCACCCCGCTTGCCATTCTGTTTCTCGGAGAACGGCTTTCTTGGCTGAAAGGGATCGGTCTCGCCACCGCGCTTGCCGGTTTCCTTGTCCTTTTCAGCCCGGTCGAGATGGATTGGTCGGCTCCTGGGGTGTTGCTTGGAAACGGGTTGCTGGTGTTGTGCATCATGCTTTGGTCGGCGGTCATTCTTCACCTCCGCGTGCACCGTCAGATTTCGGACACGCTGTCGCTTGTCCCCTGGTATCTTCTGGTCGCCAGCCTCGTGGCGATGATTTCGGCGCTGATTTTCGAAGGGCCGCCGGTGTTCGAGGTTTCCGGCACCGGCTGGCTGCTGTTTCTCTATACCGGCATTGTCTGCAGCGGTATCGGCAACTGGGGTGTGACCACGGCAATCATGAACCTGCCGGCGACGACATCCAGTATCTGCCTGCTCGGTGTACCGGTCTTCGCGACGGTCGTCAGCGTCTCCTTTATGGGGGAGGTGCTGACGCTGCCCCTGTTGGCGGGGCTCTGTCTCATTATTGGTGGAATTGTGGCGGTAACTCTGTCCCGCTAAGCTTAGGGCAGGTCGGCCGAGACGGTTTTGGGTTTACAGGCCGATGTGGGAATCGTCGCAGATGCGGGCATTTTTGTGGACGGCTTTCTTGTTTTGGCGGTGACGGAAACCGTCGGATCAACATCAAACTGCTTCTGAAGGCGGTCTGTGATTGCCCGTCCTGAAGATATTCTTCATAGGTCCGCGCAGGCCGAAGTAGATAAGGGCTTACCCGTGTTTCTGCATCCCGGCTCTCGCGCTTCGACATGGATTTCCCTACATTTTCGCGCTTTCGCGCGGAAGAGACATCCGCCTGAGGCGGCGATATTTGATCAGCCTGCCAACTCTGAACAACACAGATTGAAGCCGGTCTACGATCAAATCTGAAATCCTAATGCGGAATGATCCACAACCGGAGGTATTTTCTTGTAGCTAACTTCCGTGAGCCATAAATGGTTAATGCCTCCGGCATTTCGAATCCGGCCTGACTCGCGCGGGATCCTGCGGGTACGGTGTCTCGCCCGGGACAGGGGGCATTAAACATGCTAACAGATCAATGATCCGTCAGTTCCGAGAGAGAGCTATGTTTTCCGAAAAATCGATAATTGTGACCGGCGCCGCCAGCGGTATCGGCAGGGCCTGTGCCAGGCGGCTTCTGGGCGCAGAAAACCAAGTTGTTGCGGTCGATCTGGAGCGAGAAGCGCTTGAGACGGCCCTCGGCGCAGAGTCGGATTGCTTGAAATTTTTTACGGGAGATGTTGCCCGCACGATGACAGCCGACGGTGCGGCGGCACTTGCGGTCGAATCATTCGGCTGCGTGGACGGTCTGGCTCATTTTGCGGCGGCGCATTCCAAACTGAATTGGGATCAGGCTGACGAGGACGAGTTCAATAGGATTATGTCGGTCAATATTACAGGGCCGTTTCTGATGGCCAAAGCGGCGGCACAGGTGATGATCGACCAGGGGACAAAAGGCGCGATTGTGCTCACCTCGTCTGGCGGTGTTCTGATGGGCGGCACGGGTGAGAACGGTCGTGGCGGTCCCGCCTACACAACGTCCAAGGGCGGGGTGCTGGTGCTCGTCCGGACGCTTGCCAAATCGTGGGGGAAATACGGCATTCGCGTGAATGCAATCAGCCCCGGCGTGGTCGAAACGGCGATGACGTCGGAATACAGCGACGAGGCAATGGCGGGTGCGGCGTCCCGCGCGGCGCTGGGGCGCGTGTCCCAGCCGGAAGAGCAGGCGGCGGCCGCGATCTGGCTTCTATCGGACGAGTCCGGATTTATCACCGGCGAAAATACGAACATCAATGGCGGAGCGGCATTCGGGTGATCCGCACGTTATGATTTCTTCACGATCGATAGGTTTTATAGCGCTTGCCGGTGCGATTGCGGGATATGGCGGGCTGTGGCCGGTGTCGAAGACGGCGCTCGAATTCATGCCGCCGTTCTGGTACGCGTCGATTCGAATACTGACCGGTGCGGTGATCCTGTTCACCCTGCTGTGGATCACCGGCAAGCTGCGTTGGCCGACCCGGCACGATGTGCCGTTGGTGCTGAGTGTCGGCGTCTTCATGATGGCGATCTACACCCTGCTGATGCATATCGCGTTGCTCTATGTGGATGCCGGAAGGGCGGCGCTTCTGGGCTATACCACGCCGATCTGGGTGTTGCCGGCGGCCTATTTCTTTCTGAAAGAGCGGCCATCCTGGCGGAGGCTGATTGGACTGATCGTCGCTATGTGCGGGCTGGTCGTGCTGTTTAATCCGGCGACGTTTGACTGGTCTGATGCCGATGTCGTGATCGGCAATGCGATGCTGCTTTGCTGTAGCATCAGTTGGTCAATCGCGATCATTCACATCCGCAAACACAAGCCGCAGCGGACGCCGTTTCAGCTCGCCCCGTTTCAACTCACCCTGGCTGGAACGCTGATTGCCATTATGGCACTGATTTTCGACCCGTTGCCGGTGTTTACAGGATCGATGCTGGAGGTAGGTGTTTTTGCCTATGGCGGGATCATGGGGACGGCAGTCGCAATGCTATCCGTGACGACTGCGATCCGCTATCTGCCGACAGTCGTCTCCACCGTTGGCCTATTAGGCGCTCCGGTATTCGCGCTTACGTTGAGTGTTGTTTTCCTGAATGAAACACTCACATTCGGGCTCGCCGCCGGTCTGGTTCTGATTCTTGCCGGGATCGGGCTCGTTTCGGTGCCCGACAGGAGATCGTCGGACGGCTGAAGCCGGGCAGAAATCAGGCCAATTTGATCAGTCGTTCCAGATTGCCGCTGTATATCTTGGCCCGCGTCACAGAATCGATATCTAGCTTGTCGACGGCGTTGATCGTCTCGCGGATCAGCAATCCGCCGCCTTCGGGGTCGAACGGCGCATCGGTGGCAAACAGCGAATGGTCCGGCCCGAAAAACTCTAGACCGCACGCGGCCGCCGCGGTCGAGCCGTTGGTCGCCGTGTCGGCATAGAACATTTTGAAATATTCCTTGGGCTGTTTTTTCAGCCCGGCCTGTTCGGCCAGCGGATTCCGGTCAGAATCGCCGCTGAATATTTGCTGAAATCCGATGCCGATTTTCTCCGCGAAGAAGGGGATCATCCCGCCGAAATGATGCGTGATGATCTTGATCTCCGGCAGTTTGTCGAACAGGCCCGAATAAATCAGCCGGGTCATACAGGCGCTGGTTTCGTACGGCCAGCCGAACGTGAACCAGATTTCGACCTCGGAGACGTCTTCCTGTGCGTAATCGGGAAAGTTCGGCCCGCGCATCGGGTGTATCCAGACTGGCAGATCGTGCTGGGCCATGGTCTCGAACACCGGATAGAATTCGGGCGCCGATAACGGCTTGCCTAGCACGTTGGTGAAAAGCTGGATTCCCTTTGCATCGAGCTCGTTCACCGCGCGGTTGGCTTCGGCGATCGCGGCATCCGGATTGTTCATCGGCATTGAAGCGATAAACCCTGCCAGTCGGTCGGGGTTTTGTTTGACCCGTGCGGCGAGCCCGTCATTGGCGATGCGCGCGAGTGCCGGCGTCTGCTCGGGGCTGCCGAGCATTTCAATCGGCGGATTGGCGAGCGAGATGATCTGGCGGTAATCGTCGAACCGGTCGAGCAGGCGCATATGCGCATCTTCGTCGTGAAGGGCCGTGAGCGCGCCGAAGAATTTGACGATGCTCGGATCTGGTGAAATCTCGGCAAATTTGTCGAAATAGGATTTCGGAATTACGTGGTTGTAGGCGTCGATGCGGGACATTTGGCCTCCCAAGTCTTTTTGGCGGTATTTTGACCCCGATGATAGATCGCCGGTGGCGTTGTGCAAAACCCTTTCGATGTGTTGATATCCGGGACAGGAGGAGATGAGATGTTCGTCAGAAATGCTTGGTATGTGGCCGCCTGGGAAACTGAGATTGGCGATGAGCCATTGGCGCGTACGATATTGTCGGAGCCGGTGGTGATGTTCCGCACACCGGACGGCATCGTGGCGCTCGAAGACCGCTGCTGTCACCGAGCGCTGCCACTGTCGATGGGGCAGGTGGTCGGTGACCGGATACAGTGCGGCTATCACGGGCTTGAATTCGATGCGTCGGGCACGTGCGTGAAAGTGCCGGGCCAGAACAAAATTCCGCCGGGCGCGCAGGTTCGTTGTTATCCACTGGTGCAGCGCTATGGCTGGGTATGGATCTGGACTGGAGATCTGACGAAGGCCGATCCGTCGCAGATACCAAACTGGTGGTGGCTCGACAGCCCCGAATGGAAGACGATCCCAGGGCGAGGTGGCACGCCGATGCATCTGGATGCCAACTACCTGCTAGTTTCAGACAACCTTTTTGATATTTCTCACCTGACCTACGTGCACTCATCATCCATCGGTGCGGATTCTATCGTAGATTTCCCCCCGAAGACCGAACGATGGGAAGCCGAGAAGCGCGTAAAGATGAGCAGAGAAATCCTCGATCGCCCGGCTGCCCCCTTCTATCAGAAAGCCGGGGGGTTCAGCGCTAACGTGGACCGTTGGATTATGACGACGTCAGACCTGCCATGTTATATGGCTTCCGACGCCGGGTCGGTGGAGGTTGGAACCGGTATTACGCCGGGGGAGGTCGGGCCCGAGCGGGGCATCGAGATGAAGATCATGAACCTGCCGACGCCGGAGACCGAGACGTCGACGCATTATTTTTATTCGCACTGCCGGCATTTCCACATCGAGTCCGAGGAATGGGACGAGATTTACCGTACACAGTTCACGGCTGTGTTCGATGAAGACAAGGTGGTGCTCGAAGGCCAACAGAAGCGGATTAGCGAGAACCCGTCGGCGTCCGAAATAGACATAAATGCCGACGCGCCTAATATTCAAGTGCGGCGCATGATCGACGAGATGATTGCCGAAGAACAGGCGGAAGCCGATCCACAGCGTAAAAGCGCTTAGGGCCTGATAAAATTTAGGGAGAAGCAAGCAATGGCCGGACCGCTCAACGGTATACGTGTCATCGAACTGACAACCATGATCACCGGCTCGCTCTGCGGTCAGATGCTGGCGGACATGGGCGCCGACAGCATCAAGATCGAAAAGAAAGAGGGCGGGGACATGTTCCGCTCTTGGCGTGGCGGTACATATAGCGCGCAGTTCGGTGCCTATAATCGCAACAAACGCTCGATGACGCTCGACATCCGCTCCGACGAGGGCCGCGAGATTCTCCTCAAACTGGTCGAGACGGCGGACGTGCTGGTCGAGAATTTTCGCCCCGGCGTGATGAAACGCCTCAAGCTGTCGGTCGAGGAACTGCGCGAGCGCAATCCGAAGCTGATCTATTGCTCTATTTCGGGGTTTGGTGAAGACGGGCCGTATGAAAAGCGCCCGGCCTATGATGCGGTGGCGCAATCGCTGTCGGGCATTGCCAGCCTGTTTGTCGATCCCGAGACCCCGCAGACCACGGGCCCGACGATCAGCGACAATATCACCGGCATAAATGCGTGTTACGGCATCATGGCGGCGCTGTTCGAACGTGAGCGTGGCGGCCCGCCGCGCAGCATCAGCGTCAACATGCTCGAAAGCTCGATCTGGTTCCTACCGGATCCATTCGCCAACCTGACCCAGCAGGACATCCAGCCGAGTCCGACATCACGGTCCGAAGCATCCCAGTCTCACGCGATGCGCTGTTCGGACGGTAAATTGATGGCGGTGCATATCTCGTCTCAGGAAAAATTCTGGCAGGGGGTCACAGGCGCGCTCGGGGTCGAACACATGCGTGACGATCCGCGCTACGCCGACCGGATGAGCCGCATCGCCCATTATTTCGACATGACGGCCGAATTCAAAAAAGCCGCCATCGAACAGCCGCGCGCCTACTGGGTGCCGCGTCTTGAGGAAGCTGACGTGCCGTATGCGCCGATCAACACCCTGCCGGACGTGTTCGACGACCCGCAGGTCAAACACCTGGATACGTTTTTTGAGGTCGAACATCCGGAGGAGGGCAAACAGACGTTTTCCCGTCGCGCCGTTTATATAGACGGCAGCCGCGACGACCAGCCGATGAACCCGCCACCGCAACTCGGCGAACACACGGACGAGGTGCTGGTCGAGCTTGGGGTGGATGCCGATACGATGAAGGCGCTGCGAGATAAGGGCGTGGTTTAGCGGCGAGCTACCTGGCCGCTTAGCTACACGCGGAACAAGTCAAACCACTCTGATTGTCACTCCGGCCTTGTGCCGGGGCCCAGTTTTGCGGCAATGTATTGTCGGACTGGATCCCGGCATAAGGCCGGGATGACAATGTATGTGTCGTCCATCGTTGCGCTAACGCCCCCGCCTGAGCAACCGTCCGTCAAACGCCGCGAGTCCGACGCCGATACACACCAAACCGCCGGCATGCCGGAGCAGCAGTGTTTCATCCAGAATGAAAATGCCCAGGGTCAGCGCGCTCACCGGTATGAGAAACGTGACCAGCATCAGGTTAGTGGCGCCCGCCGTCGCGAGGATGCGGAAGAAGATGACATAGGCGAGGGCCGTAGACAGCGAGGCGAGGGCGACGATAGCCAGAACGCTATCGATGCCGGGGACCGGGAGCGTCCAGGGCTCGTCGATCAGCAGGGCGATCGGTATGAGGATGATGGTTGAGACGATCAGCTGGCCCGTCGATGTAGCCAGCGGTGACATCCCCATTTTCTGAAAACGCCGCCCGTAAATCCCGCCAAGAGCGTAGGAGCAGGCTGCCGTGACGACTGCCAACTGCCCGAGGATGGCAATCTCAAACCCGGCGAGGGCATCGCCGCCGATCATCAGTACGACGCCCGCGAAGCTTGCGAAAATACCGATGAGTTTGGGGCCGTTGATTTTTTCGTCCGTGGTAGCAAAATGCGCAACGAGGACAGCGAACATCGGCGTAGTGGCGTTGAGGATCGCGGCGACGCCCGATGCGATTTGCGTCTGCCCCCAGACGATCAGGCAGAACGGAATGATGTTGTTGATCACTGACAGGCACAACAGCGACGACCACACGGCGCGGGTCCGAGGCAGGCGTGATCCCGTCACGACCATCACGGCAATTAGAATCGATGCTGCGATCGCGACCCGGAAGGCGACGATGGTAAAAGTCGGTAATTCGCGGACTGCGATTTCCTGAAAGAAGAACGTCCCGCCCCAAAGCACGGACAGCGCGGCCAGCAGCACCCATTCATAGCGCGTCATGCCGCTTTTTATCCCGTCAGCGCTCATATTCAGTTGCTCTCCGGTTCCCGCTGGTTGGTCATGATACTAGTCGGGGTCGCGGTATTCGATGTTGTTGATGAATTCTACCACCGACGGCACGATCGGGTTTTCCATTTCCTCGCGGATATGGCCGATGACCCCGGCGGCGCGGCCGACGGCGGCGACGGCGCGCATGGTTTCGACCGGGAAGTCGACCTCGCTCAGCACGGCACCGAGCGCGCCGGTGACGTTGAGCGTCAGCGGTTTGCCGCGGGCTTTCTCGATTTCCTCGGCGAGGATTTTGGCGAGCTCGATATATTCGCCTGTCGCGCCGCCTTCCATCGCGATCTGGAACATGCGGTCGGCGCGCGGATCGGTTGGGAAGTAGTAGGGATGACCGTAGCCGGGAATGAATTTCTTTTCTTCCCTGAAACGTTTCACAACGCCGGCTGCCCATTCGCGTTTGTCGCCGTCATGCGCCGCACCTTCCTTGAAGATCGCCCCGGCGCCGGCCATCGTGCCGGCGAACTTGTTGCCGACCATCATCGCGCCGGCAATCATCGGCAGCTGAATGTCGTCGGGCAGGGAATCATGGACCATGCGGGCGACAAGCGCCGTCGGCGTGATGCCATGATCCATCAGGATCACCATGCAGGCATCGAACGTGCGGACATGGTTTTCCGGCAGATCGCGTCCCGTCACCAGCAGATAGAAAGTTTCGGCGAATGTTTTGACGCCGATGATCTCGGTCAGCACGTCCTTGCCGCGCATGCGAAAACGTTTGGTGTCTGATGTCGGCGTGCCGATGCGGGTGAAAGGCTTGTCGGTCATGGTGGCGCTCCCTGAATTTGTCCCGGGAGCAGCCTATGTCGCTTGGCGACGCGAATCCATTTCTTTGGTGAATGTCACTATTATGGCTACAATAAGGGTTCTAAGTATCACTATTGGAGGCGGGGTTGATGGAACTCCCCACAGGTAACGAACGTTATTTTCGGATGAGTGTCGAAGAGTTCGACACGGAAAAGTTGCTGACAAACGCTTCGCGCCAGCGCGACCAGCGCGGTTTTGATGATGTTCTGATCATCGATGTCGATGCGCATCATTACGAAACTGAATCGATGATCGAAATCGTCGAGTTCATTGAGGACCCGGTGCTGCGCCAGCTTGCGCGGTCAGCCCAGCAGATCACCCATCGTGGGTCGATGTTCACGCTCGGCCGCGTCGGTTACCAGGATATCGGTGGCCGGGTGACGCGATATCCTCTTCGTGGTCTCGAAGAAACGCCCGATGACGACAAACACCGCGACGTACACCTCAGCCATCGCTGGATGGACGCGTTGGGCGTCGATTATGCCTGTGTGTTTCCGACGCCGATGCTGGGGCTCGCGATGCACCCGCAGCCGGATGTCGAAGTCTGCCTCGCGCGGGCCTATAATCGCTGGCTCGTTGAAAAGGTTCTGCCCGGTTCGCCGCGCATGAAATCGATGCTGTATCTGCCGTTTAATGACCCGGCTGCGGCGCTTAAAATCGTTGAGGATTTCGGCGATGCGGAGGGCGTGATCGGTTTCATGGTCACATCGGTGCGTCATCGTCCGGTGCATCATAACGATTACATGAAAATCTATTCGGCCATTCAGGAGCGTGGCCTGCCGATCGGGTTCCATTCCGGTTTCAACTGGGACGATCCCATGTTCCGCACCTGTAACCGTTTCCTTGCGGTGCATGCACTGGGCTTTACCTGGTACAATATCGTGCATTGCACGAACTGGGTACTGAACGGCATGAACGAGCGGTTCCCGGATTTGCCGGTCATCTGGATCGAGTCGGGAATCTCTTGGATTCCGTTCCTGATGCAGCGTCTCGATACGCAGTACAGAATGCGGTCATCCGAATGTCCGCTGCTCAGAAAGCTGCCGAGCGATTACATGCGCGATATGTTTTACACGACGCAGCCGATGGAGATGCCGGACGACATGGACCTGCTCGAAGGAACCTTCAAGGCCATGAACGCCGAGACCCAACTGCTTTGGTCATCGGATTATCCGCACTGGGACATGGATATTCCGAGCGTTATCTGGGACCTGCCTTTTATCGACGAGGCGGCGAAGCGGAATATTCTGGGTGAAACTGCACAAAAGATTTTCAATCTGGATGTGAGTGCACGACACCCGAACCATTCGACGGCCGTCGCCGCCGAGTGAGCTGATCTGGAAATGTTGATTATGTGGCCAACTGCTTGACAGTAAAGGGCGGTCTGGTACCACTGACACCATACGCATGCGTACGTTAATAGAATACTTCAAAGGTCGATCATAATGGCCTTACAGGGAGCGTAAGATGGAAGTTGATATGTTGGGAAGCGCCATACTGGCGTTCCAAAACATGGCTAATCTGGAGAGACTCGGATTTCTCTCCTTCGGGGTTTTAATTGGTCTGGTACTCGGGGTTATTCCCGGTCTTGGCGGTCTTGTCGGCCTGTCATTGCTGTTGCCATTCACTTTCAACATGGATCCTTACACCGCGTTGGCCTTTATGATGGGCCTGCAGGCGGTTGTTGTTACGTCGGACACTATACCCGCCGTGCTCTTCGGGGTGCCGGGTACCGTGGGGTCAGCCGCGACGATCCTTGACGGTTATCCAATGGCACGAAAGGGCGAGGCTGGGCGCGCTTTTGGCGCCGCGTTCTCCGCGTCGGTGATTGGCGGGCTCTTTGGTGCTTTGCTGCTGGGTATCAGTGTGCCAGTCCTGCGGCCAATCGTTCTTGAAATCGGTTCTCCAGAATTGCTGGCGATCTGTGTGTTCGGTCTGTCGCTTGTCGCCGTGCTGTCCGGTGGTTCCCCGCTCAAAGGCCTTGCGGGCGCCTGTATCGGCCTAATGGTTGCGACGGCGGGTGATGATCCGCAAACCGGGACGCTGCGCTGGACGTTCGATTCACTCTATTTGTGGGATGGGTTACCGGTGGTGCCGTTGGCACTGGGGCTGTTTGCCATTCCAGAGCTCGCCGATATGGCGATCACCAAGCAATCGATCAATGTGAAGGATGAGGATAAACAGGATGTCCGATTTGGGCAGATAGAGGGTATCAAGGATACCTTCCGAAACTGGTTCCTGGTTCTTAGATGCGCGTCGATCGGCTCTGCGCTTGGCGCTGTGCCGGGCATCGGCGCATCGGTGATTGATTGGATCGCCTATGGTCATGCGGCGCGGACCGAGAAGGGCGCGGCCGAGACGTTCGGTAAAGGCGACGTTCGCGGCGTGATCGCGTCTGAAGCATCCAACAATGCCAAAGAAGGCGGTGCGCTGGTACCGACGATTGCGTTCGGCGTACCGGGGTCTGCCTCGATGGCGCTGATCCTGGGGGCATTCCTGATCCACGGCCTTGTGCCCGGACCGGAAATGTTGACGACCCGGCTCGACGTCACCTACACCCTTGTGTGGTCGGTCGCGATCGCCAATATTCTGGGCGCGGGTATCTGCTTCACCTTTGCCAATCAGCTGGCCAAGGTTGCGCTTGTCCGTATTGGTGTTCTGGCGCCGGTTGTTCTGGCAATCACCTATATCGGTGCGTTCCAGGGCTCCCGCCAGTGGGGCGATATCTACGCGCTTCTGCTGTTCGGCATCATCGGCTGGATAATGAAACGCCTGCGCTGGCCGCGGCCGCCGCTGATCCTTGGTTTCGTGCTCGGCGGTCTCGTCGAACGCTATATGTTCATCTCAACTGAACGTTACGGTGCAGATTGGTTGTGGATCTGGCGTGATTTCGGAGATGGCGACGTGCGGTTTACACCCTATGTGCCGATTATCTTCGCGGTAACGCTGTATGGCGTCCTGGCGCCGATCATCAAAGGGTATCGGTCGCGCGCGAAAGCGAATCAGGGATCGAGCAAGTTCGGTTTCCAGAAAGAGGCGGTCAATCCTGACCTGATCTTCGCAATGATCCTGTTTGCCCTGTTTGCGACTGCCTTTGGCATCGCCTCGACATGGGAATTCGGGGCCAGGTTGATCCCGCAGACAGTTGCCATCGCGGCAATGATCTTTATCGGCTGGCTTATTCTGTCTGCGTTGTTCGTGGCGCCTGGCGAGAAGGTTGTCGTGGATAATGACGGGATTCCCGGACGGGGCGAGGGCGGCACGGCACCTGTGCAGAGTGATGTCCACTTCGACATCAGCGCGGATTATGGCGATCTGCCGGGTCCCGAGATCACCAAACGTGTCCTCAACTATTTCGGCTGGTTGTTTGCGTTCTTCGTCGCGGCTGCCGTTGTCGGGCTTCTGCCGGCGATGTTCCTGTTCATGGTCGGGTATATCAGGTTCGAGGGCAAAGAGAGCTGGAAGCTGACGCTGATGGTCTCCGGCGGTGTGTGGATTGTAGCCTACATGCTGTTCCACAAGCTGCTGGTGATCCCGTGGCCGCAGACGCTGGTCGGAGACTTGTTCCCCGTCGTGCGGACAATCCCGTGGCTCAATATGTTCTAACCGGCCTCGACCGGACACAAAAAAACACCCCGTAGCGGAAGCTCCGGGGTGTTTTCGTATTCGGAATAGTCCGGCTTATTTGAAGCCGAATACCTTCTTCAGCTTTGCGATCGTCTCCGGAGGCGTCTTGTAGACAGCGGCGACGATCTTATCGAGCTCTTCGCCGGAAACTGGTTGGACTGGTGCTTTACGCTTGGTGGCATCGGCGACGAATGCCGGATCGCGGAGCATTGCCTGGAATGCCTTGCGCAGTGCCGTTGCACGATCTTTCGGCACTTCGGGGGAGACCCAGAAGCCCATGCCGACGCGCGGTGCGACTTCGAGGAAGCGGACCATTGCCTTGTGCTCGTCGGTTTTAGCAAGATCGATCATCTTCGGCAGGTTCGGCAGTTCCTTGATGTTGCCGCCATAGCTGACGATGTGCTTCAACTTTCCTTCTGAAAGCCAGGCGGCCTTTGCGGCGGTCCAACCAGACCAGTAGTTCATCCGTCCGTGAACTTCGCTGCCTTCCATCGCCTTGTTGATCTTCGCGCCGCCTTTATAGCCTTTGACGACCTTGAACTTCGTGCCGGCAATGTGGTTCATCAGCGTTGGCGCGAGATAGGTTTCCGACCCAAGTCCGGTCGAGCCCATGATCGATTGTTTCTTCTGTGCGCTGGCGAGATCGGAAACCGGCGCGGTGTGCCAGACCGACAGCACGGCGGGCCGGGGTGCAATAGAACCGAGCCACTGGAACTTTGACGCATCGAACTTCATGTCGCGAAGGAGCGGTGCGAGAACCGAGGGCGCAAGCGCTTCAGCGATGTAGGTGCCGTCCTTAGGCGCGGCGTTATAGGCAAAGGCTGCACCTTTGGTGCCGCCGCCGCCGGGACGTGACTGAATGATCACGGTCGGGTTACCGGGAATGTGCTTGCCCAGATGCTCGGTCGTCAGCCGGCCGTAAAGGCCGAGCGTTGCGCCAAGGCCCGACGGCACCATGACGGTGACGGTTTTACCCTTGTAGAAGTCGGAAATCGCGTCGGCTGATACCGGTAGAGCAAGTCCGAGGACTGCTACCGCGGGCAATACGGCGAGTGTTCTATTAAAGTTCGTCGACATGAAGTTTCTCCCTTGTTGATTTTTTATTCGTATCGCCGTTGAAGCTTAGACGCCGAAGTTTCAATTTAAAAGGGTGGAGCGAAAATCAGAATCTCTTGAATATATCGGTTGATATCGCTCTGCATTGGCGGCAATCATGCGCTCAGAGGAGACGTCATGGCTGAATCTGCCCCATTGCCTGCCGCCAATGTGCGGCGAAAAACAACCGAAAGTCTGACCCGGGATGACTGGATCTCGGGCGCGTGGGACATGCTGGGCGTATACGGGCTGGATGGCGTTCGGGTTGAACCGCTGGCGCGCCGCCTTGGCGTTACCAAAGGCAGTTTTTACTGGCATTTCAAAGATCGTCAGCAACTGGTTGAGGCGTTGCTCGACCGCTGGTTCTTGATCTGGGACGGTCAGATGTCGCCGCGTATGGAGCAGGCCGCTGATCCGGCGGACAGGGTCTGGGCGCTTTTTGAGAGTGTTGTGGGCCGGGTGACGCGCGGCCAGACGGTATCGCTGCGGATGTTGTCACACAGCGATGCGGACGTCGCCCGCCGGATCGAGGAGCGCGACGCCCAAAGGCTCGCATTCTTAATGGAGCAGCTTGTTGCCATCGGGTTTTCTTCGGATGAGGCGCGGGTGCGCGGACAGGTCTATCAGACGATCATGACGGGCGAATACCTGCGGAGTGGTGGTCTGCCGCTGGAAGAGCGGATCGCGCGGGCACGCAGCTATCATCTTATGTTGTCTTCTCCCAACCCACATAGTTAGAGCAGATTACAAGGGGTTTCCTGCACCCGATGTTTGTCTGTCTCACTCCATACGGTGGCGTATTGAAACACCCAATCCGAGGGCGTAAACTCCGCGCCGATACGCTCGGCCGATCCGGGCGTCTTTCTAACTCAGCGGTGGCGAATAATGGCGACGCAGGTAGATGCAATGGCGCTTAGTGGCGGCAGAAACTGTCCCGATCTTCAGGACCATATTGCGGCGCTCGAAGCCGAAGGCCTTCTGATCCGGATAGACAAACCCGTCAACAAGGATACAGAGCTTCATCCGCTGGTCCGATGGCAGTACCGGGGAGGCATTCCGGATGCCAACCGCAAGGCGTTCCTGTTCACCAACGTTTATGACAGCCGCGGCAGAACCTATGACATGCCGGTTCTCGTCGGTGCGCTGGCGGCAAACCGCGATGTGTATCGTATCGGAATCGGCGTGTCGCTCGACGAAATCGGGCCGCACTGGGCAAATGCCGTTAACAACCCGATCGAACCGGTTGCCGTGACTGAGGCGCCCTGTCAGCAGGTGATTATTACCGGCGACGAGCTGATCGGCGAAGGCAAGGGGCTCGATGCCCTGCCGGTCCCGATCTCGACCCCCGGTTTCGATAGCGCGCCCTACCTGACGGCCGGAATGTTCGTGACCAAGGATCCCGAAACAGGTGTCCAGAATCTCGGCACCTATCGCGGCGGTCTGAAGGCGTCCAACCGGATGGCGGTTAGGATGTCTGCCCGCGAAGGCGGGGCAGGCGGCTATCTGCATTGGGAAAAATACAAGGCGCGCGGTGAAAAGATGCCGTGTGCCATCGTTCTCGGCTGTCCGCCGTCCGTGGCCTATACCGGTCCGCAGAAAATCCGCCGTGATGTCGACGAGCTGACGATTGCGGGTGGTCTCGCGGGGGCGCCAATCCGTACAGTGAAGTGCTTGGGGCTTGATCTGGTGGTGCCGGCGGATTCGGAGATCATCATCGAAGGTCTGGTCGATACCGAGTATCTAGAACCCGAAGCGCCGTTTGGCGAATCCCACGGTCATATTTCGCTCGAAGACTACAACATGATCTTCGAGGTCACGGCGATTACCCGTAAATCCAACGCCGTGCTGTCCTCGATCATCAGCCAGGTCACGCCGTCGGAATCCTCCGTTATCAAGCGCGTTGCGTATGAGCCGATGTTTCTGTCGCATCTCCGAGATCACCTCGGCATAAAAGGGGTCAAGCGGGTTTTCATGCATGAGCCGCTGACCAATATCCGTCGGGTGATCTTCCTGCAGATGGAACCCGACACGCCGCGGACAGAAGTCTGGCGCGCGCTGTATGGAGCGACCTCTTTGCGGGCGGATTGCGGTAAATACGTGATCGCCGTGAACGAGGATATCGATCCGGATAACGGCGATGCGGTGTTCTGGTCGCTCGGTTACCGCGCCGATCCCGACAAGGACATCGAGATATTGCGCCATCGCGATGCGGGGCATGGTCCAAAAGGACCGGGCGGCACCAGGCCGGAGGACTCGACGTTATTGATCGATGCGACGCTGAAGCGCGATATGCCGCCATTGGCTTTGCCGAAGCGCGAATATATGGAACGCGCCAAGGAGCTTTGGGAAGAATTGGGTCTGCCGCCCCTGACACCGGAAGCGCCGTGGCACGGTTATTCGCTCGGCGACTGGAGCGAGGAATGGGACAAGCTCGCCGAACGCGCAGCAGCTGGCGGCTATCTTGAGAACGGCAAGCGCAGCGCTCAGCGCCGCCGTGCGAACATCAAACCGAATACGCATGTCCGGGCGGTGCCCGATTGGGATCAGGATCAGGACGTTTAAGAAGGGGTTATAAGATGACAGAAACGACGCTTGAACAGCGCGGCTATACCGATCTCCACGAGCATATCGAGGAACTGCGCTCCAAAGGTCTGCTGGTCGAGATCGACCGGGAGATCAACAAGGACACCGAGATGCACCCGCTGGTGCGTTGGCAGTTCCGGGGCGGCATCGATGAAGAAGACCGCAAAGCGTTCCTGTTCAACAACATCACCGATTCCAAGGGCCGGAAATACGATATCCCGGTGTTGGTTTGCGGTCTTGCCGGTAATCAGGAGATCTATCAGCTCGGCATGCGCTGTGACACGAAAGACCTGAAAAACACCTGGATCAACGCAATTAACAATCCGATCGAGCCGAACCTGGTCGACAGCGCTGAGGCGCCCTGCCACGACATCGTGTTCGAAGGCGAGGATCTGCTGAACGGAAACGGGCTGGATGCCATTCCGGTGCCGATCTCGTCACCGGGCTGGGACAATGCGCCGTATTTTTCATCGTCGCATTTCATCACCAAGGACCCGCATACCGGGGTCCAGAATGCGGGCAATTACCGTGGCATGGTGAAATCGCCGACCCGTCTCGGCATGAACCCGTCGGTCGAACTGCGCACCGGCGGCTATATGCATTGGCTCGAATGGAAAAAACTCGGCAAACCGATGCCCGTCGCTGTGGTCATCGGCGCGCCACCCGTGGTTTCATTTACCTCTGTGCAGAAGGTGCCCGAAAAGCTCGATGAGCTGGCGGTGTCGGGCGGCCTTGCTGGCGCCGCCCTGAACGTGACCAGGTGCAAAACCGTAGACCTGGTCGTGCCGGCGGAATCAGAGATTGTCATCGAAGGTTTCGTATCCACTGAATTGCTGGAACCCGAAGCGCCGTTCGGCGAATCCCACGGCCATGTAAACCTTCAGGAATACAACGCCTATATGGATATCACGACGATCACGCGGCGCAAAAAGGCCGTAATGACGTCCTGGATCAGCCAGGTGACGCCGTCGGAATCCAGCACGATAAAACGTCCCGCCTATGAAGCGCGCCAGATCGAACATCTGCGCGATCATCTCGGTATCAAGGGCGTCAAGCATGTGTCTACGCATGAGCCGCTGACGTCATTGCACAAGCTGATCATCGTTGTTGTCGACCGCAATATCCCGCGCACGGAAATCTGGCGGGCGATGTATGGCGTGGCCTCGTTGCGCCAGGCGGAAGGCAAGTGGATCATCGCCGTGAACGAGGACATCGATCCGGACGATACGGATGCCGTGTTCTGGGCGATGTCGTATCGCTGCAAGCCGCACAACGATGTTGAAATTCTGAAGCATAAACATGAGGGTCACGGGCCGCGATCGCTCCTAGATTCCGAAGACAGCGCCGTGCTGATCGATGCGACGCTGAAGGAAACCTTTCCGCCAGTGTCTCTGCCGAAGCGCGAGTTCATGGAAAAGGCCAAGAAGATCTGGGAAGAACTAGGGCTTCCGAAACTGAAGCCGAAAGCGCCCTGGTTCGGCTATGATCTCGGCGAATGGAATTCAGGCCTCGAAGCGATGGCGCGCCGGGCCGTGAAAAGCGAATATTGGATCACAGGCGATATCATCGCCCAGCGCCGCCGCGGCGACGTTGCGATCAATACCGAAGTCCGCACCCTCGATATGGGTAATCCTGGCGCCGGGGACGAGGTGGATGAAGATCTGACATGGGATAAGCTGGAAGACGCTTCCCAGATAAAAGACAAAGACGCGTAAATCTTTCCCGGCAGGGAAACAGAAAGATGTCCCATCGGGGAAAAGGAAAGACAGAATGACCGAAGACAAATATCCGACGCGCAGCTATCCGGACCTGCATGATCACCTGAAAGAGCTCGATGCGCGGGGGCTGCTGGTCACCGTGGATCGCGAGATCAACAAGGATACGGAGATTCATCCGCTGGTCCGCTGGCAGTTTCGCGGCGGAATTGAGGAAAAGGACCGCAAGGCGTTCCTGTTCAATAACGTCGTTGATTCAAAGGGGCGGAAATTTGATGTACCCGTTGCGGTCGGTGTGCTCGCGGCGAGTCGAGATATCTATCGTACCGGCATTGGTTGCGAACTCGACGAAATTGAATCGACTTGGAAAAATGCGACCGCAAACCCGATCGACCCGGTCGAAGTAACGGAAGCGCCGTGCCAGGAAATCGTCTGGCAGGGCGCGGATCTCGACAAGGACGGTCAGGGGCTCGATGGGGTGCCGGTGCCGATCTCCACGCCCGGCTGGGACAACGCGCCTTATACAACACTGTCGCAATACATCACCAAGGACCCGGATAACGGCATCCAGAACATGGGTAACTACCGCGGCCAGATCAAAGGCCAGAAGCGAATGGGGATGAACCCGTCGCTGGAACTGCGACCGGGCATCTATATCCATTGGGAAAAATACAAGAAGCTCGGCCTGCCGATGCCGGCTGCCGTGGTGCTCGGCGCGCCGCCAGCCGTGACGTTCACGTCCGCGATCAAACTGCCGGAAGACACCGACGAATTCAGTGTCGCCGGGGCACTTGCGGGATCGCCGATTAACATCGTGAAGGCGAAGACGGTGGATCTGATGGTGCCGGCAGAGGCCGAAATCGTCATCGAGGGCTATATCAGCACCGAATTCCTGGAGCCGGAGGCACCGTTCGGTGAATCCCACGGACATGTGAACCTGCAGGAATACAACGCTTTTATGGATGTCACCTGCATCACGCGAAAGAAGAAGGCGATCCTGACGTCAATCATCAGTCAGGTGACGCCGTCGGAATCGTCGGTCATCAAACGCGTCGCCTATGAGCCGATGTTCACAGAGCATCTGCGCGATCACCTCGGCATCAAGGGCGTGATCAAGGTCTCGATGCATGAGCCGCTGACCAATATCCGTAAACTTATCATCGTGATCTGCGAACGCGATATGCCGTCGACGGAGATCTGGCGGGCTATGTACGGTGCGGCGTCTCTACATCGCGCGGCAGGTAAATACGTGATAGCCGTAAATGACGATATCGATCCCGACAATGCCGATGCGATATTCTGGGCGATGGCCTACCGCGCCAATCCGGCGCTCGATGTCGAAATCCTGAAACACCGTGATTCCGGTCACGGTCCGCGCAGCGACCGGGCAGGGGGAGAGGATGCCTCGGTCCTGTTCGACGCTACCCTCAAAGAGGATTTCCCGCCGATCTCACTGCCGAAGAAGGAATACATGCTGAATGCCAAGAAAATCTGGGAAGAGCTCGGGCTGCCCGAACTCAAGCCCCAGGTGCCATGGCACGGCTATTCGCTTGGCGAGTGGGCAGAGGAATTCGACGTGATGGCAAAGCGCGCCGTCGAGAGCGATTACTTCAAGACTGGCGAGATCATCGCCCAGCGTCGCCGAAGCGATGTCGCGATGAATACCGAAGTGCGGACGCTGAAGGACGAGGACGATAGTTAGGCAGTACCCTTCGCCCTGACGCCGGACAAACGACAGGCAGAGGCCCGAATGAGTGCGCATACGACTGCACTCATTTGGCCTCGCCTTCGCGCTCTGCCACACTGAGATGAACAACAGTCGTTTCCATACGGGAATGCGGCGCGTCTCAGGGGAGAGAATCGAAGATGCCGAAAAAGACACTTAAAAACTGTACGGTAGCCGATGCCTATCTTGCGGTTCTTGCCGACCGCGGCGTCGATTACCTGTTTGCCAATGCGGGCACCGACTTTGCCCCGCTGATCGAAGCGCTGGCAAAGGCGCAGGCGCTCGGTACCCCGATCCCTGAGCCGATCACCTGCCCTCATGAAAATACGGCCCAGCATATGGCGATTGGCCATTACCTCGTTTCTGGCCGACCGCAGATGTCGATGGTGCATGTAAATGTCGGCACCGCGAACGGCATGAACGGGTTTCTCAATGCGGCGCGCGGTTACGTGCCGATGCTGTTTACAGCAGGTCGCACGCCGACCAATGAGCATACGCTTAAAGGACATCGTAGCCTCGATATTCACTGGACGCAGGAGATGTACGACCAGGCGGGGATGACCCGCGAGGTCGCCAAGTGGGATTACGAGCTGCGCAACGGTGAACAGGTGGCCGATATCGTCGACCGCGCGCTGTCTATCTCGATGAGTGAGCCACGGGGGCCGGTTTATCTGTCGCTGCCGCGCGAAGTTCTTTCGCTGAAAATGGACGAGTTCTCATTCGATTCTCCGAACCGTATCCACCCTGCAACCCCGCCGTACCCCGACCCCAATGCGCTCGACGAGGTAGCATCGCTCCTGGCAAATGCTGAGCGCCCGGTGATGATTACAAACTGGGGCGGACGGAACCCCGGCGTCATGGCACCGCTGATCGAACTGGCCGAGACCTATGCCATCCCGGTGGTTGAATACCGGAACCGGTTTGTTGCAATGCCGCCGCGCCATCCGATGCATGCGGGCTACGATCCGAATCCGTATGTAGAAGAAGCCGACGTGATCATCGTCTTCGATACGGTCGTGCCGTGGCTGCCGTCGCAGGTGACACCGCCGGATGACTGCATGGTGATCCATATCGCGGCGGATCCGATGTATCAGATAGTGCCGGTGCGGGGTTTCCCGGCGGATATATCGCTCACCTGTCCGGCCGATATAGGCTTTCGCAGCCTGCTGCCAGTGATGGCTGAGCATGCTAACGGCGCGAAGGACAAAATTGCCATACGGCGCGACAAGATCACGGCGGCGCATGCCGCACTTGAAGAAGGCTGGCGGTCCAAGCTGGAGAAGGAAAAAACTCAGTCGCCGATCTCGCCTGCCTATATTTCGCACTGTCTGAACAATCTGCGCGACCCGGACACCATCATGGTCAAGGAATCGCCGTTGATGGGCCAATACCTGGATATCGATCGGCCCGGCACGTTGCTTAACGCCGGTGCTGCGTCAGGCCTTGGCCACGGCATGGGCGTCGCACTTGGCGCGCAGCTTGCTGCCCCGGGCAAACTGGTGATCGGCACGGAGGGTGACGGCGCCTACATGTTCAACGTGCCGACGGCCTGTCACTACGTGGCCGCCGAACAGAATCTGCCGATTCTGTGGGTGGTGTTTAATAACCAGCACTGGCAGGCAGTACATCGGGCCACTCTCGGGCTGGAACCAGACGGTTATGCCGCAAAAGCAAACCGTCAGCCATTGACCCATTTCACCGTCGAACAACACTACGAAAAGGCCGTCGAGGTATCGGGTGGGGCAGGGTTCCGCGTGACCGAGTCCAAGGACCTGATGTCAACCCTAGACAAGGCGCTCGAAGTCGTGACCGGAGAGAAACGTCAGGCACTGGTCAACGTTGTCTGCGGTCCGACCTGAGCGTTTTCTGGTCTGGCTCCGATAGAGGCTGCGGTGGTCTCAGGAATTTTCGACAACGATCTTTCCTTTTGCCTGTCGGATTTCGATAAGCGCTTGCGCGGCCCGAATGCTCTCGGCATTGATCAGTGTCAAAACTTCGGTGAGCGGCGTGCGAATGCGCCCCGCATCAATTTCGCCCGCCAAATAATTCAGCAGAGTTCCGGAAGGCGGTGCGTAAGCCACCGTCCTGAGATGGCGGGATAGAGGCTCCCGCTGGCTCGACTGCAGGTCCTGCCGTATCTATGGATATTGTCCTTCCGGAAAAGGCACGTTCGCCAGACCTTATTCCGTCTGTGAGTTTTTTAGCCGGGGTCAAAAGTTTGTCGCACCCTGAAATTGCCTCGGCTCGGTATTTTGTATAAAAATCTAAACAAGCGTTCGCTTTAGAAGCTAAGCCGGAAATAAATATCGGTATTGCGGGGGAGGAATAAACGGGTGAGTGATTTCGCCACGTTGCACGAAATCGTCAAGGCGGCACACCGGAATCTGTCTCCCGGCGCGTGGGATTATTTGACCGGCGGTGCCGATACGGAAACTGCGCTGCTGCGCAACCGGATGGGGCTCGACAGTCTTGCCTTTCGTCCACGTGTTCTCAACGACGTGCGTGAGATCGACCTCAGATCAACTGTCCATGGCGTCAAAAGCCGTCTCCCGATTATTCTGGCGCCCATGGGATCGCTCGATGCGCTCGATCCCGGTGGTGCCATGTCGGTTGCCAAGGCGGCCGAAGAATTCGGTGTCCTCAGCTATCTGAGCTCGGTCACCCGGCCCGGGATTGAGGAGATCGCCGCGGAGACGAAGCATGACAAGGTGTTTCAGTTATACGTGCGCGGCGATCGCGCTTGGATTGGCGATATCGTCAACAAAGCAATCGATCTCGGCTATATCCATTTTTGTCTGACCATTGATGTCGCGCTGTATTCACGGCGCGAACGCGACCTGATCAAACGATATCAGCCAAGCGGACGGGCGCGGAATAACGAAGGCTGGGATTTTCAGGCGGCGCTCAACTGGGATCTTGTGAAATGGTTCAAAGACACCTGGGACCTCCCGCTTATCCTCAAAGGGATCGCGACGGCGCAGGATGCTGCGCTCTGCGTCGAGCACGGGGTCGAGGTCGTCTACGTGTCGAACCATGGCGGCAGACAGCTTGATCACGGACGCGGCACGATCGATATGCTCCCCGAAATCGTGAAAGAGGTGAATGGCCGTGCCGAAATCGTCGTCGATGGCGGGTTCTGCCGGGGCGCAGATATCGTCAAGGCGCTTACCCGCGGTGCCGACGCCGTCGCGATCGGAAAAATTCAGGGGCTTGGGCTTGCCGCCGATGGCGAGGCAGGCGTGTACCGCGTGCTTGAACTTCTTGAAATTGAAATCAATACGGTAATGGGGCTGCTCGGCCTCGACAGCCTCGATAAGCTCTCAGAACAATTCCTTGAACCAGCGCAGCCTGTCGTTACGCCGGGGGTGCTCAGCGCGTTTCCTTTTCTCAATCTACCTTTGCAGGAGTACTGACAGCATGAACCAGATCGGCAAATTCGACCGCCCCGTTCCCGGTGACAACAAACCTATGGAATGGGTCAGCGATGTGTCGGCTGAAATGCTGCGGAAGCTGGGTATCAAATACGTGTCGTTGAACCCGGGTGCGAGCTATCGCGGTTTTCACGATTCAATCGTGAACTATCTCGGCAATGAAGAGCCGCAGATGCTGCTCTGCCTGCATGAAGATCATGCGATTTCGATCGCGCATGGATATTCCAAGGTCGCCGACGAAATGATGGGCGCGATTGTCCATTCGAATGTCGGGCTGATGCACGGGCTGATGGGTATTTTTAATGCCTGGTGCGACCGTGCACCTATCTTCGTCATGGGTGCTACTGGCCCGGTCGATGCGCCGCTGCGGCGGCCCTGGATCGATTGGATCCACACCGCGAAGGATCAGGGCGCTCTGCTCCGCAACTATGTGAAATACGATGATGAGCCGCGGTCTGCTGAAGCAATAGTCGAGACCATGCTGCGGGCCAATATCATGGCCCAGCAGGCTCCCAAGGGTCCGGTCTATGTGTGTTTCGATGCCGGGTTGCAGGAAACGCCGCTTAAAGAGAACGAAGTGACCATTCCCGATGTGTCGCGCTTCCAGATGGCCGACCCGCCGCCCGCGTCGGACGACGCGGTGGCCGCGACGGTGGAACTGCTGGCCAGCGCCAAGAACTCCCTGCTGATGTTCGGACGGATGTCCCCGACAATGGAGGGCTGGGAGAACCGTGTGAAACTGGCCGAGCTGTCAGGCGCCGGCGTCGTGACCGATCTTAAAAGCCGCGCCTCGTTCCCCACGAACCATGCGCTGCATGTCGGCTCACCATCCAACTGGGTCAGCCCGCTTGGTCAGGAAGAGATGATGACGGCCGATGTGATCGTCTCGTTTGACTGGATAGATCTCGCCGGATCGCTGAAGCCGCTGACACCCCGGGGCGGGGTGCCTGGCAAGATCGTTAACTGCACGGTCGATTCATACGTTCATAACGGCTGGAGCGCTGATCATTTTGGTCTGGCACCCGCCGACATTCCGGTACTTGCCGACCCGGATGTGTTCGTAAAACAGCTGCTCGATGCGCTTGAGGGGAAACTGGGCGGCAAGTCCATATGGGATGGCGGTGCGAAGCCCAAGGTTGAAGTGCCGGCGCAGGAAGACAAGGCGCACGATGCCAAGATTGTGCCGCGTGATATCGCCTACGCGCTGAAACAAGCGCGGGGGGAACACAAACTGACGTTGACCCGGGTGCCGCTGGGCTGGGCATCGGAATCCTGGGATTTTGAGCAACCGCTGGATTATCTCGGCAATGACGGTGGCGGCGGGCTTGGCTCGACCGCAGGCGGGGCCATCGGCGCGGCACTGGCATTGATGGAAACCGACCGTATGGCGGTCGCTATCGTCGGTGACGGAGATTTTATGCAGGGTGGATCGGCGCTTTGGACTGCCGCGCATTATAAAATCCCGGCGCTGTTTATCATTTCCAATAACCGGTCGAACTTCAATGACGAAGTTCATCAGGAAGCGATGGCGACGCAGCGTAACCGGCCGGTTGAAAACCGCTGGATCGGTCAACGGATCGATGAACCGGCGCTCGACCTTGCCGGGTACGCCCGGTCGCAGGGGGTGCAGGCTGATGGTCCGATTGAAAATGTCGGCGATCTGGTGGAAGCTTTGAAGAAGGGAATTGCGGCTGTCGCGGCGGGGGAGCCTTATCTGATCGATGTTGTTGTGCAGCCTGGATATTCGGCGCCGATGGTCACGCGGGCCAGCGGCGAAGCATCTACCGGCATGGCAAGCTGAGGGGGGGCAGAGAAATGGCTGATATTCTCCAGATAAAGAACGTCTCCAAAACCTACGATGCGGATGGCGATAACCCGGTCCATGCGCTGGACGGCGTTGACCTGAATATTGCCGAAGGGGAGTTCGTGTCCATCATCGGGCCATCGGGTTGCGGGAAATCGACCCTGTTCAACATCATCGGCGGTCTCATCGATGATCATGACGGCGAGGTCCTGATTGATGGTCGCGAAGTCGATGGCGCCCACAAAGACGTTGGCGTCGTCTTTCAGGAAGAATCGACGTTCCCGTGGCGTTCCACTCTGGATAACGTTGCTTTCCCGCTCGAGGTCGAAGGGATCGACAAGGCGGAGCGGGAAGAAACGGCCCGAAAGTTTATCCAGCTTGTCGGCCTCGAAGGGTTCGAAAACCATTTCCCGGCACAGCTTTCAGGCGGAATGAAGCAGCGCACGGCGGTTGCGCGCACCTTGGCATACGAGCCGCGCATCATGCTGATGGATGAGCCGTTCGGCGCCCTGGATGAGCAGACGCGCATGCTGCTGGGCGACAAGATGCTGGAGATCTGGGCAGCGCTGAACCAGACGATGCTGTTGATCACGCATAACATCACGGAAGCAGTACAGCTGTCCGACCGTGTGGTTGTTATGTCCTATCGGCCCGGGATCATTAAGGAAATCATTCCGGTTGATCTGCCGCGGCCGCGGACATCGGAAGTCATCGCGACCCCGGAATTCGGGACCTATGTCGGCAAGCTCTGGACCCTTCTGCGCGAAGAAGCATCGCGTGGCATGGCTGAGGCGGAGGCGTCTATCGCGGCTAGGTAAGAGCCGTTAGCCTACGAATGGAAACTGGACTAGACTTAATCAACGTAAAACTAAAAACGGGAGAAAACTATGTCTAAGACACTGAAAACAATTGCAATTGCAGCAGCAGGTGTTGCTATTCTTTCGGCACCGTCATTCGCTGCCGACAAAGTGCGGCTGGTCAACAGCACCAAGGTCGTGTTCGAAACCGAACACCCCTATACTGGTATTGAAGAGGGCATCTTCAAGAAACATGATCTGGATGTGTCGCTCATTCATGGTTCCGGTGGCGCGGCGTCACTACAGGCGGTGATTACCGGCAGCCAGGATGTTGTCTGGGGCAATGGTGTGCTGGGTGTTCTGTCGGCTTATGCCAAGGGCGCGCCGGTTAGAATTCTCGGTAACAATATTCGGGGCGTGCCGGATCTGTACTGGTACGTGAAGACCGATAGCCCAATCAAATCCTTCAAGGACCTGAAAGAGGGCATGGAATTTACCTATTCCCGTCCAGGTTCTACGACCAATCTTGCCGCGATCTTCATCAAGGACGCATTGGGTCTGAAGGCCAAGCTCGTCTCTGTCGGCGGACCGTCGGGTTCGCGCACGCAGTTGATGTCCGGTCAGGTCGCGACCGGCTGGTCGGTCTACCCGCTGAACAAAAACCTGCTGCGCGAAGGCAAAATTCGCGTTATCGGCACAGGTAAGGAAGCAGCCGGACTGAACGGCGTGACAATCCGGGTCACTGTTGCGAATGTGAACTGGCTGAATAAGAACCGTGATGTGGCAAAGCGGCTGATGACGGCGTTCGATGAGTCCCTCAAGATGACCTATAGCAGCGACAAGCGCCTGCGGGCATATGCCAAGCGCTGGAAGCTGAACTACGAGGACGTCAAATCGGCGCCGCAGGATACCCCTGCCGACGTGTCCACACTCTTGCCTGTGGCGGGTCTCGACAAGATCAATCAGATCGCCCTCGACAACAAGAAGATCAAGAAACTTCTGACGGCTGCACAGCTGAAGGAACTTGTTCATCCGATGGGGAACAAGCCCTGATTGGATTGAGGAAAACTAGGTTGTGGATGTGATGGTTTAGATGACCAAGCTTCACAAAACTCCGATGATTGTCGGCCTGTTCGGGTTGCTGGTTTGCGCCGTGCTTCTCGAACTGGCCGTCAGTTTCGGTTGGGTGATGGAAATTATTGTTCCACGCCCGACCGACACCGTCCTGTCTTTCCCTACACTTCAGGAAGATATGGACCTGGTCGGGAACTTTTTTGTTACCCTGGGGATGACGGCGGCGGCGACAGGGCTTGCCCTGCTTATCGGGTTACCGTTTGGTTACTTTCTGTATCGGCGGGAAGAATATGGTATCGCCTATGAAGGTTGGCTGGCGGCGGCGTTTTCTACGCCTATCGTTTTGCTGTATCCTCTATTTCTCGTCCTCTTCGGTCGGAACCATCTGACGCTGATCCTTATGGGATGTATTCCGGGTGCAATTCCGATCGCGATACAGACCCGTCAGGGACTGCTCGGCGTTTCCAAAACACTGCTCAATGTGGGGCGCAGCTTCAATGTCTCAGAGGGGGATATGTTTCGGAAAATCATGCTGCCGAGCGCCGTGCCGACGATCTTTACCGGTATCCGGATCGGCGTGATGTATACGCTGGTGAACATTGTTGCTATCGAATATCTGATCGATTTCGGCGGGCTTGGGCGGATCGTTTCGCAGATGTACGATAATTTCAGCATACCGGAGACCTACGCGGCAATCGCAGCTGTAATTCTGGTAAGCGCTTTTTTCTACTGGGGATTCGGGAGGATTGAGAGATGGCTCAGGCCGGTGTAATCAAAGGAACCGTTCCCGCTGCTGGGTCAGTTGAGAGGTCGATGGATGGTCGTATCTCACGCATTCGACTGTTCACCTGCATCGGCTTGGTCGCCGTTTGGGAAATTATCGCGACGCTTGGATCGTACGGTATTCTGTATAACGACGTCGTGCCCCACATCTGGAATATCGTGATTGCGGTCGGGTACGAGCTGATCTCCGCAAGCTTCTATCGCGACCTTGGAATGACATTCGCTGCTCATAGTGTCGGTTTTATCTGCGGTTCGGCGATTGCCGTCGCCGTCGGCATCTGGCTCGGTACGAACAAGCTTATCCGTGAAGCAATGCTGCCATACCTCAACGCCATCGGGTCGACGCCCAAGATTATTTTCCTGCCCATCATTTTTCTGATGTTCGGGGTTGGCCTCGAATCAAAGATGGCAAAGGGCGCGCTCTCGGCTTTCTTCCCCGTGGTTTTTACCACCACGCTGGGCATGATGCTGATTAATCCGGTGCTTATCCGTGTCGGCAGAACCTTCAATCTCAACAAATGGCAGATGATTACCAAGATCTACATGCCGGCAATGGTGAACCCCGTGATCACCGGATTCAGGCTCGGTGTTGCGATTACAATTATCGGCGTTCTTGTGGCGGAACTGAAATTTTCCGATGGCGGTCTGGGCTACAGGCTCGGCATCTATTATGAACAATTTGAGATAGCACCGATGTACGCGGTCATCCTGCTGATCTTTGCATTAGCAGCAGCGGCGAATACTGGAATGACCAAACTGCAGGATCGGGTAAACCGCCACATGGCGCCAACAACATCCAAAGGCAAAAAGGCCCGGGCAAGTGCGTCCGGCGGTCTTGGCGTCGTAAACTAAACGTTATTGCGGCAGAAGGATAAAAGGGAAAATGGCCAAAGAACTTTACGTATCGAAAGCGGACGACCTTAAGGACGGCGATCGCAAGATCGTCCCCAACGGTAATTATGAAATCGGCGTTTACCGGGTGAACGGCAATCTGTTCGCCTATCAGAACGTGTGCCCGCATCAGGGCGGTCCGGCCTGTGAAGGCCTGTTGATGGCGAAGGTCGAAGAGGTTATCGCCGAGGATAAAACTTATCAGGGCATGACCTTCAACCACGATGAAATGCACATTGTCTGCCCGTGGCATGGCTGGGAATTCGATCTTGAGACCGGTGACATGGTTGCCGACCGCAAGTTCCGGCTGAAGAAATATGAAGTGGCCGAAAAGGATGACGGTATTTATGTCACCCTCTGACGAGATCACTGACGAAGACATCGCGAATTCGCCGTTCCACGGCAAGGCGACGGCGCGGATTGCGCAGGAAACCGGCGACCCGCTGGCCGATGTCGATGTTGAGACGGAAAAGCTGAAAGCGTTGGCGCGGCAGATCCTCGATTTGAAAGCAGGCGAATCCCCCAGCCAGGAAATGATCCAGGAAGGCCTCGCGGGCCTGACCCGACTTTATACGGTGCGCTATCAGGCAGGCGAGCGCTGGGACCCGTTCGTGAACGGGCGGGCGATGCCGGTAACGTCGGTCATGATTATGTCGACGGCCATGTTGCAGGCCGTGAATATTGAGCTGTTTGAGCTTGGCATGTGGCAGGCCTGGTCAGGCGGCTAGAATTTTTGACGATATGAGCCAAGTTTTTTGATGATTTGAGCCAAATAATTTGACGATTTGAGAAGGAGGAACGACATGGAAATTCCCACAGATCACCTAAACAAGATGTCGGTCGCGGAGTTCGACACGTCGAAGCTCCTGATCAATGCAGCACGTCAGCGCGATCAGCGCGGTTTCGACAAGACGCTGATTATCGACGTCGACTGCCACCACTATGAAAACGAATCCATGAAGGAGATCGTCGAGTATATCGATGATCCTGTCCTGCGGCGCACCGCGCAGGTCTATTCCGGCGCGGGCACCGGTGCCAACAGCCCGTTCATGATGGGAAGCCCCGGATCGCAGGATGTCGCGGGGCGTGTGACGCGCTACCCACTGCGAAAAATGGATCAGACACCGGACGACGACAAGCATCGTGATATTCACCTGTCGCTCAAATGGATGGACGCCATGGGCGTCGATTACGTGATGCTGTTCCCGACGCCGATGCTGCTGCTCGGTCTGCACCCGGTGCCGGAATACGAAGTCGCGATGTCGCGCGCGTATAACCGCTGGCTGACCGAAAAAATCCTTCAGGAGGAAAAACGCCTGAAGACGATGCTGTATCTGC
>CAJIYX010000061.1 GCA_905181725.1 Alphaproteobacteria bacterium UBA830
GGTCGCTGCGAAAATCGGCAACCGTGCTTTTGACTTCGACGATCACAAATTCGCCGTTCCGGTCTATCGCCATGACATCGACACGCCGGCCGCTCGCTAGTTTGAACTCGGTCAGGGTGCCGAAACCCAGGTCCTGAAACAGGTTACACACGCCGCGCGTCAACAGGCGGGTGGTTTCGGGCACGTCGTAGGTTGGGTCAAAAAGTGTCATGGGACTGATCGAAAAGTATTTGGGGAACAGAACGTAAACAAAAAAGGTGCGGGTTGTCATCACTTAACGCTTTAAAAAGATGACGTTTGCGCCCATTTTCAAGTCCATCGCGTAAATGAGGGGCGTTCAGAATAGATAAGCAGTCTAAGCAATCATCGGTGAGCCGCCGTAAGGTGCTGACCCACCTTGGCCTTGGCGTGGCGGTCGCCTATACCGCACCGACGATTCTCCACCTTGATCGCAGCGCCAACGCAGTACAGCCGTCGTGCAGCGGCGGAGGGCAACGGTAACCCCTGGTGCAACTAGGGCAAGTAAGGCCCCGGCCCCATTTGATGCCTCGTCCTTTAGCCTGATGCGCCTCCTGTTCTGCGCGTGTTAGATTGCCGCCGCTGGAACGGATCTGACGACAATCCATGACTGAAAATACGGAACGGTTCAATCGGGCATCCGCCCTAGCCAATAGCGGAGATGCGTCGGCCGCCGCCGCCCTGTATCGCGATATCCTCACAAGCCAGCCCAAACACCTCGCGGCGGCAAAGGCCCTGGCCGATATTGTCGAAGCGGGCAGGGCGAAGGGCGACGCCAAAGCCGTGCGGAAAGCGGCGACCGATATCGAGACTGCGAGCACTTACAGCGTCGGCAAGACGGCGCTGGTTCATGGCCGGTTCGATGTGGCTATCCGCTGCTACAACAAGATTCTCGATATGGACCCCGATTACTGTGACGCGATCTGGGGGCTGGCGGAAGCGAATTACGGCGACCGTGATCTGAAAGAGGCGCTGAAATGGTATCGGACCTATAGCGACAAATATCCGGACGACCATGAATCGCGCCATATGGTGGCGGCACTTGGCGACGGCCCCAAACCAAAGCGTGCGAGCGATGATTACGTGCGTGAAACGTTTGATCACTTCGCCGAGGATTTTGACAAACAGCTACTGGAAGACCTGGAATACCGGGCGCCCAAGCTAATCCATGCACTGTTTCGGGAGATCTCTCCGGGGTCGGCCGAGGGTCTCGATATCTTGGATGCTGGCTGCGGAACCGGACTCTCCGGGATCGATTTTAAAGCGCATGCCGCGTCACTGACCGGTGTCGACCTCTCGCCTGAAATGCTGAAACTCGCCAAAGCTCGTGGATTGTATGACGAGTTGCATGAAAATGAACTTGCCGGTTTCATGCGTGCCAACCCTGGTCGCTTCGATCTTATAGTTGCCGCAGATGTGTTCTGTTACATCGGGGACCTTGCGGAATCGCTCGAAGCCGCCCTCGTGTCCCTGAAATCTGGCGGGTGCATAATTTTTTCGGTCGAAGCTCAATCCAAGCGGGGGTTTTCGTTGACCGGTTCCGGCCGCTACGCGCATAAACCGGCCTATGTTCAAAAATCGGCTCGAACCGCCGGGTTCGAAGAGATTGTTGGCCGCACAGATACACTTCGGATGGAGTATGGCGAGCCGGTGAAAGGCTATCTGACGGCCTGCGTAAGGTCTGACGGGCCCCGTTGTCTGGGTCCGGGGCGCCGCCTGAGCCGCCTTTAACAAAGAGTTAGAACAATCGCGTTACATTTTAAGAGTTTCCAAGGTGTACCGCATCCGGTGCACCCTTCAGAATGCCGGACCAGAACATGAAAACATGCCTCGTTGTAGACGATTCCAAGGTCGTCAGAATGGTTGCTCGTAAAATACTCGAAGAGCTCGGTTTCGAGGTTGCAGAAGCCGAAGACGGTCAGGTCGCACTCGATATGAGCATGGAGTCCATGCCCGACGTCGTTCTGCTCGACTGGAATATGCCGGTCATGAGCGACATCGAATACCTGCGTGCGCTGCGCGTTACCGATGATAGTAAAAAACCGGTCGTCGTGTTTTGCACGACCGAGAATGATATGTCGCATATCCAGGAAGGCATCTCTGCGGGCGCCAACGAATACATCATGAAGTCCTTCGACAGCGATATCATCCAGTCGAAATTCGTCCAGACCGGCCTGCTCTGAGCGGAAACCCGCAACCCCGAAACATGAATGTCACAGGCGTGCCATGGTCTCGGCCCGGTCGCCGATCAGTTGCCTTCGGAACTCGACGGCGCTGCAGCAGGGTTCCACTGGCCGCGCCGCATGCGCGATACCGTGTAGGAACTGAATAGTCCCGCTTTGTTAAACGGCTCTCCGGCGGCGAATGCATCGGCATCGGCGCGGGACGGCACACTGATCACCAGCAGGCTGCCCGTGCGGGCATCGGATTCATCGGCCAGTGTGGCGCCACCCAGAACCAGAATATCTTCATTCTCCGCCAGATAGGCGAAATGGCTCTCTCGCTGTTCAGCGCGAATACGGTCGGCATCCTGTCCGTCGACCCCGTACACCATGTAAAGCATCAGTCTTGTCCCTTTCCATATGAAAGCCCCGAAGCGAACAACGCTGCGGGGCGCTGAGAGCATAAACCGCCTGGATTTGGTTGTCAGGCGGTGAATGTCAGGCGGCACATGTCAGGCGATGAATTCCAGTTCAGAAGATGTTTCCTGCGCATAAGCCATACACCTAGAATTCACCCGGAACCCGCCCGGAATCTGGTGGTTTATGCCGCCCATCGGGTTTTGCCTTGTCGTCCTTAAACAAAAAGCCCCGCAGCGATGCACGTTGCGGGGCTTCTGTAGACTAATCCGTCAGGTGTGGACGATCAGGCGCCGGCAGCGCGCATGATCTTCAGGATTTCCGTCGCGGGCACGCCCTGCTTTTCCCACTGCTGAATAATCTCTGTTTCCAGAGTGCTCAGCATTGAACCGGCCTTGCGGACTTCGGCATCGGGGAGGCGGATCAGGTTATGCGCCTTCGAACCAGCGAGGAAGGCCATGCCTTTTTCGTGTTCGGTATCGTAAATATTGCCACCAGTCATACCCATCTTAATGCCGGACGTCTTGTTGATGATGTCCTTATGTGCGGGCGACAGTTTGTTCCAGGATTTCTTGTTCATGACGATGAACATCGGTGAAGATCCGAACGGAATGCCGGACGCGAAGAAGCGCGTCACTTCCTTGATCTTGAACGAGTGCAGCACCGTCGGTGACACCAGAACACCGTCAACCGTGCCGCGTGCCAGGGCGTTGTAAAGCTTGGTGATCGGCATCGGTACCGGCACAGCGCCGAGCGCCTCGATAGATTTCGCCGACATCTGCGACGGGGTGCGCAGTTTCATGCCTTTCAGATCGGCAATCGATTTGATCGGTTTGTTTTTCGTCATGATAATCGGCACGTCGATCGTCCAGATGCCGAGCACGTGCACCTTGTCATACTCCTTGCGGACGGCTGCCGACTGGGCATAGGCGGCCTGAAGGCGTTTGGTACCATCCGCGGCATTGCCCATCACGTTGGCGAGCTCAACCAGTGTCGTCGCCCGGAACTGCTTGGATGTATACCCCTGCAGACCGAAGGTAATATCGGCAACGCCGTCAATGGCACGTTTGAACTGCTTTGCCGGGCCCTTGCCCAGCTTGCCGGCAACGTAAAGCTTTGCGGTCAGACCCTTGTTCATCCCATTGACGGAGGCGATCCACGGGTTAAACAGCCGTGCGTTGATCGGATGCTTTGGTCCCGGAAAGGATGCAATTTTCAGGTCTGCGGCCGAAGCGGCAATCGGTGCAATGACCGCGATCGCCGCGGCGACTGCGATGGATGATGTTAGTCTGTTCATTAGAAGTTCCTCCCATCGGCCTTGTTGGCCGATTTTTGCGGCTGCGAAACCGGGCCGATTGGCCCGGTTATTAAATTCAGTGTGAGTGTCGAATGTTAACCCGTCAACAAGATTACGGGTGCGTAAACTCCTCCCGAGCTGTGCTAATCGAACGACTGGATCATAGTGTCCGGCAGGAAAAGGGCGATTTCCGGGAATGCCAGCAGGATGACCAGGCAGACTGCCATGGCTATCCAGAATGGGATGATTCCGGCAAATATCTCTTTTAGCGGAACGTCCTCCGCGATGCCTTTGACGACGAACACATTCACCCCGACCGGTGGACTGATAAGTCCCATTTCAATCACGATGACGATCACGACACCGAACCAGATCGGGTCGTACCCAAGCTCCACGACCAGCGGGTGGATAATTGGCAGTGTGAGGACCAGCATGGCAAAGCCCTCAAGGAACGTGCCTAGGACGATATAGGCAAGCATGATAATCAGCATGATCGCCGTTCGTGGCAGATCGGCGTCAAGAAGCAGCTTTGCGAGGTCCGACGGTATATCGGTCAGTGCCATGAACGGGTTAAAGATATGCGCGCCGATCAGGATGAAGAACGCGAGACAGGTCGTCCGTATCGTCTGGAGCAGCACACGCGACGTCGAATTTTTGTTGACCCGGCGTCGGAACAGGGCGAGCAGGAACGCGAGCATCGCGCCAACGGCGGCGGCCTCGGTCGGTGTGAAAACACCGCCATAAATTCCGCCGATTGTTATGAAGACGATAAGCAGCATCGGTCCGGCCTGCACCAGTGACTGACCGCGTTGGGTCATCGTCGATCTTTCTCCGGGCGGACCGAGTGTCGGATTGATCCGTGTCACGATGGCGATCGAGATCATGAACAGAACCGTCAGCATCAGTCCCGGCAGCACACCTGCAAGGAACAGCCGGCCAATCGATTCCTCAACCAGAATGGCGTAGATGATAAATCCGGTGCTTGGCGGGATCAGGATGCCCAGCGTGCCGCCGGCGGCGATTGCGCCGGTCGCGAGCCGGTCGGAATAATTATAGCGCTTCATCTCCGGCAGGGCGACGCGGCCCATCGTGACGGCCGATGCGACGGACGACCCCGAAAGAGCGGCAAACCCTGCGCAGGCGGCAATCGTCGCCGACGCGAGCCCGCCGCGCCAGTGACCGAACCAGGAATAGGCGGCGCCGTACAGATCCCGGCTCATGCCGGAAATCGACGCGAAATTCCCCATCAGGATAAACAGTGGAATGACGATGAACTCGTAGTTGGATGAAATCACCCAGGCTTCATCCGCCAGGGTCGACAGCGCTGCGTCCCAGCTATTCAGATAGGCGATCCCGAAAAATCCGATCAGCATCATGACGATGGCTACAGGCATCCGCAGGCCGAGAAGGATGAAAAGGGCAAGAAGCCCAACGATACCGGTCCAGGTAGGATCCATTAATTGAGCTCGCTAAAAGGCTTATGGGGAAGGGGCGTCGGGCTCACCGCGCCATGCGCGGACAGCCATCGCCAGAAATGTCAGGGTAAAGACGCCGGTACCGACGATCATGACACCGATAAACGGCGCATGGGGAACCTCAATCAGCTCAGTTGCCTCGCCGATTTCGATTGCATCAATAAGCAGGACGATGCTGCGCCAGGTCAGGATACCCAGCAGTCCCGCTGACAATAGACGGACGACCACATCGGTCCAGCGGGTCAAGTTGGGCTTGTTGAGGCTCGATATCAAATCAACGGCGATATGTCCGCCGGTCCAGCCGCAATAGGCAAAGCCCAGAAAAACAACGGGCACCAGGCTGACCGAGGCCAGATCGGTTCCGCCCAGCGGTGGGGCGTTCAACACCCGGCGCATAAAAACGGCATAGCACACCAGGCACATCAGCCACATTAGCGAGATGCCGGCGAGAATCGCCATGGCCTTTACCGAGCGGTCGAGAATTTTCTCACCGCCCTCGAATTCAACGACGTCGCGTTCCGTTTCCAAACGTTCCCCTGGATTTACCAATCCGCTCTGGGGGCAGATTTGGCGACTCATGGAGCCTAGCATTTCTTTATTATTGGCGGATGGTGCAGGATTGAGCTTCAAAAAGCCATGGAGAAAAAAGATGTTGTCAGTGAATTATACGGCGCTCTTTGTTCATCACGACGGCATGACGGTCTATGCTGATCGGTTGACGCCGGCATCTGTGACCGACAAACCGCCGGTCGTCATGATCCATGGCGGCGGGCATAGCGGTGCCTGTTACCTGCTGACGGCCGACAACCGCCCCGGCTGGGCTCACCGGTTCGCCGCGGCGGGTTATCCGGTCTGGCTGCCCGACTGGCCGGGTTGCGGGCGGAGTGGCGATGTCCCCTTTGCCGACCTGACGGGGGAGCGCGTCTGCGCCGCGCTGAGGGCTGTCCTGGCCGAAGTGGCGGTGGCCTCGCCGACCGGTAAAATCGTGCTGATGACCCATTCGATGTCCGGCGCGATGGGCTGGAAACTGATCGAACAGAAACGCCCGCTGATCGACCGGGTGGTTGCCGTCGCGCCAGGCCCACCGGGTAACATCCAGCCGGAAGCCACGGTAATCGAGGAGACTGACGATGAGGTGGTGGTCGAATCCTTCGGCATGATGTGCCGACTGTCCCGCGACCGGGCCTATGCCGGCGGCCGGGAGTTCGTCACCCACAAGCTGATCGGCACATCCAAACGGTTTCCCGAAGGTACCTTCGGCGCATATGCCGGTCATGTCGCCGCCGTCCCGCCGCGCCTGTTATGCGAGCGCCAGAACATCGGCGGTAGTCAGCTGACGATCGATAACCTGTCGGCATTCGACGGTCTGCCCGTGATGGTGTTCACCGGCTCCGACGATACCGATCACCCCAAAGACATAGACGGCGCGGTGGTCGACTGGTTGATCGCCGCCGGTGCGAAGGCCGAATACTGGTGGCTGCCGGACCGCGGTGTCGACGGCAACGGACACATGCTGATGATGGAGGAGAATTCGGACGAGCTCGCCGACATGATCATCGGGTGGGTTGGATAGGGGAACAGCAAACCCTCAACCCATTGATTTCCGCCAATTTTAAAAAACCAACTTTTTTAAAAAAAACATCACAAAAGGTTTTGACAGGGCGGGGGG
>CAJIYX010000062.1 GCA_905181725.1 Alphaproteobacteria bacterium UBA830
TTTCCAAATTCTCGGTAGAAACCGCGTGGTAATCTCTGGGTGATCCCGGGGCGACTACGCGCGAACGACGGCACTGCCCTACAAACGCAGAAATGCCCTGCCGGCGACCGAGACGCAAACAATGCGCCCCTTGCCCTCGGCCGGGTTAGCGGGACACGCAACTCCGATCGACCGCGTCTTCCTAGACCGGCCAGACGCCGGCGTGACGTGGGCATCACCATCGGCGACGAGAGGCCCGGCGATGGGTCGACCTGCAGCTTGATATTGGGTACCGGCAACTGGCCAGGTCCGCAGGTCGAATCGCTTTTTTGCGCGCGGCTGACACCGGTCTGTATGTCGACCCTTGCGGCCAACCTGAAAACGCCCGCCCCACCGTTCAGGATCAGACACCACTGCACGTGCGCGTCTCCCACGCGGTCGATGGCTGGCCAAGATGGTTATATGAAACCAAAGAGAGAGAGAGAGAGAGAGAGAGAGAGAGATGTCACCACGGACGGGTCGTAGATCGGTAATTAGGACCACTCATTACAGGCAGCGGTGGACGGCGTCGGGGTCGCGACAAGCATCACGCCTACGTCGAAGACGACCTCGCCGTGGGCCGGCTGGTGGTGCCGTTCGATAACTCCATCACGAAGAAGCTGCGCAGGCACCTAATCTAGCGCGTAGCCCGCGCCGGCGTACCTGCTTTGGCTGCGTTCCGGGACTGGACTGGATCAGAAAGGCCCCCGAGACCGCCGAGGCTACAAGTTAACTTTTAGCCGCAATCTGTGCCCGCACCCGCCGCGGTGAAAGCGGCGTTTCGTTCATTTCCACCCTATAGCCTCGCAATGCGTCATTTACCGCATTGGCAATCGTCGCCGGCGGTGGGATGGCACCGCCCTCGCCGAGCCCTTTGACGCCGAATTCAGTCAGTGGCGACGGGGTGACCAAATGGTCGAGCCGGATTTTCGGCAGATGGGTCGGGCCGGGCATGGTATAATCGGCAAATGTGGATGACAAAGGCTGACCTTCGGCATCGTAGCACGATTCTTCGAACAGGGCCGTACCGACACCCTGCAACGCGCCACCCAGGATCTGCCCTTCAACGATCATCGGATTGACGATCGTGCCGCAGTCTTCGGAGATAACATAGTCCAGAATTTCGACCTGACCCAGTTCTGGGTCGACCGCGACCACAGCCGCATGGGTCGCATAGGAAAACGGGCTCTTATCCGGCGACGGCCGGAATCCGGACGTTACCTCGACCCCGGCCGGATCAACACCGGCGGGCAAATCTTCCGGGTTGCGGTGCCAAATCCGGGCGATCTCGGAGAAGGATACGTCCCCGACCGGTCCAACGACCCGCGCGCCTGAAATTGACGTTTCATCGAAACCGCATTGAAGCAGGTGTGCGCCGATGCGTCGGATATGTTCGCCCAACACGTCGCAGGTCCGCGCAATCGCGCCGCCCGCCATGACCATCGACCGTGACGCATACGTACCCGTTGAGTAGGGCGAGGTTGCGGTATCTCCGTGGCGGACGGACACCATATCGATATCGATCCCGAATTTTTCGCACGCCACCTGTGCCAACGTGGTTTCCATACCCTGACCGTGGTTCTGAACGCCGACGCCGATTTCCAGCCCACCATCCGGTGTGAGACGAACATGCGCCTGTTCGTATCCAGGGGTAGCGGCAAGCCCAGCGCGCGCGGCAGCCGAGGTCTGCAGGGCTGTCATTTCGATATAGCAGCCGAACCCGACACCGATCAAACGACCATCGGCTTCAGCCTGTTTCTGTCGCGCACGGATCGCGGGCAGCCCGATCAGTTCAACCGCCCGGCGCAGCGCTTCGGGATAATCGCCGGAATCGAACTCTCCCCCAGTGATCGTCGTGTAGGGCATTTTTTCCGGCGGCACCAGATTCTGCAACCGAAGATCATACGGCTCGCGCCCCAGTTCACGGGCCATAGCGTCGATGGCAAGCTCCAGCGCAAAACAGATACCGGGTCGCGCGACACCGCGATAAGGTACGATCGGCGGCTTATTGGTCGCTACCGCGCGGGACCGCACCTTATAGGACGAAAACGTATACGGGCCGTGTAGCGTCCGCCCTGCCATGGTCGATTCCAGAATGTTGGAATGCGGATAGACCGAATAGGCCCCGGAATCGACAATGATATCGGCCTCAAGCCCGATAAACGTGCCATCGGCTTCCGCATGAAGCGTGACCGAATAATGATGTTCGCGGGCATTGGCGGCCGTCACCAGATGCTCACGGCGATCCTGGATCCAGCGGACCGGGCGTTTGACTTGCATCGCCACCCAGGGGATGTAGATCTCTTCGGGCAGCAACACGCATTTATACCCGAACCCGCCGCCGACATCGGGCGCGACAACCCGCACCTGATTCTGACGCAGCCCCAGACATTCACAGAGCGCATTTTTCAGAATATGAGGAATTTGTGATGCGCTGTAGACCACAAGCCGGTCTTCGCGAGCATCCCATTCGGCCAGAACCGCCGCCCCTTCGAGCGGGTTCACTGCCTGTCGGTTCATCCGGAACGTGCGCGTGATAGAGACCGGGGCGGATACATCCTCAGCATTCGCCTCGAACCGGGAATCGAGAATGATGTTGTCGTCCCAGTCATCATGCACTTTCGCCGCCGACGCCTCGACAGCGGCGAGCATATCGACCACGGGTGGCAGCGTATCGAATTCGATAGTCGTCCCGGCGACAAGATCTTCCGCGGCCGCGCGTGTCTCGGCCAGACAGACCGCGATGGATTCGCCCACAAACCGAAGCTTGCCGGTCGCGAGATGGGGATAATCGGACGGCTTGTGACCAGGGTACTTGGAGACAACGTGGATCGCTTGCACACCGCCTGCCGCCATGTCGTCTGCCGTGAAGACACGGCTCTCCGCGCCGGCGGGCTTCGAGACGCTCAGGTTGGCAGCATGCGCAACCGGGCTGCGGACAATCGCCGCTTCCAGCGTCCGCGGCAGGTATATATCGGAAACATAACGCCCGGTGCCTTCGAGAAACCGCTTGTCTTCCTTGCGCAGGACGTTTGCGCCGATCCCCTGACCGTTTGCGACCTGCCCCGTTCCGCCGTCTGCCATTAAACGATTCCTCTTTCTTCGAGGTCTATAACCGACGTTTTTCGATCACTGACAATATCGCATTCACGATCCCAACATACCCGGTGCAGCGGCACAGGTTGCCGGCGAGCTCCAGTCGGACGCGGTCTTCATCGGCATCCGGCAGGCGGGTGACGATATCGCGGGCCGCGACCAGCATGCCGGGCGTACAATAGCCGCATTGCAGAGCATGGTTTTCATGAAATGCTTGACGCAACAACGTCATCGGATCGTCATCTTCGAAGCCTTCGATGGTGGTGATTTCGGTACCATCGGCAACCACCGCAAAGGTGATGCAGGAGCGGACCGGCTCACCGTTCATCAGCACCGTGCAGGCGCCACAGACACCATGCTCGCAACCAAGGTGTGTGCCCGTCAGGCGACGGTGATCACGGATAAAATCAGCTAGCGACAGACGTGTCTCCACATCCGCAGTTACGTCTTCGCCGTTAATCTTCAGCGTCAGTTCGGTCATGCGAAGGCCCTCCCCACGGCCCGACTTAAGGCAACAGCATGTATCTGCAGGTCATAATCATCGAACCCCGGTTCGTGCACCGCAATCATGTCACGAGCGTCTGCAACGGATATCTCCGTCGCACCAGCCGCCAGTTTTTCTTCCGCAACCGACACCCGGAACGGTGCCGCTTCGGTCGCGCCGCAGACCACACGCGGGGACACTCCAATTACGACGGCGCCAATAGCATCGGCAAATTCGCCAGGCTTGCGGTTAACCTTGTAATAGCCGCATTTCGCGCTGTCACTGAGTGCCGGGAGTTCGAACCCAGTCAAAATTTCCTCAAAGCCAAGGCCGGTTGCGAACGGCCCAACCTGGAAATCGTCCAGCGGCATCCGGCGTTCACCGTCCTGACCGGCAATAACCACATCGCCACCGAGCGCCAGCAGCGCAGACGGCCAGTCGGCGGATGGATCCGCATGGGCGACTGAGCCACCAATGGTGCCGCGGTTCCGCACCGATCTATAAGAAATTCCGGAAGCCACGGTTTGCATATAGGCACCGGTAACACCGGGCACCTCGCCATCCTCGACCCGGGCATGGGTAACGCGAGCGCCGACACGGATTACATCGCCCGAAACCTCAATGCCGTCGAGCCCCCCGACCCGACTGATATCGATCAGCAGGTCCGGCTGCGCGAGACGTAAGTTCATCATGGGCCCAAGCGACTGTCCGCCGCCCATGATGCGGGCTTCGCCATCGGCGTTGCCAAGCGCTTTAAGCGCATCGTCGAGCGACGCGGCCCGCTGGTGATCGAATTTTGCGGATTTCATGCCGCGTCTCCCTGTCGGTTTTTATTCGCTGCTGCAATTGCCGCGCGCACCCGGCGCGGCGTGAACGGCGTTTCGGTTACTTCGGCGCCGATCGTTTTGAGCGCATCGTTGATCGCGTTACCGATGGCAGCCGGCGTCGGAATGGTGCCACCCTCGCCCATTCCCTTGATCCCGTATTCGGTGAACGGGGACGGGCTTTCCATGTGATCAATCCGGTAATGCGGTGCATCGGTTGCACCGGGCATCATGTAATCAGCAAAAGTGGATGCCCCCGGATTACCGAATGAATCGTAAGTGCTTTCTTCCAGCAACGCAGTGCCGATGCCCTGCGTTGCCCCACCATAGGTCTGACCTTCGACAATCATCGGGTTCACCATGGTGCCGCAATCCTCGACAATTGCATAGTCGAGCACCTCGACCTCGCCGGTATCAATGTCGACGGCCACCTTGCAAGCGTGGCTGGCATAAGTGAACGCACCGGAATCGGGTTCCGGCCGATAGCCCATCGTGACCTCGATCCCACCCTGATCGACGTCATCGGGCAGTTCATCGGGGTTGAGATACCAGACGCGGCCAATTTCGGCGAAGGACACCTCGCCCTTGCCGCTGACGATCTTGCCGCCGCGCACGGTGACTTCTGCCCGTTCGCATTGCAGCAGATGCGCCGCGATGATTTCCATCCGTTCGGCCAGAACACGACAGGCACGCGCGGTTGCACCGCCGGCCATGACCATGCTTCGCGATGCGTAAGTACCGGTCGAATAGGGTGTCAGGCCGGTATCGCCATGCGTGACCGTCACCTGGGAAGGATCAATCCCCAGCACTTCATACGCCATCTGCGCCATAGATGTTTCCATGCCCTGGCCGTGACTTTGCACACCGATCCGAAGTTCAAGGCCGCCATCCGGTGTCAACCGCACAGTCGCCTGTTCGTAGCCTGGCACCATGGCAACGCCCCAGCTCGCGAACACAGAGGTGCCGTGGGCCGTCTGTTCCACAAAAGAGCCCATGCCGACTCCAACCAGTCGGCCTTCACCATTTGCGGAGATCTGCTCAGATCGGATTTTGTCCAGCCCGATCATATCCACGACCATTTCCACGCTTTTGGCATAATCGCCGCTGTCGAAATGCTTTTTCGCGATCGACATAAAGGGAAGCTGTTCCTGCTTCACCATGCTCATAGTGCGGATGTCATGCGCCTCAACGCCGATGTCGCGGGCGAGCGCATCGATCGTCATTTCCATCGCATAACACACGCCGGGCCGGGCAACGCCGCGATACGGCATCAGCGGCGGCTTGTTGGTCGTCATGGTCTGGGTGCGGCACCGGTAGACTTCAATGTCGTAAGGCCCCGGCAGATTGCCATGGGCCATCGCGCCTTCGAGGCCATTGGTAAATGGATAGACCGAATACGCGCCGGCATCGATGGTCACATCGCAGTCGAGCCCAAGGATACGGCCTTCCGGTGTCGCGTGAATGGTGACGAAGTAATGATGTTCGCGGCAGTTCGCGCCAGTCACGAGATGTTCACGCCGGTCCTCGATCCAGCGCACCGGCACCTCAAGATGACGGGTCAGCCAGCCGGCGATCACCTCTTCCGGCTGGAGCAACGCCTTGCAGCCGAACCCGCCGCCAACGTCGGGTGCGATAACGCGGACCTGGCGCTGTTCGAGACCGAGAAACTGCGCCAGCCCCGTGCGGATAAGATGCGGCACCTGGGTCGACGTCCACATCATTAATTGATCGGTGCGATCATCCCATTCAGCGAATACGGCGCGGCCTTCCATCGGGTTCATCGCATGGCGGGCCATGCGGTATTCCCGTTTGACTACCACGGTCGCCCGGTCTGCGATCTTGCCGAAATCGTCATCCGCGAAGGTTTCCATCACGAGGTTGTCACCCCAGTCCTCATGGATAAGCGGTGCGTCGCCGGCTTTCGCCGCGAGCATATCGACAACCGCAGGCAGTTCCCCGAACTCGACCAGGGTCGCCTGCGCGAGATCCTCCGCTTCCGCCCTTGTATCGGCGATGCAGACGGCGACAGGTTCGCCAACGAACCGGACCTTGCCGATTGCCAGCGCCGGGTAATCGGCCCCCTTATACCCGGGCATCTTGGACGGTGCGCGCATCGGCTGCATGTCGGGCATGTCCTTCGCCGTGAAGACGGAAGATTCAAAACCGGCAGGCTTGGTGACTGAGACTATCCGTGCATGTGCCACCTCGCTCCGCACGAATGCCATTTCTTTCTGGCCAGGCCGCTGAAAATCACCGGTAAATTTGGCCTTGCCTGCCAGATGACGCCAATCCTCCTTGCGGAGCACCCTCGCGCCGATACCTTTGCCTTCTGTCGTGCCGCCGTCTGCCATTGTCTCAGGCCCTCTGTGGTCGTGTTAACCGCATCAATACCCTGAAAGGTATCAACATCGACAGGGCGAGCAAGAGCTTCACAGCATAATCGCCCAAACCCAACGTCACCCAGAGCGGTACCGACACCTCAATCCCGACTGCACCCATCGCAACCATCGGCATGCCGGTGCCAATAAAGGCGATCGAGAAAAACAGCGCCGTGTCCACCGCCGACGCGACAGATGACGACACCAGCGGCGCCGTCCACCAGAAACCGCGATGCTGCAGGCGCTCGAACATTTTAACGTCAAGAAGCTGTGCTGCCAAAAACGCCGTGCCTGAGGCCAGCGCAATCTGCGGCGTCGCCAGCGCAAACGACAAGATCACGGCAAGCGCAAACCCCGCATAAACCACCTGACGCGCGCGCGCAGCGCCGAAGGCCCGGTTGGTCAAATCTGTCACCAGGAAGGCAACCGGATAGGTAAAGGCTCCCCACGTCACCCAGTCATTGACCGGAAACTGCACCAAGTAGTTCGACGCCGCGACGACGACCGTCATTGCGATCACGCCGATAATCAGGCCACGCGGGAAAGTCATTTCTACAATATCTCCAGGACATTCTCAGGCGGGCGGCCGAGCGCGTATTTACCGTCATTCACGACGACGGGGCGCTCCATCAAAATCGGGTTATCCAGCATCGCATCGATCAACGCATCGTGGCCCATGGAATCGTCATCAAGGCTCAGTGCCGCGTAAGGCTCTTCCTTCTTGCGCATCAGGTCACGCGGCGCCATGGCGAGGCCGTCCAGAATGAGTTTCATTTCTTCCTTCGAGGGCGGCGTACTGAGATATTCGACGATCTCGGGCACAATCCCCTTCGCTTCCAGAAGCGCCAGCGTCGCCCGGGATTTGGAACAACGCGGATTATGATAGATGGTAACGGTCACGCCCTGCTCTCCTGCGGCTATTCTCGCTTTCTGAATGCCGGTTCAACCGACCGGGGTCAAGACCGAAGAAAGGATTCCGGATGAGCTTTGATTTTACGGATTTTCTCGATCATTTTACAGGGGCCGTCGAGGCAGGCGACGGGAACGCACTCGCAGTCCTGTTTACGCCGGACGGCGTGTATGACGATACATTCTACGGCGCCTTCGAAGGACGCGACGCCATTGTCGATATGCTCGAGAACCGCTTCTGGGGCGATGCCGAAGCCTTCCTGTGGGATATGTATGAACCCGTTTTCGACGCTGATCGCAATCTGGGCTATGCGCGCTGGGTGTTCAGCTACACATCGACACAGGAGGATAGCGGCGGACGACGTGTCGCCTTCGACGGGATGAGCCAGTTTTCGGTCGAAAACGGCTTGATTGTTGCCTATCGGGAGGTCTTTTCCGCGGGATTGGCCCTTATCCAGCTCGATATGGCGCAGGCGCGGGTCGATAAAATCCTTCGCCGCCTGGTCGAAAATCACAAAAAAAGCCCCGAATGGGCCCGACACGTACATTATAACAAATAAAACAGCCGTTTCTCGTCAGGCCGTATTTCGCCTTCCGGCGACGATCCCGCTTTCCGTATTCTGCAGTTTGCGTATCTGGGTGTTTGCAATCGCCAATGCGACGCTGACGCCCTCGTCTTTTGCCGGCAAAGTACGTAAGTGCTCCCTGCAAGTCAGCCAGTCCTCTACGGACGCCGATGTCGGATCCGGTTCTCCCGATATAACCATGACCTGTTGTCGCTCCCCGGTTTCGCCTGGACAAACCCGTTTCATGGGTTCGATGTTTTAATTTACCGATGCGTCACAGACGCGAAATTCCACTGGTACTGCAACCATGCAATTCCCATGCTACAAACATTAATGTATTTTATTAAATGACTTAGGTGGCGGACGTTTGACTGCCGTCACAAATATGTAAAATTTTCCGACAGTCAGCCGGTTTCGCGGGTATTGGCAGCAGCCTCGCGGAGGACATCGCTGCCGGCGCCGCGGCGGGGACCATTTTCGCTGATATAGCGCCGCCAGGCACGTGCCCCACGTTGCCCCTGAAAAAGCCCTAGCGCATGGCGTGCCATGGCATAGAATGGTACATCCTGCGCCAGCTGCCGGTCGATATAATCCATATAGGCATCAAGCGCCGCCTCACGGCTTGCCGCCGGGGCGCCCGCCAGAACAGTCTCTTCGATGTCTGCGAGCAGCCACGGATTTTCGTAAGCCGCCCGGCCGATCATCACGCCGTCGACGTGATCAAGATGGTCCTCGACCGCCGACGTTTCAGTGATCCCACCGTTTATAACGACGGTAAGCTCCGGATATTCCTGCTTCAGCCGATACACGGTTTCGTAGGATAGGGGCGGGATTTCACGGTTTTGCTTTGGGCTGAGCCCCTGAAGCCAGGCTTTGCGCGCATGAATGATGAATACGCTGCAGCCTGTCGCCGCAACCGTCTCGACAAAGCCCTGAAAGTCTTCCCATGAATCCCGGTCGTCGACACCGATCCGGGTCTTCACGGTCACCGGAATATCCACTACGCGGGTCATTCGCTCGATACAGGATGCGACCAGATCCGGATGATTCATCAGACAGGCGCCGAACTGGGCGTTCTGCACGCGGTCGCTGGGGCAGCCGACGTTCAGATTGACCTCATCGTATCCGCGCGTCGCCGCGATTTCCGTGCATCTCGCCAGGTCGTCGGGGTTCGAGCCACCGAGCTGCAGCGCAACCGGGTGCTCAGCCGGATCGAATTTCAGAAAACGGTCGGTATCGCCGTGCAGAATGGCCCCGGTGGTCACCATCTCGGTATAGAGCAGGGCCGACGGCGAAATCTGGCGCAGCAGATAGCGGTCGTGCCGATCCGTACGGTCCATCATCGGCGCAACAGAAAATCGCCAGTCGAGCGGCGCATCGCTCACCGAAAGGTCCGCCTGATTATGGGCCGGGGCAGGTGTCATCTCGTCGTTCCAAAGCATTGCTTCGGCAGGATAAATAAGGCAATTCCCCTAAAAAAAACAGATATTCCGTAAAAGCCGATGTTGGGAACTGGCGGCTGAGGTCTGGCGGTTGGGGGCACAAGCGCTACAGGAAAACCGCCCCGGCATAGACGATCACGATCAGAAGTCCGGTTACGGCAAAAGCTCGCCGCTATAGAAACGCCCGCCTTCTGCCATGGTCCCGCATGATATTACCATGTCGATTACTAAACGTTCTACGCGCCGGGCAAAGCATTGATTGTGCCAGATCCGATTTTGAAGCCGTTCAATACCGTAGCCGCCCCCTGATTCCAAGTCGGAATCCAGAACGGGAATCCAAGCCGGAAATTCAGCGCCGCAAAATCACCCGGCTGTCCATTCTTCCTGCACATTGGGGTCGACCTCGACGCCGGCAAACCTAGCCCTCAGAGACTCGAATTCTGCCGCCGGCAGAAGCTGTGACGACGCCCAGATCGCCATTGCCCGCACCAGCGGCGAGGCATCTTCCAGCAATGATCTCGCAGACTCTCTAAGGCCGGCGTCGCCGCTATTGCCGATAGCGATAAGCACATTGCGCACGAAGCGGTCACGGCCCAGCCGTTTGACGGGAGAGCCCGAAAACACCAGCCGGAAACTGGTATCATCTAACGCCGCAAAATCTTTCAGATGAGGGCGTCTCAGATGAATATAGGGCCGCAATTCGTCATGCGGCGTCACTTTGGCGAATTTGTTCCATGGGCACACAGCGAGACAATCGTCGCAGCCGTAGATCCGGTTGCCCATCGGCACCCGGAATTCGCGTGGAATATGCCCGCCAAATTCAATTGTCAGATAGGAAATACAGCGTCGCGCATCCAGTTTATACGGTGCCGTAAAGGCGGCCGTCGGGCAGGCATCGAGACAGCGGTGACAGCCGCCACAATGATCCTGCATCGGCAGATCGGAGCCGAGGTCGAGCGTGGTGAAAACTTCACCGAGAAAAAGCCAGGAGCCGAATTCCCGCGACACCAGGTTGGTGTGCTTGCCCTGCCAGCCGAGTCCTGCCTGTTGCGCGATCGGTTTTTCCATCACCGGCGCGGTGTCGACAAACAACTTCACCTCGCACGACCAGTCTTCGGCAATCCGACGGGCGAGCTGGCGTAGCTGCTTCTTCAGCACATCGTGATAATCGCGGCCCCGCGCATAGGTGGATATCACCGCCCGGTCGGGATGATCGTGCAACAGAAGCGGGTCTTCGTCGGGGCCGTAATTCATCCCGACAGCGATGATGCTTTTCACATCGGGCCACAGACCGCGGGGGGATTGGCGGCGTTCCTGCGTCGTCTCCATCCACCCCATGTCGCCGTGATATCCGCTGGCAATAAAATCGCCGAGTTTTTTCGCCGTGTCGCCGCTCTCCGGCCCTGAGAACCCCACCGCATCGAAGCCAAGTCCAAGCGCCCGATCCCGAATGGCGGCCCTGATGTCATCCGGTGTGTCTGATGAGAATTGACCGGGATCGCTCATATCACAGAAGCTCTATGTCGCCCTGCGCCTGCTGCGCCCGGAATTCGACGGCAAATTCGTCAAGTCTGCCCTGTTCGATGGCGCCGCGGATATCGCGCATCAGTTCCTGATAGTAATGTAGGTTATGGGTCGTCAGCAGCATCGGCCCCAGCATCTCCTTCGCCTTGAAGAGATGGTGCAGATAGCCGCGGCTGACATTGCCGACCGACGGGTAATTGCTGTCCGGATCGAGCGGGCGCGGGTCCTCGGCATGGCGGGCGTTGCGGATATTGAGCGTGCCGCGCGGGGTAAATGCCTGGCCTGTGCGACCGGAACGCGTGGGCAGGACGCAGTCGAACATATCGATGCCGCGTTGAACCGCGCCGACGATGTCATCCGGCATCCCGACCCCCATCAGATAGCGCGGGTGGCTCGACGGTAAAGCAGGTGTCGTCACATCAAGGACCGAGAACATGGCTTCCTGGCCCTCGCCGACCGCGAGCCCACCGACGGCATAGCCGTCAAAGCCGATATCGACCAGCGCCGCCGCGGATTCAAGTCGCTGATCGGTATAGACGCTGCCCTGGACGATGCCGAACAGGCCATACCCGTCACGCTGCTCGAATACGTCGCGGCAGCGTGCCGCCCAGCGCATCGACAGTCTCATCGAGTCTGCCGCCGCCGCTTCGTCGACGCCATTGGCGGTGCATTCATCGAGCACCATGGTAATCGTCGAATCCAGCAGGTTCTGAATTTCAATCGAACGTTCCGGCGTCAGCAAGAATTTGGCGCCATCGATATGCGAACGGAATTCGACACCGGTATCGTCGAGCTTGCGCAGGTCGGTCAGCGACATCACCTGGAAACCGCCGGAATCGGTGAGAATGGGTTTTTCCCAATCCATGAATGTGTGAAGCCCGCCCAGCCGGTCGACTGTCTCGGCGCCCGGCCGCAGCATCAGATGGTAGGTATTGGCGAGAACGATCTCGGCTCCGGTGCGCGCCACGCTCTCCGATGTCATGCCTTTCACCGTTGCCGCCGTCCCCACCGGCATGAAGACCGGCGTCTCGATCGTGCCATGCGCGGTCGTCAACCGGCCACGGCGCGCCCTGCCATCTTCACCCAGAACCTCAAAACCAAAGGCCGTCATGACGGGTCCACCTTGTGCAGAAAGCTTGAATCTCCATACGAATAGAACCTGTAGCCAGTCCTGATCGCATGGTCGTACGCGGCCTTCATGCGGTCCAGCCCGGCAAACGCGGAGACCAGCATGAACAGGGTCGACCGCGGCAGATGGAAATTTGTCATCAATGCATCGACCGCCTTGAACCGGTATCCCGGTGTAATGAAAATATCGGTATCGCCGCTGAAAGGCTGGATTTTTCCGTCCATCGTCACAGCGGATTCGAGCAATCGCAGCGGCGTGGTGCCGACCGAGACGACGCGCCCACCCGCTTCCCTCGCGTTGTTAATAGCGTCCGCGGTGGCCGCATTGATCTCGCCCCATTCACTGTGCATCCGGTGATCCACAATGCGATCGACCTTGACCGGCAGGAACGTGCCGGCACCGACATGGAGCGTAACGGTCGCAAAATGTGCGCCGGCGGACCGGACAGCATCCATCAGGCCGTCCGTGAAATGCAGCCCGGCCGTGGGCGCCGCCACAGCGCCTTTCCGAGCGGCATAAACCGTCTGGTAATCGCTTTCATCGGCCGCGGTCACACCGCCGGGCCTGGCGATATAGGGCGGCAGCGGTATCTCGCCATGGCTTTCCAGCGCGGCAAACACGTCGTTCGTATCGGGAAAAGACAACGTCACCTCGCCCGCCTCGCCCTTCTCCAGGACACGGGCGGTAAACCCGTCGGCAAAATCGATGACATCACCCGGTGACAGCTTTCGCGCCGGTCGCGCAAAGACCTTCCAGGTGCCGTCCGGTTCTGCCTTGTGCAGGGTCACTTCCACCTTGGCGCCCCGCCGCGTACCGCGCAGCCGGGCCGGAATGACGCGCGTATCGTTTATGACGACGATATCGCCGGGTGCTAGCAGTGACGGCAGGTCGGCAACGGTCCGATCCGTAAGGGTGTCGCCGACTTCAAGCAGTTTTGCCGATTCACGAGGCCGGGCCGGTTCAGTCGCGATATCCGCCGGCGGCAGGTCGAAGTCGAAATCCTCGGTCTGAAGGTCCACCCGCGCAATTGTGCCAGAGGAAATCACGTTGGGATTGACATTGGAATCCAAACCAGGATTCACGGTGGCGGTCAAGATGTCTCCCACAGCGCGAGAACCTCGGCCTCGATCCGGGCAAAGACCTCATTCCGCTCAAGCACGGGCTGCGGCGCTGAATCCTCGTCCCGCGTCCGGTTCAATCCCCATTCGTAGACATAGTCACGAATCTCGTCCGTGCCGAGGATGAGCTTCATCAACTGGTTCTGAACATCGATCGGCGGATCGGCCTCACCCGTCGTCATGTAGATCACCGCACGCTGATAGGTGACGGAATCGAGAATGAGTTTGGCCTCTTCCGCGCTCCAGAGCCGGGACGGTTCAAAATCGTTTTCTTTGAGCAATTTGATCTGCTCGCGCGTGATCGTACCCGGGTTACCGAGACGCGGCATACTGCCGGTATCTTCAGGCGACTCGCCGCTCGCAGCCTGTTCCGCTTGACGACGCTTCTTCGCCTTCATGATCTTCATCCGGCGCATAAACAGATAGACCGTCAAACCAATGACGGCGGCGAATATCAGACTTTCCATGGCGTTAACACGTATCCCTGAATTTCAAGCGTTCTATTGTTTCTTGATACGCGTTGAATGCGTGAGACGAAACCCCTCTGTCATTATAGAAACAGGGAAGATGGATTATTGCCGAGAAAGTCTCCCTACATCTGATCGGGGAGAACTGATCAGGCTACGGCCACAGGTGCCAGAGCAAACGCCCCGGCAAGCAGCTCATAGGACCGCAAACGCGCATCGAAGCTGTCTGAAATCGTGATCACAACGAATTCATCGACCTTGTAGGCTTCGCCAAGCGCCAGTATTTGCGCGCGCACCTGGTCGGGGTCGCCGACGATCGTCCGCGGCCGGTTATGTTCGACAATCATCGACTCGCGGTCGGTATAAGGGTAGTTCTTCGCTTCCTCGACCGTCGGGACCGGCCCGGTCTGCCCGGTCTGGAGGCGCAGCATCCAGAGATCGCGGCTCCATCGCAATTCGAGGGCTTCTTCCTCGGTATCCGCACAGATCACGAAAATGCCGATGGCGCCCTGTGGCGTTGCGAGTTGCAGCGACGGCTCAAAATTCTGACGATAGGCTTCCATTACCAGTGGTCCGCCCTGCGGATTGATGAAATGGGCAAAGGAAAATGCCATCCCGAAATAGGCCGCATAGGCCGCCGACTGATCGCTGGAGCCAAGCAGCCACATCTCGGGATTGGTCTCGCCCGACGGCATTGCTGTGACCTGCCGGAACGGGTGATCTTTGGGCATCTCGTCGCTGATCCAGGCCTGAACATCTCGGATCTGTGCAGGGAAATGCTCTATCCCGAGCGCCCCCGGTCCATGGGCCGGCGCATTGGCCGTCAGACCGTCCGAGCCGGGCGCACGTCCGATGCCAAGATCAATCCGCCCCGGATAGAGCGCCTCGAGCATCCGAAAGCTCTCCGCGACCTTGAGCGAAGAGTAATGGCTGAGCATCACCCCGCCCGACCCTACCCGAAGGTTTTTCGTGCGCGCTGCGACTTGGCCGATCATAATCTCCGGCGCAGACCCCGCGAGACCGCCGGTAGAATGATGTTCCGCCAGCCAATAGCGATGATAACCTCTGGCATCACAGAACTCGGCAAGAGCCAGGGTCTCGCGCAGGGCGTCAGCCGGTGTGCAACCGGCACGGATCGGAGATTGACCAAGAACACTGAGAATTGTCATACCGCACAACTAGAAAATTCCGGGGGAAGGACGCCAGAGTGTTGGTCGGAATTCTTCAGATAAGTAAAGGCGGTGCCGCGCTACCACAATACGGGAGTCCTAGGAATTCTGCTTCATCGCGCCTAAAATGCCGTCATGAACGATTTCAGCGAAACAGAACCAGATACCGGCACCGGCTGGGCAGATATGTTTCGAGGCACCCGCGGAATATATACGATCCTGCTGAATCTCGGCATCGGCGTTCATGCCATCGACATCTTCGTCATTACGACCGTCATGCCGACCGTTGTTGTCGAAATCGGCGGCGTCGAATTCTATACCTGGACGACGATGCTCTACATGGTCGGCACCATCGTCGGTGCCGCCAGCGGCCGCTACGTGCGGTCGGTTCTGGGCCGGCGTAAAGGCTATATGGCGGGCGGACTTATCTTCCTAATCGGAGCTGCAGGGTGCGCGGCCGCACCGAATATGGCGGTTCTGCTGATTTTCCGTACAATCGAAGGGTTCGGCGGTGGGCTTTTAATTTCGCAGTCCATGACCCTGGTGAACGACCTGTATAGAGGTCCGCTTCGCACCCGCGTGCTGGCGACCATCACCACGACCTGGAGCATCGCTGCGGTCATAGGCCCGCTGATCGGCGGGATATGGGGTAGTATCGGCTGGTGGCGCGGCGCATTCATGACCACCTGCGTTCTCACCATCATTTTCATTATCGCCGCCTGGCGTGTGATTCCGGACGGCGAGGGCGGCGACCGTCACCGTCTGCCCTGGCGGCGACTGGCATTGCTCGGCATTTCTGTCCTGCTGGTCGGGGCCTCGGGCCAGTTCCCGGATATTGCCGTGGTGATTGGCTTTATCCTCGCCGGAATTTTCTGTCTGTGGATGACACTTCGGCTCGATGTCGGCGAAAACGGAATCTTTCCGAAACGCGTTCTGTCGCTGTTTGCACCAATCGGCACCGCCTACTGGGTGTTTCTTCTGCTCTCTGCCGCCTATACGCCGCTGACAATCTTTATGCCGCTGGCACTGAGCACGCTCTACGGGCTCGATCCGCTCTGGATTGGCTACATGCTGACCGTGTTCTCGATCGCATGGACGGTGGGCACGCTTGGCACGGCAGGCTGGAGCGACAAGTGGACCCGCATCGCCTGCGCAAGCGGCCTGGCGATAACATCGGCAGCTATCGCTGCCATCGCCGCTACCATCGGCACAGCATCGATCTGGGAACTTACCGGCTTTATCGCAGCAGCGGGAATCGGCGTCGGAATGACAAACGTCCATTCGATTTCCTGGGCACTCGCTGCCGCCGACCCGGATCAGGCGCAGGTGACGGCATCCGCCGCCCCGGCAATGCGCTCGATCGGGATCGCCTATGGCGCAGCGATGGCCGGTCTAATCGCCAATGCAGCCGGCCTGTCGGAAGGTGCCAGCCCGGAGATCGTCCGCAATGCCCTGCCCTGGGTGTTCGGGATCGGCGCGCTCGTCCCGCTGGCCGGTAGCCTGTGCGTGATGCGGATGTATGCGCTGAAGCCGGGCGTCAGAATATGACGGCGATGCTGGAAAACCAGGCACTCACGCTCGCAGATGGCCGGAACGTGCCGGTCAGCATCCGTCGCAGCACGCGTGCCCGGCGTATCCTGCTGCATGTCGGTGTTTATGACGGTACGGTCGAACTGGTCCTGCCGCCCGGCGCATCCGTCCGCGAAGGCCTTTCCTTTGCACGGACCCAAACCCGCTGGGTCGCGGCGCAACTCGCCCGGGTCGGCAATGGTGTGCCTTTTACCGATGGGGCGATTTTGCCGATTCTGGGCCAGCCGGTGACGATCCGGCGCAGCGACAGCCGATCTGCCCTGCCGGTGCTGCATGAAGACGTCTTGCTGGTCGGCGGACGGGACGACACTTTGCCTTCCCGCGTACGCCGCTGGGTACGCGGCCGCGCGCTGGACGAAATCAAACCGCGGGCCGAACGCATGGGCCAGGACCTCGGACGGGCGCCTGCCCGGATCACGATGCGCGACACAAGATCGCGCTGGGGCAGTTGTTCACGCGCGGGCAATTTGAATTTTTCCTGGCGACTGGTGATGGCGCCGGAAAATGTCCTCGACTACGTCGTTGCACACGAAGTGGCGCATTTGCGTGAAATGAACCACAGCCCGCGGTTCTGGGCGCTGGTTGACACGATCTGCCACGATGTAACGGATGCGCGTGGATGGCTCCGCAAACACGGCGCAGAGCTTCACCGGTATGGGCGTGACGGCTAGCCCGTAAGGGCGTAACGGCGAGCCGAACCGTTCAGGTCGCGCGAATGTTTTTCAGGATATTGGGAAACACCGGGTAGTCTGGGTTGACGATTTCCCGACCGACCTCGAAATGATGCATCCCGTCCAGAATAAAGCTTTCCACCGTGTGTCCGGCCGCCGCCCACGCCTCGGCAAACTCGCGGTTCTGGCGTTGGAATTCATCCAGCTCGCCAGTGCCCCAGGCGACCGTCAGCGGGGTGTCATTGGCGGGTATCTGGCGGATCGAGCTGTTGCGTCCGGCGGATTGTTCCGTCAGGTCCAGATAGGTATTGCGGTGGCTCAGGCGGACTGGTTCAAGCTCGTACATGCCGCTGCAGGCCGCCGCCGTCTTGATAACGTCTGACGGCAGGCCGTAATCGCCTTCCCAGTCGGTCACCAGCATCATGCCGCAGATATGACCGCCGGAAGAATGCCCCATGCAGTGAATCTGGTTGCGGTCCCACCCGTATTCATCCGCGTTGCGCCAGGCCCAGGCGATAGCTGTCCGGTTCTGGCGAACGATCTCGTCCAGCGACACCTTCGGCGCAAGAGCAAAATCGAGGACAAGCACGTTGATCCCTTCGGCCACGAAAGACGGCGCGATGTAGGAGCACTGGTCCTTGTCAGACCGCGCCCAGGCACCGCCATGATGATAAATGACCACCGGTGCACCTTTCTCGGCTACGGGGAAAATATCGAGACGTTCCATTACGGTCGGCCCGTAGGAGATACCTTGAATACATTCGATCTCGGTCCGGATACGCGCGCTGTCCTGCGCGTTGATCTCCATGAGTTCGCCGGTATTGGCGACCAACGTCGACTGGTCATATTGCCGGTCCAGTTCATCCTTGGTGTAATTGCCCCATACTATTTCGTTCATCTGCTCAGTCTCCGCTGTGTTCCCGGCTGTTCTTCGGACTTTGCGAAACTTCCGCCGCCCGCGCAAGCCGTCGGATGTCATCCCGTGCACGTTTTTCAAACCAGGCGTTCAGAAACACCCCGGCAAAGACCACCGTGCCGCCGATCCATATCCAGATAGCAGGCAATTCGCCGAAAAAGAGCCAGCCCGCCAACCCGGCAAAGACAAGCTTGCTGAAATCCGCGGGCAGAACCACGGTCGCGTCGGCCTCACGAAAAGCCTGGGCAAGTGCGAGCTGCGTCGTGCTGCCGAAAATCGCGACCAGCACCATCATAAAAAGCTGGTACGTCGTCGGCCACTGCCAGTAAAACAGCGCTGCGATCAGGCAGACCGGCAATTGCAGCACCGATGCGTAGATCGCGATCGTCACCGGCGAATCCGTCCGCGCCAGAACCTTGATCACCACCAGGGCCGCGCCCCATGTCGCCGATGACATGACCAGCAGCAGCGAGCCGGTACTGACCTCCACAGCCCAGGGACGCAGGATAATCAGTGCGCCGCCCAATCCGATGGCAAGCGCCAGATAGCGGGCCTTGGTAACCTTCTCGCCCAGCAGCAGCACAGCACCTATCGTCGCGATCAGGGGCGCCGTAAATGTGAGTGCGACCACCTTGGCCAGCGGCTCCATCGTCAAGGCGAGGAAATAAGCCAGCATCGCGACGACGTTGAGCATCGCCCGCAGGCCCTGAAGTGGAAAATTCGCGGTCCGGAACGGATTGCTGCCGGGACGCACGAAGATCGGCACCAGCAGGCAGACCCCGATTGTGTGGCGAAAAAATGCAATCACGAACGGATGAATATCATCTGCGATTTGGCGAATGGCAACGTTCATGGCGACCACGCCAAAGGCCGAGATCATCATAAACAGCACCCCGCGCAGGGGTGGCGGTACGGCAGCATAGACGGCGGCGATGGGGCCCGGCACGGAGGGCATTTGGAGAATCCTTCAGGAACATCACCTCAATAGCACGAATTCGCGGTTCCGAATGCAGTTCGACCGGAAAAGATCGGTAACCTCTGCTGCTTACCCTTGTTGCGCGGACGTTCCGGTAGGCGTGAACACCCCGCCCGAACAAGCCCCGAACAAGCAGGGAGCGACGAACATCTATGTCCCATTCTGTATACAGTTTTGATCAAATGACCCCGACTGCGCGAGATGGCAATGTGGCCGACCGCGTTACCCTTGCCTATCTCACCGACACACCGCCCGAGCTGCTGTATTTCCGGTCAAAAGACACCGAAATCACCATCCGGCGGGCCGTTGCCAAAAACCCACATACCCCGCGTCAGGCCGATGTCGTCCTCGGCGCGGTCTCAACCCTGGCCTAGGGTGTCTGTTTGCCCAAAAAATCGTCGGCGCAGGGCTCGACGACAACGACAATAGCTAGCTCTAGCACATGGAATTTACGAACCTTGAAACCTTGAAACCTTGAAACCTTGATACGCGATGGCGAACATCCACGTTCGCCGGTCTCTTGCCAATGCGGTCCGGCACATGTTTCACGTTTCCCCGTTCTGGCCGATGACGATCTGATCGGTATTTTCGAAGACAGTTCCGTAGGCTGGTCGCATCAGGCCATAACGGGAAAACGTCTCAGAGCGGGTCAACGCCGCCCTGTTTGATGAGGCTGCAGCGCCGGCCGTCACGCGTTGTTCAAAACCGACACCCCTGACATCGACGACCCAGCGCTGGAGACCATCGTCAAGCATGCGCTCGACGTCGAAAATTGATATGAACCGTTGGCAAAGCGCCCACGCCCGCCCTTCGGGCTTGCCCGTAAGATCGGCGGGTTCGTCAAGGCGACGCTGACGGCACGGAACGACACGTTCTCGGCATGGAAATGAGGAAATCGATGATGCTATCATCGAGATGACGCCCGATGCCAACGAGCGGTAGTTCGTCATGGCGATGATTATTCTGCAAGCTGGCGTTCCGCTCTGGCGTGTGGAGCGGAACGCCAAGAGCGTGATCGCACTTTTCTGGCAGGCCTACATAAAAATACGGTTTGCAATCGAGCTGCAGCACCAATTGGCGCGGGTCGTTCCGTCCCGTCCAGCGTTACCCATGCACGCGACGGGTTCGATTATCCATTTTCCGAAGATGACATGCAGGGCCGGCTGGACCTCTTGCTGGCCTGACCGGCACCAAGGCTATTACAGCACACCCTTGCGGGTCAGGTTTGCGGCGGCGAGCAACAGAAACACATATACGAACAGGCGAAATCGGTCTTCGGACAGACAGCCGCGCAGACGCTGGCCAATGAACATCCCGGCAAAGGCAGGAACCAGGCTGATGACCGAGATCATCGCATTCGTCTCACTGATGGCGCCTTTTTCGATCAGCGCCAGAATTAGCATCGACGCGCTGATCAGGAATGTCAGCGCGATGGCGCGCAGAAAGCTCTCCTTATCCACGTCCCGCGCCTGCAGGTAAAGAGCGACCGGGATACCGACCGATCCCGTCGTCCCGGTCAACAGGCCGGACAGAATACCGAGCGGCGGTGCGGCCCAGGGCGCGGCTCGATCCGATATACGTATCCGGAACCGGGTCGCGTTGATGGCAACATACAGAACCACCACGCCCCCCAGCAGGGTTGTCAGGATACGGGGGTCGACGAGGAACAGTATCTGGGCGCCGACGATCGTGCCGGCAACCGAGCACAGGTTAAGCACCCAGTACTTGCGCAGCATCTCCATCGCCCGTCCGCCTTCGAACGCCTGGTAAAGGTTCGTGGCAACAACGGGGATCGCAACAAAGGCAATAGCAGTCCGCAGATCGACAACGGAACCGAGAATTGAGACAGCCGTCAGCGGAAGCCCAAGGCCGATCACGCCTTTGACGCCGCCGGCCACAAACAGAGTGGCACAAACCAAGATAACGAGAGAAAGTTCCAGAACAGATCTCCGGGGAAGGACACCCGACCATGGCCGGATTACTGGGCTAAAACATTGATGACGCAATGCCGCCCTGACGGCGCAGACTTAAGCCTAAGCGTCCTGACCGCTGATGATCGAGCCGCGCTCGATCACGAAGATTCGATCGAGCAGGTTCTTGATATGTTTGTCATTGGATTCCGCGACAAGCACGGATTCGCCAGCTTCTTTCAAGCCTTCCATGATCTCGACCATACGCTGGGCAAAGACTGGTGCGATCCCCTCAGACGGCTCATCGAGCATCAGCAACTTGGTGCCAACCATCAAGGCGCGAGCGAAAGCGACGAATTTCTGCTGACCGCCGGAAAGCTCGGTCGCGCCGCGACTACGGAACTCCTGCACCTCGGGCATCAGTTCGTAGATCCATTCCAGCCGTTCCTGGGGCTTCTCGATCTTTGTGGTCCAGGATGGCAACATGATGTTTTCTTCCGACGTCAGCTGCGGTACTAGGCGGCGGTCCTCCGGCATAAAGCCGATACCCATATGCGCGCGCTGATGGGCCGCTGCTGCGACGAGATCGGTGCCGTCGAATTCCATTTGGCCATTTTGAGCATCGAGCGCACCCATAATGGCCCGCAAAAACGTCGTCTTGCCAGCACCATTGCGGCCGATAAGTCCACACATGGTGCCCGACGGCACTTCTATGCCTACACCGCGCAAAATGGGTGTCGCGCCGATATTTACGTCCAATCCTTCGACTTTAAGCATGTACGCCTCCTTCGACATGGGCCGGATGATATTCCTGCCCGATCACGAATTCCCGCACTTTCTCGTCCTTCATGGCTTCGGCGGTCGTTGCATCGCAGATGACCTGTCCTTGGTAAAATGCCCAGACGCGATCGACAAAGCGTTCAACGATTTCCATATCGTGCTCGATGAACATGACCGTGGTTTCTTCTTCTCGAAGGGCCTGCATGATGATGTCCATGAGCCCGAACTTCTCTTCCACGCTTATCCCACTGGTCGGTTCGTCGAGCATAACCAGTTTGGGGTTGCGCACCGTCGCCATAGCGATATCCAGCAATTTTCGGACGCCTTGCGGCAAGGCAGAGGCCGCCATGTCTCGGTAGTCATCAATCTGATAGCGTTTCAGTTGCGCATCGACCTTGGCTGCCCGCTCCTCCGTATGAAGCGGCGCAAATAGGCCAAGCCCGGAGCGTTCTGCAATCCCGTAAGCGACCATCATGTTGTCAAAAATAGATTCCGACAGAAACACCTGCGGCACCTGGAACGAGCGGCAGAGACCGAGCTTCGTAACATCGCGCGGCTGCAGACCCACAACGTTTTTGCCCATGAACTCAATCCGACCGCTGGACGGTTTCAGATAACCTGTCACCATGTTGACGAAAGTCGTCTTGCCAGCGCCGTTCGCACCGATAATACCGATGGTCTCGCCAATTTCGACGGCGACGTTGATATTATGGGCGGCAACAACCCCCCCAAAATTCTTTTCCAGGTCGTGGACTTCAAGTACGCGGGTCATCGTCTCACCTCCGCTGCCCTGTTGTCGCTATCACGCTTCGCCTGTCTGAGCTCACGGCGGTTTCGCAATTCGCTGCGGATAGACCAGAGGCCGTCGGGCAGGAACATGATAATCAGCAGGAGCGAACCGCCAAGGATGAGTTGCCAGAGGTGCGGTGCGAATTCAAATGCATAGGTCCTGAGCAGTTCGTATACCAGCGCTCCGATAAAAGTCGCGCCGACATTACCGGTACCCGCCAGGATGGTAATAAAGACAAAATCACCAGATACCGGCCAGTAGACCATAGAATCAGGGTCTACATGCCCTACGGTCACCGCCATGATCACTCCACCAACGCCGGCAAGAAGCCCGGACAATACGTATTTAACGTGGATTGCTTTTTCCGCTGAGTAACCGAGGTACTCGACCCGGATCTCGTTCTCGCGCACCGCCATCGTCATCATCCCGAGAGTCGATTTAAGATACCAGTGCGCACCCACTGCCGAAATATACGCAAAGAATGCGGCGCACACGAACAGGAGAGGACGATACATGTCATCGGCGGGGGTCATGCCGATAAAGCTGACCTGCTTGACCCCGAACCCGTCCGTCGACCCGAGCCATTCAGCCTTGGCCAGAACGCCATACAGGATCATAGAGAACGCCATGTTGAGCAGTGCGAAGAAAATCGCCCTGTATTTACGCAGCAGGAAACCGAGAAAAAATGCCAGAAATCCGGCGGTCGCCATCCCGCAGATGAGCAACACGAATAAATCGTTTACACCGAGAATCTGCATCATTGCGACCGTATACGCTCCGAAACCGAAGAAGAGCGCGTGCCCGAACGACACAAGACCGGTACGCCACAGGATCAGCAGACCGATCGCGACGCAACCACGTGACAGCGATTGCAGGCCGATGCTCCGCATCCATTCTTCAAGGAAGAAATTGAGTGCAAGCAGGCCGACGAGGCCAATTGTCAGCCCCCAGAATGTTTTATCAAACAAGCGGTTCATATCTTCCTCGCCTTGATCGGGGCGAACAGCCCTTCTGGTCGGAAGATTAGTACAAGTGCCATGATCCCGTAGATCACGAACAGTTCGACTTCCGGAAAAAGGTGGACGGCGGCGGCGCGCGATATGCCGACGACGATAGCGCCGATCAGCGCGCCGGGGATAGACCCCATCCCGCCGATCACCACCACCGCAAAGGCAAGGACTATTACCTCAACGCCAATTCCGGGTTGAACCGAGATAATCGGCGCGTGATAAGCGCCCCCAAGGGCGCCGAGAAATGTCCCGATGATGAAGGTGATTAGGAATACTTTGGTTACGTTGATACCCATCGCCATACTGACTTCACGATCGAAGATCACGGCGAGCAGAATTTTGCCAAACTGGGTCCGGTTAAGTCCGTACCAGAGAACAAAGGCGACAACAAAAGTCAGCACGATCATAGTCAGCGAGTAATTATCGAAGACAAGGCCGGCGATCTCGCTGCTGCCCAGCAATGACATAGGCTGGAACGCAAGATACGGATCTGTTCCCCAGATTAGAAGGATCACGTCTTCAAGCACTAGGAAAGCGGCAAACGTGGCCAGAACCGCGATATGCTCATCGCGGTCATACAAAAACCGCAGCAGGCCGCGTTCAATGATGACCCCGAGCACGACACCCAAAATAGCCGCGCTAATAAATATTAGGAAAAAGCCACCGGCATCCGGCAGGCCGCCCTTAGCCCAGAGCCCTATAAGATAGGCCGTCAGATAGGCTCCGAATGCGTAGAATGCTCCATGGGTAACGTTCAGCACCTTCTGAACGCCGAAGATCACCGTGAGGCCGACTGCCACAAGAAAAAGATATGACGAATAGACCAGTCCATCCACAAGGATGACGAGTAATAATTCAAAATCCAAAGTAAGACCTCTGTCAGGATTCGCAGCGCCTCTTGCGGACAGCTTCAGTGCGAATTCAGGCGAAAAAAAACGGGAGGCGGATCATCCACCTCCCGCTATTTCAGCAGTTGATTAGCACTTCGCGCCTTTCATGCCGCCTTTGAGCCAATCAGCCGATTTAACTCCGTTCGGCGGATTGACACAGCCTGGCGGGAAGATAACGACATCTTCGAGGACCATTTCGCCCTTTTTGTCATCCCACACGGTCACGCCCCAGCGGTCGTCAGTAACGATCTGGTGGCCTTTGGACAGACCCATCGTGACGTTGCCGACGAAGGACGGAAACGTTGCACCCGTAAGCGAAGCAATAACCTGTTCCGTTGTCGGAAACTTGCCGGCTTTCTTGGCTGCATCATCATAAGCGAACTTCCCGGCAAGATAGCCCTGAGCATACTGGTAGGACGGCTGTGACGGAGGTTCACCATAAGCCTTGCGGTATTCCTTCTGGAACCACGCATTGATCGGCGACGGGTCGTTCGCAACATACATGCCGTAAGGACCACGCGTTCCAACCATTATTCCTTGCGGGAATTTCTTGCCGAGACGATAGGCAACCGTCTCACCGACCGTCAGCACGAACAACTTTCGCTTGAACAGGCCACGTGCCGACGACTGACCGATGAAGGCTTCAAGATCACCACCCCAGAAACTGGAATGCACAAGGTTTTCCTTCGCCCGCGACAGGGCCGAGATTTCCGTGCCGTACTGGCCCGAGAAAATCTTAGGGAACTGCGGCTTTTTGGTTGCCGTTACATCGGGCATTAGGGTCGCCATGGCCAGCCGGAAATCACGCCACGAGTCTTGGCCCCAAGCATAGTTCTGGTTAATGCCCGTGATACCCTTGACCTTGCCTTTCATCTTGGCCGCGATGTAGCGTGCAGCCGAGACGTTGTTCGCAGTCGCAGTGTTGATCGTGCGGAAAACGTATTTGGGGTCTTTATTAAGCTCTTCGAACACGCGCGTTGTTCCGCAAACCGTCTGGATCGTCAGAACCTTGAGTTCTTCGGAAAGCGCGGTCGTCGCTGCACAGGTGCCGGAAGAGATAATGCCGATGATCGCATCGACATTGTCTTTCTGAACCTTGTTGCGCATTTCCGTGACCTGCTTGGTGCCCCCGCCGGCTTCGTCATAAATCAGCGCCTCAACCTGACGCCCTGCAAAACCCTTGGTGTTATAAGGTGCCGGCAGCTCGCCGTTATTGATACCGCGAACGATCAGCTCGACGCCGTTCTTTGCCGGAATACCGAATGCGGGTGCGGCGGCGCCGGTGAGAAACGTCGGCGTACCGATTTTAACGGTTTGCGCTAGCGCCGCACCGGCGCTAAGCGCAAGTGCGCCGGCGACAGCCACGCCAACAAGGCGCACTGTGGATGTAGATATAGCGGATGTCATTCGGACCCTCCCAATTTGGTCATGTGGACGTATTTATTTGGATGTTACGACCTTATCGAGCCGTTACGAGTGAAACTCTATAGAATTCGGTGAAAAGGTCTAGCTCCTCAGTTTCGGTTCCAGATGCTATTATCCCTTAGATACCAAAGCATTGAGCAAGCTCTCGACAGATACCAATTCATCGAGTTTCCGGACCACCATTTCGATGTTTGCGACCCTGCCTTCAGGGTGCCCCGAATACGCCGCGCAACTTCGGTATTTTTCAGCGACTTCGTCAAAACCTATCGGTGATTTCGTACTGCCTCGCGCGTGATTGGCCCGACCCGAGAGCGTTCGGCTGTCCTGCAAGGCGACGTCGATCAGCGTCGTCACGTTGGTATAGCCTTCGCCGATAGTCTCATACGCTGTGTAATCTACTTTACGCATCATTTCGCGGACGTCAGACCTGTTCAGCGTCGCGGTCGTGAATTCGCCAAGACCCGCACGGCGGTCGAGGGCGACGATCGCGAGCGTAAACTCCATCGAGAATTTTGCCTGCATGCCGTCGGCGGGATCGTGATGGATAAGTGTTTTCAGTACCCGGTGATTGGTCTTGACAGAAATACCGGCAATCTGCTCGGACGCAACATCATGCTCTGTCAGCAATGCCAACAGGCACCCCGCACCCGGATGTGTCAGTGCACCATTGGGGTGGGGTTTTATCCAGACACCGGGGTCTTCGAACACCCAGGGAGTTCCCAATTTTCCAACGATCCCGGCGGCATCATAACCACCTGCCGCCGCCGCGAAATAACCAACCGGACCGTGCAGTGCATCCCCTGCCGCCGTCAGGCCGCGCGCCGCCAGATCTACTGCCGTGATACCCGCCTGGGCTGCCTGGGCCGGATGCAGCACTTCGGCCATCGTTCCGAAGTTGCGGCGAATGCCCGACGCGTGGCTGGCAGCGATTCCAATGGCGTTGACAGTCTCCGCCCGGCAAAGCCCCTTGAGCACAGCGGCAGCGATAGCCGCACCAAACACATTCATCGTACCGGTCGTGTGAAACCCGTCACCATAATGACGCGCCGCAATCGTGTGGTTGAGCCGGGACGCCACCTCGACCCCCGCCAGATAGGCCCTGAGGATCTCGCCCCCCGAAGCACCGCAGGACTGGCCAAGCGCAAGCACTACCGGCAGAACGGCGCCGCTCGCATGAATGCCGCCGGTGCGGTCGGCACGGACCTGCGGGGTCGTATCGTCAAAATTGTCAGCATGGACCGCCGTCGCATTTGCAAAGGCGGCAAACCGCGGCGGAGCGGACAGTGCCGTGCCGATAATCACGCTCCCCTCTCCGCCCAAACCCTGGGCGACGATATCTTCGCGCACGATGCGTGCGGCGTCGGATACGGACCCGGCAAGCGCCAGGCCCAGCGAATCGAGAATATGGATTTTTGCCCGCTCGATAACGGTGTCGGGGACCTCCGCCGTCGGAAGCGATCCGGCAAAATCGGCAATAGCCGCTGTTACGTCGCGTTCAGCATTGCCTTCTACATCACTCGTCATGCCGGTCTCCTCTTTCGTCACGGATGAAACATACTAGTATGCCGACCCCGTAGACAGCCTGACCCTGATCGGACCCGCCTTGAACTGTTCTGACGTCATTACCCGGTATCTCGAAGCCGCCGGCATCAAGCACATCTTCGGCTACCCGGGCGACCCGAGTATCGAGCTGTTGGAGGCGGCCCGGCGCAATGGTATCGAATTCATCCTCGCCCGTCGCGAAGGGACCGCAGGGCTAATGGCCGCCGCTTACGGTCAGATCACTGGCAAACCGGGTGTCTGCCTGTCGACACTCGGACCGGGGTCGTCGAACCTGGTCAATGCGGTCGCGTCGGCAAAGCTCGACCGGACACCGATGATCGCCCTGTCGGGACAGATCGACGGCAAGCGGGAACACACGTTCACCCATCAGGTGCTGGACCACAATGCGATGTTCGCGCCGATCAGCAAATGGGCGGCGCCCATCCGCACCGATACCGTGGCAACGGTGATGCGCCGCGCATTGCGCACTGCCGTGGCTGAACAGCCCGGGCCGGTGCACATCACGACGGGTGCCGATGTCATCGGCGCGGAGGCAACAGATACTGAAATTCGCCTGCCACCCATGATGCGCCAGGGCGGCGGCTTCGAGACGTTCGCGACCGACGGCGCGCCTGCAGCAGCAACTATGATCAAGGAAGCCCGACGCCCGGTGATTGTCGCCGGTATCGCCGCAGTCCGCGCCGACGCGACCGAAGCGCTGACGCGGCTTGCCGAGGAATATGGCTGCCCGGTCGTGGTGGCCCCGATGGCGAAGGGCGTGATCACCGAGGATCATCCCTATTTCGCGGGCACGCTCGACATGGCCTGTAACCAGCTCGTCTGGGATTTTCTGGCCGGCGCCGACCTGATTATCGCCGCCGGGTTCGACCCCGTAGAGCTGATCAAACCGTGGACGCCGGACGCACCGGTCATCCATGTCGACACCACACCGAACACCGACCAGATTTACCGGTCGGACATCGAAATGGTCGGTGATGTGTCGGCCGCACTTGATGCCCTGCGGGCCGGCATCGGTCAGGGCGCACGCTGGCGCGAAGCGGAAATCGCCGATCACCGCGCCCGCCTGAGCGAACTTTACTATGCCGGCAAGACACCGGGAAAACTGAACCCCACCGATGTGGTTGATGTCACTCGTGCCGTGATGCCGCGCGATACGGTCGTCACAACCGATGTCGGGTCCCATAAGCTGCTGGTCGGTCAGGGCTGGACGACCTATGCCCGCAAGGGCCTGCTGATGTCGAACGGGCTGTCTTCGATGGGCTATTCACTGCCTGCCGCGATGACCGCAAAACTGCTGATGCCCGACCGCGAGATCGTCTGCTTCACCGGCGATGGCGGGCTTGCCATGGTGCAGGGCGAACTGCGTCTGGCTTCAAGCCTGAAGCTCGGGATGAAGACTATCGTGTTCTGCGACAACAGCCTGAACCGCATCGAGCTTAAACAGATGGCGCGGCAATATCCGTCATCCGGGACGACGATCGATCCGACCGATGTGGTCAAGCTGTCGGAATCCATGGCGTGTGACGCCGTCGAGGCCAATACAATCCAGGAGCTGGAAACAGCCCTGAGCGCCACGCAGTCGCCGGATCGACCGCTCGTTATCGCGGCAAATATCGATCCGGCACAATACGCGGCACAGTTCTAGGCGGGTGCAGTTTCAGGCGGATTAAAACACCCCGGATATTATTTTGTGTTCGCCCGCATGCGGTCGGAAGCGCCATCGGCGAAGCCCCAATTGTCACCCTGCAATTCGGGCGGCCGCACCCAGTCGTCCGGCATGCCAACCTTGTAGCTGTCATCGACCTGCTGAACCTCTGCCGTGTACTCGATGACGTAGCCGTTCGGATCCACGAAATAGGCGAAAATATTGTCGCCCGGGCCATGACGCCCTACACCCCATTCGGTGGGATAGCCCGTCTGCTTCATCCGTCCCGCGCCAAACATCAACGCGTTATGGCTGGGCATCTCGAACGCACAGTGATTGAACGTCGGCGTGTCGATCGAGGTATAGGCAAGCGCATGGTGATCGTTACTGCAACGAATGAAATCCATGAACCCCGTGCGATCGCTGAGTTTGAATCCTAGCAGGTCGATGAACTGTTCACTCTGAGCCTGCCGATCCGGCGAATTCTGAACCACATGGCTAATCTTGATCGGGCGGCCCTCCGCAGGAGGTTTTTCCGCATGCGCCGCCAGCCCTGCTGAAATACGGTATTCGCGTTCGTTCATATCGCGGAAAACAAAACCGTAGCCGCCTTCAGGACCGGCCAGATCGCCGGGAGCGTCAACTGAGGCACCCAGGCCCTTCGCCTTTTCATAAAGACCATCGACTGCCTGCTTGTCGTCGGCGGCGAGATTTACGTATAGAAGCTTTTTATCGCCGCCTTCGTGAAGGGCCAGACAATGGTGCTCACTGCCGGTGCCGCGCAGATAGACCGTATTGCCTTCCTCCGCCGCAGTCTCAAGACCCCAGCACTCTTCATAAAATTTCTTTGCTGCCGCGAGGTCCGGAACCCGGAATTCGGCGCTGCGTAATCCAGTGACTTGGGGGTCGGCCATCTTGATCATCTCCCTAATTCTTGCGGACAGTATCTGTCCGACATCTTCCCAATCGTAATATCATGATCGACGGGGGTGAAGGCCCCAAAAGCGATCGACACACTCAAGAGTTCATTTTACTTGATTATTCCGTACACGGAAGATTAAATCAGCGCAAGAATATTGGGTGCGACCTCGTGCACCCGACAGGAAAAAGGGAAAACCAATGAAAATATGCCGATTTAACGACGACCGACTTGGCGTCATCGTGGATGGAACAATTCGTGACGTAACCGCGGCGCAGGATGAAATTCGCGCGGCCCACCCTTACGTGTCCTATTCAGATGCGGTCATCGCCGCTTTGCCGGAATGGCGCGGCAAACTGGAAGACATGGCGGCCAAGGCCGACCCGATCACCATCGACAGCGTACACCTGCATACGCCGATCGCGCGGCCCGGCAAGCTGATGGCCGCCCCCGTAAATTACAAAGCCCATATCGACGAAGCCCAGGCCGATCCCGGCATTCGCCACATCGAGCGCACGACCAAGATTCGCGAAGCCGGTATTTTCCTAAAATCGAACACCGCCCTGATCGGCGCATCGGACACCATCCCGATCCGGTTCCCCGACCGCCGCAACGACCATGAATTCGAATTCGTGATCGTCATCGGCAAGGAGTGCAGCAATGTTTCCAAGGAAGATGCGCTTGATGTCATTGCCGGCTATACGCTCGGCCTCGACATGACGGTGCGCGGCCCCGAAGACCGCAGCGCCCGCAAATCCTGCGATGGTTATGCCGTACTGGGGCCGTGGTTCGTCACCGCGGACGAGATTGCCGATCCGGATGACGTCGCGTTCCACGGCTCGGTCAACGGCGAGGTCAAGCAGGATGCGAACACATCCGATCAGGTGCTGAGCATCCGTGAGCTGATCGAATACGCGTCGCAGTACTACACGCTGTACCCGGGCGACATCATGTATACGGGCTCACCCGAAGGCGTTAGCGAGGTGAAGGCCGGTGATGAGCTGCACTTCGTGTGCGACCAGATCGGCGAGTTTAAAATCGGGATTACGGCCTAGCGTTACAGCTTCGGATCGGGGCTGCCATGGCCGAGCAGAATATTCCCGTACAGCCCCGTCTGAAGATCCCAGACCAGCCCGATATGCTGGGAGACGGCATGCACGTCGCGCCATGCCCGCTGCATCGGATGACTGGTTTCCAGCCCTCGTCCTCCGGTCAGGGGCAGAAGCGTATCGACAGCATCGCAGCAGTTCTGCGCGACATGCCCGAGATTGAGCCGGTAGCGCCCGCGCTCGGCCATCTCAAACGCCTCGCCCGCCTTCCCTTTTGAGACAATCTCGCCACGCAGCTGCGCCGTGACGGCATCCGCGGCATCAAGAAGCGCCGTCGCCTTACCGATGCGCTGATGCACCGTGGCAACACGGGACAGGTCGGCGCCGGTCACCGACTGACGGCTGGTCAGATCGACGATCACGGCGTCCAGAGCACCACGCGCGGCGCCGAGGGCGGGACCGATAATATTGAACGGGAACACTGCGAATAGCGGCAGGCGGTACAGATAGCTGTTATGGGCGTCGGAGCCCGGCGTCGCATCACCACGCAGCTCCAGCACCCGCATCATCCGGTGGGGCGGGATCACAGCGCTTTCGACCACGATGTCGTTACTGCCGGTCGCAGCCAAGCCGGCACTGTTCCACGCGTCCTCCACCCGGCACTCAGCCAGATCGACCAGCGCAAAGACCGGATCGGGCGGTCCGTTGCCGCCCTCCGCCGGAACAAGCACCAGCAGGATCGCCCAGCCGCAAAGATCGACGCCGCTGGAAAACCGCCAGCGCCCGCTGATGTTCAGCTCGGCCCCGTTACGCTCGACCGAGACGCCGACGGGCAGAAAAGACGTCGCGAGGGCGATATCCGCATCATCGCCCCAGATCTCGGCCTGGGCCTCGTCGGGAAACATACCGGCCATCCAGCCATGACAGGCAATGATGCCGCCGACCCAGCCGCTCGATGCGCAGGCGCGGCCCAGTTCCCGGGCAAACGCGGTCTGCGCCCCGTAATTGAGCTCCATGCCGCCGTAACGCGCCGGTTGCAGCGCGCGGTAGAAGCCAGCCTCGCGAAAATCCTGGTCGGTGTCGGTCGATATCCGTCGGTCCAGCTCGGCCTGACACGCGCGTTCAATCAGGACCGGACCCAGATCGCGGGCGCGGTCGACAAGCTGTTCTTCAAGGGCCGCTTTATCCGCCATCGGTTCAGGCGTCTGTAGTAGCGTTTACCGGGAAATACCTGGCCAACCAGTCCTGGATAATGTTGATCACACGGGTGTTCGATTCCGCCATCATGAAATGATCGGTATCGGCGGTCAGGTGCAGGTCGGTCGGCTGCCCGGCACGCTTGAACATCTCTACCGATTGTTCGGTCGGCGTCACGGAATCGACCGAACTGTGGAGCAGCAGAACCGGACGCGGCGCGATATTGCCGATCACGTCTTCCGCGGTGAAATCCATCATCCCCTGCGCGGTGTCCGCCGTGAATTGCAGCACCGAACCCGACGGCATGTTTCCCCGCAGATGCTCAGGGATCGGCACGATGGCATAGCGGTCAACGAACAAAGGCTCACCGGTTTCTTGCCGGTGCTTTTTGCCTTCCGCCAGCATTTTGGTGAAGGCGTCCCACATCTCGGGTGTCGGATGCTGGCCACGGAACTTGCGCTCGCCGTTACCCCAGCCACCCGACGAGATCACCGCTGCGACACGGTCGTCCACGCCGCCGGTATAGACGGCGACGGCCGCACCGAAGCTGGACCCGACAAGACCGATCCGGTCGGCATCGACCTCGGGCCGGGACTGCAGGGAGGTAAGTGCCGCACGCGTATCCTCGACCTGGTCAAGGCACATCAGATGGCCAAACAGACCGTCACTGTCGCCGCAGCCGCGCATATCGAAACGCAGCACCACATAGCCCCAGCGTGAGAACATTGCCGCAGGTCCAGTCACGTTGCCCGCGTTTTTGCGGCTACCAAATCCGTGCAGAACGATGATCGCCGGACGGCGTTCGCCGGCTGCCATATCGTCGGGAATGTGCACGACGCCCGATATATTCAGATCGCCGGATTTAAAAGTGACCGCTTCTTCCATGTATGCCTCCGTCAGGTTTTCACCTTTATAAGCGGTCATGCAGCAGCCGGGCAACGCTGGACCATGACCCACGCGCTTGATAAACCCGTGCGCATGGAAAACATCGAGCACATCGTCACCGAAGCCGCTCTTACCCGTTTTGCAGTAGGACTTTTCGCCGCCAGCGGCGTGCCTGAAACCGACGCTGAGCTGATTGCCAAAGTGCTTATCTGGTCAAACCTGCGCGGGGTCGATTCCCACGGGGTGCTCCGTATTCCAGGATACCTGGCGCGGATCGGCAACGGGCTCAACAACCCGGCCCCCGATATCAGGATCCTGACAGACCTGCCCGCGGCGACGGTGTTGGACGCCGACCGGGCGTTCGGCCAGGTAGCTCTTGGCCGGGCTTCGGCGATCGCCATCGACAAGGCAGCGGCGGCCGGGATAGGCCTCTGCCTGGTGCGCGGTGCGACACATATGGGCGCCATCGGCTATTTCGCGCTTGAAGCAGCGGCGGAAGGGATGGCCGGAATCGTCATCAACGTATCGCGCCCCAACATGGTCTATCCCGGTGCACGCAGCGCCGGTATCGCCACCAGCCCAATTGCCATCGCCGTCCCGGGGGCCACTCACGCGCCGCTGATGCTCGATATGGCGACCGCAACGCAATCCATGGGCAAGATCCAGCTCGCGCGCGACACACGCACATTGTTGGGCGAAGGCTGGGCCGTGGATTCCGACGGCAACCCTACGACCGACCCGGAGAAAGCCGCCATCCCAACGGCACTTGGCGGGCACAAGGGCGGCGGGCTGTCATTGATGTTCGAATGTCTGACCAGCCTGATGGTCGGCAACCCGCTGATCGCGCCCTTTATCGAAGGCGCACCTGATGGCCGCCGGCATTCGCAGAACGGCCTGATGATCGCGATCGATATCTCGAAATTCGGCGATGTCGGCGATTACGCACGAGAGGTCGACCGGCTGGCCGCCGCGGTCAAAACCCTGCCGCGGGCAGACGGCGTCGAAGAAATCTTGGTCCCCGGTGAGCGCGGCGACCGGGTGCTCGAAGAGAGACGGGTGAGCGGGATACCGCTACCGGCGGGGACGTGGGCGCGGTTGACAGATGTCGCGGAACCGTTAGGCATGGAAATGCCGGAGGCGACTTAGCTAGCTGAAAACGCCCGTTTAAAAATCAGCCGGCACTCTGCCAGGTCCCAGTTTCGCTTATAGGCCGTCGGCGCACCGGGCATAACGCGGGCGCAGAGAAATCTCGGTGCCGGTGTATCAGTCAGGAATTTAGTGGCAGCGGGTATTTCGTCCGGCGACGAGATAGTCATCACCGATGGTACCCCCGCCCCTTCGGCCATCTTCGCCAGATCAGTCCGGCGCGAGGTGTGACCCGGCTGGCCGCCGGTCTCGCCGTGCTGGCCATTATCGACACAGACGATGGTCAGGTTATCGGGCATCACCGACGCCACGGTCGCCAGCACGCCGACATTCATCAGCAATTCGCCGTCGCCGGTCATCACGGCGATCTGCCGATCGGGTGCTGCCAGCGCCATGCCGAGCCCCATGGACACCGCCGCCCCCATCGCGCCGCCGAGGGTGATCAGGTTGTCGGCCTCCTGCGTCCACGCCGCCGAATCCTTCGCCGTACCGGCGAGGCCGGCGAGCAGCAGGTAGTTTTCGGGGTGCGGGAAAAGCTGGGGGAACAGGGTTTTCCGGTCGATGGTGCTATCGGGAAAGTCCGCCATATTAGAACGCCTTCGCGCCGAAGAATTTCTGGGTCAGGATCAAGGCAACGCCCTGCCCGGCCACGTAGGATGCCGAGATCGCGGACTCCACCGCCTGATCCAGTTCGTCGTCGCGCTCTACCCGGATGCACTGAATGCCCATGGCTTCGAGCACCGGCACCACCGCCTGGCCCATGGGGTATTGCCACGGGTTCTGTTCGCCGTATTCGCCGCGCATGGTAACGATCATCAGCATGGGGAACCGCCCGCTTTGTATCAGCGACAGCATGTTCGGCACGTTGCCAACACCGGAGGACTGCATCAGCAGTACGCCGCGCCCGCCGACCAGATCGGCCCCGGCACACAGTGCGACGCCTTCCTGTTCGCTGGACAGCAACACCGTGCGCGTGCGGTTATCTTCATCCGCCATCTCGACAAGTGAGGCATTCCCGAAATCGGGTACGTAGGAAAACAACGTGACGCCTGCGCCTGCGAGCTTATCGAAGATCAGCTTCGACCAGTCTTCGCGCGCCATTGCCGTGCTCATGGGTCGAACCCGTAAAGCGCCGCCGGATTATCCACCAGAATCTGGTGACGCGTCGAATCGTCCGCCGCCCAGTCCATGAACTGATTGAACAGATCGCCATCGTTCGGCATGAGATGATCCCACAGGATCGGGTGCGGCCAGTTGGTGCCCCAGATGACACGGTCGGGCCGGGCCGCGATCATCGTGCGGGCAATCGGTGTCATGTCGTCATAGGGCGGGCCGAACACATGCGCCTGGGTGCAGCACGCCCCCGGCGGCGGTTTTATCTTTGGCGGACGGGTGTCGTAATCGGGTCCGGGACAGGGGCGGGTCATGGCGGGCTCAGTCCGCGTCCCACAGCTGTGTCGCGCCGAGCGTATGACTGAGTGTTTCGACGTCACCCGGCTCGTAAACGTGGCGCGGCGGTGTCTCGAAGGTCGATTCCGGCTTGATACGGATGACGCAGCGCTGTTCCTCAATCGCCAGTTTCCGCAGCTTCTCACGCTCGTCGTCGGGCATCGGCTGTTCGGCCATCAACTCGCAGATCGCAATCAGCAGATCGTCGCCGCCTTCTTCCTCGATCACGGCATTGCCATAGACGGTGATATAGGTCGGCGGCCAGTTCTCATCGAGCACGCAGAGCGACACGCGACCGTCACGGGTAACCGCCTTGGGCTTTGAGCGGCCCAGCATGGACGAGACAAGGATGTCCTCGCCGTCCATCACGTAATAGACGCAGGACATGGACGGACCATGCGCCTTTCGCGAATACCCGAAGACACAGGTTCGGTGAGTGCGGACAAATTCTCGGCGTTCGGCTCCGTTCATGGTTCCATCCCGTTATTGTTTTATTGGATTATTTTTTCTTCCACTCGGTCTCGTCTTCCCAGCCTTCTTCGACATCGCGAACCGAGGTTTCGGGTGTCACATTGGCGGGCACCTGGCGCTGCAGCGTACGACGGCCGTTTTCGGGCCAGTCGCCGGCAGCGGCGCGGGCGGCCGCCTCGGTCCAGGCCTGGGACCAGTCGCCCAGCGAATAGCCGTGCCACGGCGTTTCCGGGCGCAGCTCCGGCAGGCCCAGTTTATCCCAGAGCACCTTGCCTGCTTCCATATACGGCTTGGTCGGCAGGGCGAGCGGCGGCATCGGCGATTTCATCGTCGCGTCAATCAGCAGCGTCGAATCCTCCTCGCCGGAGCTTTCGCGCTTCGGTCCATGACCCTGGCCGCGATGACGCAACACCTCGACATCCTCGGTCGGGTTGAGCCGGTAGCCCATCGCCCACAGGATCGCATCGGCATTGTCGGCGTCGATATCCTCGTTCACGGCGATGGTGATCTTGCCGCAATCGCCCTTGAAGCTCGCGGCACCATAAAGCGCCCGCCAGACCTCAGTCCGCGGCGTTTCGGGATCCAGCGTAATGATGGTCACGCGCAACAGGCCAGTCAGCGGCTCATGCAGCTGAACTTTTTTTACACCCTTGATACCGAGGTGATCGGTCAGATGCGCCTTGAACAGCGGCTCGTATGCGACGCGCTTGATGACCGAGCTTTCGGACGGCGCCACCTGCGAGATATAGGACGGGATGATCGCATCCTTGCGGTGCGTGATCGCCGTCACCTTCATCGGCAGGTTCAGTTCTTCGAGCGCGACATGGCCGTGGCTTTCGCCGAACGGCCCTTCGGGCTCCAGCATCTCGGTATCGATATAACCTTCAATCACGACCTCGGCTTCGGCAGGCACCAGCAGATCGACCGTGCGCGCGCGCACGACGTTGATAGGCTCACCCGCGAGACCGCCGGCGACGTCCAGTTCTTCCATGCCGATCGGTAGTTTCTGCGGGCCCATAAAGGCAACGTAAGGCGGGCAACCGACGACAATCGCGCAGGGCAGTTTTTCGCCGCGCGACTTATGCGTCTTCCAGTGCATGTACCCTTCGGCGCCACCGACCCGCGTCGCCATGCGCACGACCAGCCGGTCGGATGCTTTGAGGCCGGCGCGATAGGTCCCCATGTTCTGCGTGCCGGTATCGGGGTTCTTGGTAATGACGTTCGTGGCCGCAAGCGTCGGCGTCGAATCGAAACCGGGTGTCGACAGCGGCACCGGCAGGCGCACCAGCCCGCCGTCTTCGGCGACCAGATCTTCGCCCTCGATGACCACATCATGGCACGGCGCCTCGTTCACCAGGCGCGGCGGTATCGGATTGGCAATCGCGTGGGACCATTTGGCGGCGATGCCGTCGACCGTCGTATCCATGCCCGTCGCATAGATATCCTGGTTGGCGGCGAGCGCGCCGATCACGACAGGAATGTCGTACTGGCGACCCTTGGAATCAGTGGGGTTGTTGAACAGAAATGCTTTGCGCTGATCTTCCCGTAGCCCGCCGCGGAACTGCCAACGCACCAGCGCCGACATTTCAGTGTCCTTGTTTACGGGCTCATCGACGACATACAAAAGATCGCGCGCCTTGAGCTCCTCTATGTGCTGTTGAAGATCTCGATACACGCGTTTGCCGGAAGAGGCGGCCATTTAGCTTTGCTCCTTAAAGTTCCTCACCGTTATGCCACGGCGGCGTCAAAAAGGAAAAAGCTCTGATCCCTGCCATAGCCGGGTATTTCGATGGGATTTCAATGATATTTTTATAAATATATTGAGTGCGACCCGGAACACGATTCGGCGAACACGATTCGGCATTATGGTCGGTCATTCCCAGCCGCTATACACCGGCTCTTCACGGGCTTTCGCGCGGTGCTGCAGCTTCGGGCCGGGTGCTGCGGTTTCGGGCTGACGATTATGCTGGTTTAACCGCGAAGGACGGGATTCAGAAACCGGCCAATGGGACCTGTCAGCTTGGCCGCGCCATTTCTAACGGTTAGGCAGAGGCACGGCCCCTCGCTGTCTGCGACCGGCGCATGGTCCTTGGCGCTGTCAGCAAGCGACACATCGCCCTTCACGAAATGTGCATCTCCATCGGTATAACCACCGCTGAGAACCAGCGTGAATTCATCGCCCCTGTGGGTATGCGACGGCACTTTCTGGCCCGCCCGAATGCGCAAAAGCGAGATACGAACATCATCCTGCTTTACCAGGCCGACTTCCTCGATACCGCGTCCCGTCCTTTTCCAGGCGAGCGCGGACAGACTGCCACCGAGATAGCTGCGCAACGCCGGCGGAATAACTTCGAGCGTGGCACGGTCGAATTCGATAAGTGGCGCCGCCTCTTCTTCCGCCGGGCCGTCTATCATCGCCAGCACTGCATCAAGCGCATCCGGCGTAACGGCCTCGACGTCACCGTCTTCCATCAGAACGGCGCTGATGTTCTCGAAGGTTTCGACGCTGTCACGGCACTCCGTGCACGTCGCAAGATGGCTGGCGACAACAAGAGCCTCGGGCGTCGGCAGGCTGCCATTCGCATATTGGACCAAAAATTCTTCTGACAGGTGGTGGGTAATCATAAGTCTGCTCCGGACAACTGTTCTCTCAGGCGACGCATCGCAATGCGCAGACGCGATTTCACCGTTCCAAGCGGCATATCCAGTTCTGCAGCAATCGCCTGATGTGTCATTTCTTCATAAAAAGCCTTCTGCACGAGCAGAAGCTGTTCTTCGGGAAGGATTTTCAGATATTCCCGTATAATCTTGGCTCGCTCGGTTTCCGTATAGGCCTGTTCTCCATCGGGCTGGGCCGATACGTTCTGAAAGAATGGATCTTCCGGATCGAGGGGCGCACGCTTTTCGCGACGAATAAGATCGATCCGCCGGTTGCGGGCGATCGTGTAGATCCAGGTGGATGGCGACGCTTTCGCAGGGTCGAACTGTTCTGCCTTGCGCCAGACCAGCACCATCGCCTCCTGCATTACCTCTTCGGCTTCCTGCATGCCCGCACCATTTTTCATCAGCACAGCCTTCAGTCGCGGCGCGTAGAACCTGAACAGGTCCTCGAACGCCTTGCGATCCTTAGTTTCGGCAATTGCGCGGAGACATGCTGCCATATGCTGCATATCCGAATTCTTTCCCGTTGCTTTCCCGCCGGACTTTACACCAGGTTTTCTCATCATTTTCGGATCGAACCCCTTCGGCTCAGCAATCTGCACCGCTGCGACGGGCACCGCGGCAAATACGCGGGTTTTTGTGGCTGCTGAGTCGATCACGATCTGCATAGCCTAATTGTTCCTCAATGTCGCTACTGCGTTTACCGCACAATTTACGTGCCGTTGGAAGGTTTTACGCAGCCGCTTCCTGTTTGGATTACAAAATAATGGCCCCGCCGAAGCGGGGCCATTATCTAGCGACGTCTGATGGTTATTCCTGGGGGGGAAGAATAACCTTGTCGATCACATGGATGACGCCGTTAGAAGCGGCGATATCGGCGCTAACGACCTTCGCGCCGTTGATCATGACGCCGGACATGGCGTTTACGTTGATTTTGCCGCCCTGAACTGTTGCAACACTGAGCTTTTTGCCAGCGATGTCAGCAGACATCACTTTTCCAGGCACCACGTGATAAGTGAGGATCGCGACAAGCTTGCTCTTGTTTTCGGGCTTGAGTAGGGATTCAACTGTACCGGCGGGAAGTTTCGCAAATGCGGCATCGGTCGGCGCAAAAACCGTGAACGGACCCTTGCTTTTCAGGGTATCGACAAGGCCGGCTGCGGTGACGGCGGCAACCAGTGTCTTGAACTGGCCGGCGCTGACGGCGGTATCGACGATGTCTGCAGCTTTCGCAGGAATCGATACAACGGCAAGGGTCATCGCAATAGCGGTAGCTCCAATAATAGATTTAATATTATTCATCGTGTTCTCCATTTAAAACAATAATAATGAGAGAATAATAAAATCCTCCCGTCATTAAACAGGTTTCTATTTTATCTGCCTGATGATGTTAGTGTTACGGAATATTTTTATATTTAGATTTTTAAAAATCTATTTTTTTAAAAAATCCAGAGCGGCTACCAGGCCGCTTAGCGACCTGAAGCCTCAATCCATATTCTTGTTGCGGAATTGTATTAGTTATGATTACGGACCGGCTATCAAACTGGATTTCAACAGAGATGGATTAGGATCAATTGAGCCCGCAGGCATCAAGAAGCTGCGGTCCGCCCGCCTTACCGTTGCGCAGCAGACCGTCTCGCGATCCGGCGGGGAGGTGCTCTTCAATGCCGGGATAATAACTGGTGCGTGCCCGGATGCGGTCGAACCAATCCACCACGTTCGGCAGTTTTTTCTGCCACATCTCATCCATATTCAGTATGTGCAGACGGTTCACATATGGCAGGACACCAATATCGGCGAGGGAGAAAGTCTCTCCCGCCAGCCATGGGCTATCGACCAAAGCTTCATCCATCTGTTTCAGCGACTTGTCATAGACACTCACCGCCTCCCGGACCCCCGGCGCATCTAACCCAAGGTGTATCCAGCCATGCCGTCGTTCCCGGCTGACCACGTCGAGTGCATCTTCGATAAAGCGGCGCGTGTTCTCTGCGCCCCTGGCCATGACGGTGTGGCGATGCGAAACCGTGAAGGTGATATCGACGACATTAGGATGCAAAGCTTCATCGACGATCTTGGTCCATATCCGCATCCGGGCACGCCCGGCCGCATCCGCCGGCCGGCGCGGGGCATCCGGGAACACATCCTGCAGGTATTCGCCGATCACGGTGGCTTCCGTCACCACGATTCCGTCGTGAACGATCGTCGGTACGACCGCCTTGGGATTTAGTTTCAGATAGGCAGGGTCGAACCGATCACCGGCCAGCACATCCAGATAGTGGCCCGTCAGGAAATGTCTTTTTCCGCCAGCAAAAGGCGCACCTTCGCCGCACAGACTGACGATCCATTGTGGCAGAGGACGAGCATGCAGATATTCCTCTCAAGCACGTTGGATAGTAACGAGACGCGCGGCGGAATTCGAGGGGGCCCGCCAATGCCAATCGCAGGATTGCCACGGTCCGCGCGCCATAACGCCGCCTGGCCGGGAATGCCCCGAACACCTTGCTGAAAACCGTCGGTTTATTTTACATATACAGATTTTGGTACGTTGCTGAATTCACTTAACACATTGAAAAAAGCCTAAAAAATATATGGCACGAATATTACTGATGAAAAGTCAGGTATTCGGAAAATTCGTCAGGATGACGGAGGCTTCAGCCTAGACGGCGACAGCAGGCGTCTAAAATCCACCCCGAGCGACCCGCAAAAAAGAGCAGCGATCCAGCGTATCCGGATCGCCGTTTTTATCTGTGCACCGCCGGTCAAGACGGGAAGTCACAACGAACCACCGGTGCCTTCTGCCGGCCAACA
>CAJIYX010000063.1 GCA_905181725.1 Alphaproteobacteria bacterium UBA830
TTCTGGATATTGTGCCGACATATAAAATCGACAACCAGCCCGACCGCCGGATTGCCGAGGATTACTATCACTGGTTCTTTCTGATCCAGCCGTTGATTATCCGGAGCGGATGATTGGCCATGACGTGGCCTACTATTTGAGCAAAAGGATGGGGAAATACTCGTTCGGTGACGACGTCTTTTCGACGGCGGCGATGGCTGAATATCTCCGCTGCTTCAGCAACCCCGATACCATACATGCGAGTTGTGAAGACTACAGGGCAGGCGCCACAATCGACCTCGAACACGATGAAGCAGACCTGAGCGTCAAGCCGGATGCTCCGCTGCTGGTGCTATGAGGTGAAAAAGGCGCCATGGAACGGAATTACAACGTTCTGGAAGCCTGGCGGGAACGTGCCGCAGACATACAGGGTCGGGCTTTACAGAGCGGACATTATCTGGCCGAAGAACAGCCAGAGGAAACAGCCGCAGCCCTCGAAAGTTTTTTCTCGCTATAGACCTTTCAGCGCCACAGACGGGTTGTCGAAAGACAACATAACGACCATGTTCCGAATATGGTCACATCAGATAACGACAAAAGCGGACATGACGACGCGCGGAAACGCCTCGCGAAACGCCAGAAGGGCCGTTTGCGGCGCCATATCCGCGGCTATTTTCTCGCGGGTGTACTCGTCACGGCCCCTATGGGCATTACCTTCTATATCTCATGGCTCCTGATCCGCTGGGTGGATGCGCAGGTCACGCCCCTGTTGCCGCCGGCTTACAATCCCGAAACCTACCTGCCCTTCGCCATTCCAGGCCTCGGTCTTGTGATCGTCTTCATCGTGTTGACCTTCATTGGCTGGTCGACGGCGGGATTGCTCGGCCGTTTGTGGACGCGCATCAGCGAACATTTCCTGCGTCGGATGCCGGTGATCCGCAGTGTCTACGCCGCGGTTAAGCAGATCATCGAGACCATCCTGAAACAGCAGTCCAATGCGTTCCGTGAGGTCGTGTTGTTTGAATACCCGCGTCGCGGCAGTTGGGCGATTGGCTTCATTACCGGCCAGACCCAGGGCGAAGTGCAGAACCTGACAACCGACGACGTCGTGAACGTGTTCCTACCGACCACGCCGAACCCGACATCGGGCTATCTGCTGTTTATTCCGAAAAAAGAACTGGTGATCCTCGATATGACGGTCGAGGAAGGGATCAAAATGGTGGTATCCGGCGGTATTGTGACCCCGCCCGACCGGCGGCCTGCCGCGGAGCGTGAAATCAAGCGTGTAGCCCCCGCAGACGGCGATACAAAAACCGTGCCCCACAATCCGGAGGCCGGTAAGGCCGCCGAATAGGGCGCCAACTGTTCGGTCAGCCGGACAGGGCTGTCTTCACGACCGCGTCGCGCTCGAACAGATACAGCAAAGTCTTCAACGCTTTTCCGCGTTCCGATGTCAGTTCGGGGTCACGTTCCAGGATGACACGGGCGTCATCCCGTGCGACGGCAATTAGCTCGGCGTGGGCCGCAAGGTCCGCTATCCGAAACTGGGGCAGACCGCTTTGCCGTGTTCCCAGAACCTCGCCGGCACCGCGAAGGCGCAGGTCCTCCTCGGCGATGACGAAGCCGTCATCGGTGTCGCGCATAACTTTAAGCCGTGCCCGGGCGGTGGCGGTCAATGGTTCGCCATAAAGCAACAAACAGGATGACTTTGCTTCGCCCCGTCCGACACGGCCGCGCAACTGATGTAATTGGGCAAGCCCGAAGCGTTCTGCCTGTTCGATGACCATGACCGTGGCTTCTCGCACATCGACGCCGACCTCGATAACCGTGGTGGCGACCAGGATATCAAGATCCCCGGCGGCAAATTTTGTCATCACGGCGTCTTTTTCCGCAGCTTTCAGGCGACCGTGCACCAGTCCGACACGATCACCGAAGCGCTGCGCCAGCGCCGCATGTCGCTCGGTCGCGGCTGCAAGATCCACAACCTCTGAATCATCGACCAGCGGGCACACCCAATAAATCCGGGCGCCGGCTGGAATCGCGCCGCGCAGCCGGTCCACAACGTCTTCCAGGCGCGATAACGGTAAAACGCGTGTCTCGATCGGTTTCCGCCCGGCCGGCTTGTCCGTAAGCCGCGATGTTTCGAGATCTCCATAGGCCGTCATCATCAACGTTCTTGGAATTGGCGTTGCCGTCATCACCAGAATATCGGCGGCGGCGCCCTTCTCGGCGAGCGCAAGGCGCTGATGAACGCCGAAACGGTGCTGTTCATCGACGACGACAAAGGCAAGATCCTTGAACTGCACGTCGTCCTGAAACAACGCATGCGTCCCGATGGCGATTGCCGTCTCACCGGTGATCAACCTGTCCACCAGCGCTTCACGCTTCTTGCCCTTGTCACGGCCGGTAATAAGGACGACCGACACACCGATTGCTTCAGCGAGCGGCTCAATGGTCGCAAAATGCTGGCGGGCAAGAATTTCCGTCGGCGCCATCAGGGCGGCCTGCGCGCCGTGCTCTACCGCCGCCAGCATCGACATCAGCGCGACAATCGTCTTACCGCTGCCGACATCGCCCTGCAGGAGGCGCAGCATGCGGGTATTGCTCTTCATGTCCGCGGAGATCTCGGCGAGCGCCATTTGCTGGGAGCCCGTCAGTTTGAACGGCAGGTTCTCTTCAAGTCGCCGCCTCAGACCGCCGTCGCCGGTAACGCTCCTGCCCGTCCTTTTACGCTGACGGCCGCGCACAATGAGCAGTGCCAGCTGGTTCGCGAGTAATTCGTCATAGGCGAGCCGTTCGCGGGCCGGCGCGTCCGGTAGCAGGTCGGTTTCGGATTGTGGCGTGTGCGCGGTCTGCAACGCTGTATGCCACCCGGTCCACTTCTTCTGCGCCATCCATGGTCCGTCATTCCATTCTGGCAGTGCGGGCGCCATACCCACCGCTGCCCGTATGGCACGGTTCAGCGGCTTCGGGGTCAGGCCGGCGGTCATCGGATACACCGGCTCCACCGTCTTGATCGCCTCGATCTCGGCGACGGTGCCGATGTGATCGGGATGCGTCACCTGGAACTCGTCACGGTAACGCTCCAGCCGGCCACTGACGACACGGACTTCTCCTTCCGGCAGTTGCTTCCGCAGATATTCCTCACGCCCGTTAAAAAAAACAAGGGTAAGGAAACCCGTCTCGTCGCGGCACCGTATTCTGTAGGGAAGCCCGCGCCGGGCGGAGGGGGAATGTTTGTCGACGGTGACGGTCAGTGTCGCAATTGCGCCCTCTGTGGCATCCATGACCTTCGGCGCATACCGCCGGTCGATCAGACCGCTCGGCAGGTGCCATAACAGGTCAACGATGCCCGGCCCGGCGAGCTTCTCGATGAGCTTGCCGATCTTCGGGCCTACGCCAGGGAGGCCGGTAACCGGAGCAAAGATAGAAAAAAGTATGTCTGGGCGCATGTTTTCCGTCGGAATCGGGCTGACATCATCGAAGTGTACACTTATACCAGCGTTCCACGAGGAGCAGTAATGCCAGATAAGCTAGAGAATATCCGCCGAAAATTACGATTTCGCAGTCTGCGCCGCGGCACCAAGGAAAGCGACCTGGTAATCGGCGGATTTGCCGAAGCGCATCTCCGCGACCTGGACGAAGCGCAACTCGCTGATTTCGAGGCACTTCTCGATGAGAACGACCAGGATGTTTTGAGCTGGGTACTTGACATGAAACCGCCACCTGCGGAGTTCGATACCTCCGTCCTGGCAATGCTTAAAAACTTCAAGAAGAAAATTTAACCAATTGAATTTCATCGATAAATCATTCTCCGGCACGGGTCGTTTCCTGCTCTCCGGCGTACCCGAAGGCTGCGATGCCTTACTCGTCGCTGAAAGCCTTGCCGACCAGCCCGCAGGTGCGGTTCACCTCCATATTGCGCGTAATGCTAAGCGCATGGCAGAGATGACCGACGCACTGGCATTCTTTGCCCCGGCAATCCGGGTGGTTTCTTTTCCGGCCTGGGACTGCCTGCCCTATGACCGGGTTTCGCCGAACCGGGAGGTAGTATCGCAACGCATCGATGCACTGACCTATCTTGCGACACGCGCAAAATCCCAAGCAGATTCGGATGCGTCCGGACAACTGGTCGTCCTGACATCAGTGAATGCTGCCCTGCAGCGGGTCCCCGCGTTTAAAATTCTCGGTGCTGCGGCGCGCAGCTTTGCTATCGGTGCGCGGGTCGATGTTGACGAGCTGACGGATTTCTTCAACCGGAACGGCTTCGAACGCGTCGGCACCGTGCGGGAAGCGGGCGAGTACGCGGTGCGGGGTGGTATCCTTGATGTCTTCCCGCCAGGCGAAGCCCTGCCGATCCGCATCGATCTGTTCGGCGACGAGATAGAGGCGCTGCGGGTGTTTGATCCTGCGACACAACGCTCAACGGAGAAGATCGACGCATTCTCGCTGAAACCGGCGAGCGAGATCTTCCTTGATGAGGATTCGATTGCACGTTTCAGAAGCGGATATCGCGAGGCATTTGGCAACATCACCGACGATCCGCTCTATGCCGCTGTGAGCGAAGGCCGTAAGCAGATCGGGATGGAGCACTGGCTGCCGCTGTTTCATGAAAATCTCGATACGCTTTTCGACTACCTGCCCGGCGCTTCTGTAACGCTGGATAATGACGCCGATCAGGTGCGCGACGGACGTCTGGAGACAATCTCGGACTATTTCGACGCCCGCATGACCTATCTGCGAAACCGCAAAACCAACGATGTCAGCGGCCAGCCGCCCTATAACCCGCTGCCGACCGGAAGCCTGTATCTGGACGACCGTGAATTCGAGCTGGCGCTGGACGGACGTCTGGTCGGCCAGCTATCTCCCTTTGCCGCGCCTGAGGGCATTGCTTCATCGGCTTTTGCCGACGTACTGTCGATCGGCGCCAAACGCGTACCCGATTTTGCCGCAGCGCGCGCCAAGGCTTCCGCCGTCGGTGACAAAAATGACGATCCGCAAACGACCGTGTTCGATAGCCTGGCGAAGCGTCTGCGCAATGATGCCGATGTCGGAAAACGGGTGCTGATTTCCGCGTTTACGCTTGGTTCCCGCGAACGGCTGGGACAATTGCTCGCCGATCATAAATTGATGGATATCGCTGCGGTCGAGGACTGGGAGGCGGCCGGTGAGCTTGGCCCGCAAACAACAGCCCTTGTGGTCCTGCCGATAGAGCACGGGTTTACATCCGATACCCTCACCCTGATTACCGAACAGGACATCCTCGGTGAGCGGATTGTGCGGCCGGATCGCAAACGCCGGCGGGCCGAGGATTTCATCGCCGATGTCTCTGAAATTGCGCTCGGCGACCTGGTGGTTCATATCGAGCACGGGATCGGCCGGTATGACGGGCTGGAGACACTGAGCGTCGCCAACGCACCGCATGACTGCCTGCGGCTGATCTATGCCGGGGATACCAAGCTTTACGTGCCTGTTGAGAACGTCGAAGTGCTGTCGCGCTACGGGTCGGGCGATATGCCGGCAAGCCTGGACCGGCTCGGCGGCGCAGCCTGGCAGGCCCGCAAATCGCGGATGAAGTCACGACTGCGGGACATCGCCAATGAACTGATCAAGATCGCCGCTCAGCGCACGCTGCGTCCCGCGGTAAAAATTGATATTCCGGAAAGTCTGTATCAGGAATTCGCCTCCCGGTTCCCCTATACCGAGACCGATGACCAGACCCATGCTATTGCCGACACGCTGAACGATCTGAAATCCGGTAACGCCATGGACCGCCTGGTCTGCGGCGATGTCGGGTTCGGCAAGACCGAGATCGCGCTCCGGGCCACCTTTGCGGCCGTTATGTCGGGCAGTCAGGTTGCCGTCGTCGTACCGACCACCCTCCTCTGCCGTCAGCATTTCAAAACCTTCGTGGAGCGGTTCGCCGGCGTACCGGTTCGCATTGAACAGCTTTCACGTCTTGTGACGGGCAAAGACGCTGACAAAGTTCGCGAAGGTATGGCCAATGGCGAAGTGGACATTGTCATCGGCACCCATGCGCTGCTGAGCAAGTCGATCGCATTCAACAAGCTGGAATTGCTGATTGTCGATGAGGAACAGCATTTCGGCGTAACCCACAAGGAACGCCTCAAAAACCTGAAGACCGACGTGCACGTGCTCACGCTGACGGCGACGCCCATCCCCCGAACGCTCCAGATGGCGTTGAGCGGCGTGAAGGAAATGAGCCTGATCGGCACGCCGCCGGTCGACCGGCTCGCTGTTCGTACATTCGTCATGCCGTTCGACGATGTGATGATCCGAGAAGCCATTATGCGCGAGCATTTCCGCGGCGGACAGACATTCTACGTATGTCCGCGCGTCGCCGACCTGGACGAGATCGCGGCCCAACTGCGCGCCCTGGTGCCCGAGGTCAAAGTCGCCATGGCGCATGGGCAAATGGGCACGAAAGCCCTCGAAGAAGTCATGACCGCGTTCTACGAAGGGTCGGTAAATCTGCTGCTGTCGACACAGATCGTTGAATCCGGACTCGATATTCCGACGGCGAACACGATGGTCATTCACCGCGCCGATATGTTCGGACTGGCACAGCTCTATCAACTGCGCGGGCGCATCGGTCGCTCAAAGCTCCGCGCTTATTGCTATATGACCCTGCCGAACAACAAGAAATTGACTACCGCGGCCAATAAACGGCTGGAGGTCATGCAGTCTCTCGACACGCTTGGCGCCGGATTTACGCTGGCGAGCCACGATCTTGATATTCGCGGCGCCGGCAATCTTCTCGGGTCGGAGCAATCCGGCCATATCCGCGAGGTTGGTGTCGAGCTATACCAGCACATGCTCGAAGAAGCCGTTGCCGTCGCAAAGGGCGTTGAGGACGAGAACGACCGCGAGTGGAGCCCGCAGATCAATGTTGGTATTCCGGTCCTGATACCGGAAAAATACGTATCCGATCTCGATGTCCGTCTCGGGCTGTACCGCCGCATTGCCGAGCTTAAAAGCGCTGAGGACACAGAGGGTTTCGCAGCAGAACTCATTGACCGGTTTGGCAGCCTTCCCGGCGAGGTGGAAAACCTGCT
>CAJIYX010000064.1 GCA_905181725.1 Alphaproteobacteria bacterium UBA830
GCGCGCGACAAATAATAGAATTCGTCGATGCTGCCCTGGGCTACACCCTTTTCGAGCGCTTCGAGAAACATCAGAAATTCGCGGATCGTGACCGGAATACGGGCTCCGCGAAGCTGGTAGAAGAAATCAACGAACATGGGCCCTGCCCCGTCCCTTATTCTTTAGCCGCCTTGTCGCCGGGACATGAAGGCGAGGCGTTCGAACATGTGCACGTCCTGCTCGTTCTTCAGCAGCGCGCCGTGAAGTTTCGGGATCGCCTTGGTGGAATCGCCCCGGAGCGTCTCAGGGTCGATATCCTCGGCCAGCAACAGCTTGATCCAATCCAGCAGTTCGGATGTCGACGGCTTTTTCTTGATGCCGTTGACGTCACGGATCGAAAAGAAAACCTCCATCGCCTCTTTGAGTAGGTTCTTTTTGATGTCGGGGAAATGAACCCCGATGATCTTCTGCATCGTTTCCTCGTCGGGGAAGCGGATATAATGGAAGAAGCAACGGCGCAGGAAGGCGTCTGGCAGCTCCTTCTCGTTGTTCGACGTAATGATCACCACGGGACGGTTTATCGCCTTGATCGTCTCCCTGGTCTCGTAGACGTAAAATTCCATGCGATCGATTTCCCGAAGAAGATCGTTCGGGAATTCAATATCCGCCTTGTCAATCTCATCGATCAGCAGAACCGCCTGTTCTTCGCAGGCGAATGCTTCCCAGAGCATGCCGCGCTTGATGTAGTTGTTTATATCCTGAACGCGGTCATCGCCGAGCTGTGAATCCCGCAGGCGCGAAACGGCATCGTATTCGTACAGACCATGATTTGCCTTGGTCGTCGACTTGATGTGCCATTCGTAAAACGGCATTTTCAGAGCTTCGGCCACCTCCATGGCCAGCAGCGTCTTGCCGGTACCAGGCTCTCCCTTGATCAAAAGAGGCCGCTGGAGGGTGATCGCGGCATTGACCGCGGTCATCAGGTCATCTGTCGCAACGTACTTGTCTGTACCGGTAAACTTCATGCAGTGATCTTCCTGGAAGAAAAGGCTAGGATATGGCCGGAACCTAATGCACGCCCAACCCCTGATCAAGCGAGACACAGTCTATGATCACCGTCGCCCTCGGCCTACACGTCCTCGCCGCCCTCGTCTGGGTCGGCGGTATGTTTTTTGCGATTATGGTACTGCGCCTTGCCGCAGGCGAACTGGAACCCCCGGTGCGTGCGCCGCTCTGGGGGCGCGTCTTCGCAAAATTCTTCCCATGGGTCTGGATGGCGGTGATCCTGCTGCCGCTGACTGGCTATTTTATGATCTTCGATGTCTGGGGCGGGTTTGCCAAATTACCGATGTATCTTCATCTGATGCACGGAATCGGACTGATTATGATCGCGATTTACCTGCATCTCTGGTTCGCGCCGTATAAGCGATTTCGCAACGCGCTCGCCGCCGGAGACATTCCGACAGCGGGTGCGAACCTCAACAAGATCCGTATCATGGTCACCGTGAACCTCGTGATCGGCCTGATCACATCGGTGATCGGCAGCACGGGACGCTACTGGTAAGTACCGTCTCCGCAGTCAGGCGTCTTTCAGGGTCGTGATGACCTGAACCTCTCAATCCAGTGTCCGGTGAACCGGGCATTTATAGGCCATCTCTAGCAGCCGCTGCCGCGTCTCCGCATCCAGGCCCCCCTCCAAGGTTATCTCGCGCTGGAACGAATCGTTCTTGCCACCCTGAGCCTCACGAGACTAGCAATCTTCCGCATGGGTCTTGTTGTGGCGCACATCCACCGACACACGCTCCAGCGCATACGGGCAAGAACCTCTTCTATATGGAAAGGCTTGGTAACGTAATCGTCGGCGCCTGCATCGAGCCCGGCGATTTTCTCGCGTCACCGATAGCGGGCAGTGAGCATCAGCACCGGCGTGGGTTTTTCTGCCGCACGCCATTGTTCCAACACTTCGATGCCGTCCATCACCCGCAGGCCAATATCGAGAACGATGACGTCATAGGGCTCGGTATCGCCGAGAAAATGCCCTTCTTTGCCGTCATGGACGGTATCCACCGCATATCCGTTTTCGACAAGTGCTTCAGTCAGCTGACGGGCAAGATCTTTATCATCCTCGACGACGAGCGTGCGCAATACCTCAGCCTTTCTTCTTCAACGGGCCGCCACGTTTCGCCGCGCGCACCTTCGCTGTTCTGGCATCGATGGTGAGGTCGCTCACCCGTCCCTTTTTGTCGATCATCTTTACGAAAATAGACCCATTCCTTCTTTTTGGTCTTTTTGTCGACAACCTCACGGACATCGACATTTAACCACTTTTCCAGAATATTTCTTTGAAGTTCGCTGAAGGACTTTTTTGAGCGGCAGTATTTTGCTGGACTTCATCACCTTCCGAGCACGTTCATGGTCCTTGGGCGCGGCTTCGCTGACCGAAGGCAACAGACTTGCCGCGGCGATGGCCCCCACACCGATCAAAAATGTACGTCTCACGCCGCCAATATGCGGCCCGTTAGATGAACGCAGGATGAACGGGGCGTTCAGATCCGTTTCAGGCGGGATTCAGCATAGGCACCTCATGAACTCGGAAACGGATTACAGTATTTATCTGATGACCACTATAGATTTCCCCGGACCGGCAACCTCCAAAACGCGAAAAATATTACGGATTATTGGACGGAGGCCGCGTATGTCGCCAAGGGGTGCCTATTCCGCCGATCACATCATCGTCGATGATCACCCCGTCTTCCGCCGGCGCATCGAACGGCACGTATCTCCTGTCATTACGGTCCACGGTTTCCACCTTTGACAGAATTTTTGAGACAGCGCACCTGCGGGCTCGCTCCCCGTTCTGCGCGGAACAAACGGCTCCGAGCAGAACAGTTTGGCCGTTCGTTGCACCCCGCACTTGGCCGTCCTTCGGGACGGTCCTTTTTTTGGGCGCTTACATCCCGCGTCAAACGGTCTATTTTTGATATCTTCAGACAATCAGATACCCGGGGAGACAGCAACATGACCGACAATGCGGTTCCGACACTGGTCCAAACAGAGTGGCTGGCATCTCAGCTCGATAATCCGTCCGTGCGCATCGTCGATGCGACCTGGATGCTCCCGAATGCCGCGCGCAAAGGCATCGAGGATTTCAGCGCAGGCCATATTCCGGGTGCCGTCTTCTGGGACATCGACGCCATCGCCGACCCTGCATCCTCCCTGCCCCACATGATGCCGGATGAAGCGACGTTCGAACGCCACATGAATTCCCTCGGCATTTCAAACGATCATCATGTCGTCGTCTATGACAGTGTCTCGATGATGACGTCGGCACGTGTCTGGTGGGCGCTCCGCGCATTCGGCCATGACCGCGTTTCGCTGCTCGACGGCGGCGCGGTCAAATGGCGCGCAGAAGGCCGCGCGCTTTCCGCCGATGCCGCCGAAATCGGAGATACATCGTTCAAAGCCGGCTTCAATCCGGCAATGGTGCGCTCGCTGGATGACGTCCGCGCGAACCTGGACACCGGCGCGGCCCAGGTTCTCGATGCCCGGTCGGCTGGACGGTTTGCCGCCGCAGAACCCGAACCACGCCCCGAATGTCGCTCAGGTCATATTCCCGGCAGTTTGAATCTGCCGTTCAACACGCTGATCGACCCGGCGACATCGACGATCCGCCCGGCCGCCGAATTATCGGCAAGCCTTGCCAAAGCTGGTATCGACTGCGCCCGCCCCGTCGTCACGACCTGCGGATCGGGCATTACAGCCTGCGTGCTCGCACTTGCCATGCACCTGACCGGCAAAGACGATGTCGCCATCTATGACGGTTCCTGGACCGAATGGGGCAGCCGTACCGACACCCCGGTAGCAACATGAACGTAGCAGGACTGCAGTAAAACATTGGCGGTCGAGCCGCCGGCAGAGAAAATTAATGCGTGTGTTGCGTTGACCGGTTGAGATCGCAGTCACAAGCAGACGCTTCAACCATGTCCGTTTTTCGCCCAGAAGCGACATTCCTAAAGGGCGATGGTTCACGGCAAAAATGTTACCGTATTGTCTACAAGCGTAACATTTGGTGCGCACTTCGCCGTCCCGCTCTCCGGACCACGTGCACCCGATTGAGGTGATATCCGGGTCCGGGAGCGAAACAAATGCGGGCGGCTGAACGTCGTTCAATTTCGATCAAGCGCATTGCATGAGCTAGTATTCAGCGTAGATTTCTGTCAGAAAATGAAACTGAGTTCTTTTATTTCCACCGATACAGATTGGTAAGAATAGCCGTGAAAGAAGATACAAAAATCGTCCATAAGGGACGCGACCCCGAGTCCAATCACGGTTTTATCAATCCGCCGGTCTATCACGCATCGACGGTCGCCTGGGGCTCGGTCGAGGAAATGAATTACCGGCGCGATCATCGGTGGGAACCCGGCGTCTATACCTATGGCCGTCACGGCACACCGACCCACGATGCGCTCGAAGAAGCCTATGCCGCGGTTTGTGGCGGCTATCGCTCGGTCGCGGTCGGGTCCGGTCTCGCGGCGATCAATGCGGCCATGCTCGCCTACCTGAAACAGGGCGATCACATTCTGATGGTCGATTGCGTCTATGGCCCGGCACGGAATTTCTGCGACAACATCATCGGGCGGTTTGGCGTGGAAACCACCTATTATGATCCGAAGATCGGCGCCGGTATCAAGGACCTGATCCGCGAAAACACAAAGATCGTCTATGTTGAAGCCCCCGGCTCGCTGACATTCGACATGCAGGACATCCCGGCCATCGCCGAGGAGGCCCACAAAGCCGGCTGCGTCGTGATTATGGACGATACATACTCGGCGGGTATCTATTTCAAACCGTTCGAGAACGGTGTCGACGTATGTGCGATGGCGGCGACGAAATACATCGTCGGCCATTCGGATGTCATGATGGGCTTGGTTACTACCACCGCGGAACAGTGGGATATCGTACGCCCATCAGTAGCCTCGCTCGGCGCAAATTCCGGTCCCGACGATGTCTATCTGGCGCTGCGTGGATTGCGCACGCTGAAAGTGCGCCTCGACCGGCATATGGAAACAGGCATCAAGCTCGCGCAGTGGCTGCAGTCGCGGCCTGAAGTCGAACGCGTACTGCACCCTGCCCTGCCTGAGCATCCCGGTCACGACATCTGGAAACGCGATTTCACCGGCGCCAGCGGGTTGTTTTCATTCGTGCTGAAAGATGAATTCCCGGAAGCCAGAATTCACGCAATGCTGGACCACATGGAACTTTATGCGATGGGGGCAAGCTGGGGCGGGTTCGAAAGCCTGATCATGCCGGCAAACCCGGCCGCCAACCGAACCGCCGTCGAATGGGAGCATAAGGGCCAGTTGATCCGCATCCACGCGGGCCTCGAAGATCCGGATGATCTGATAGAAGACCTGCAGCAGGGCTTCAACCGCCTGAACGGTAATGACTGAAGAAGCCACCACCCCAGCAGACGTCATACCAGCAGACGACTCGCCAATCCAGGTATCGCTGCTGACGGGGTTCCTCGGCAGCGGCAAGACCACGCTACTGAACAAACTGGTCAAGCATCCGGATATGGTCGAGACCGCCGTGCTGATCAACGAGTTCGGTGAAATCGGTATCGACCACCAGCTTGTCCAGCGGATTGATGAAAACACGGTGCTGCTCAACGCCGGTTGCCTGTGCTGTACCGTGCAGGGCGATCTGGTCAACGCGCTGTCAGAACTGTTTATCAAGCGGGTCAAGAAGCAGGTGCCGTATTTTCGCCGTGTGCTGATCGAAACCACCGGCCTTGCCGACCCGGCGCCTATTATTCACATGATGATGACCGCCCCGGTTATATCCAACCGCTACGCGTTGGACGGGATCATCACCACGGTCGATGCCATCAACGCAGCCCGCCAGTTCAATCGCTACGAAGAATCCGTCAAGCAGGCTGCGGTCGCCGACCGGATCGTCATCACCAAGTCGGACCTTGCCGACCCCGCCGAGCTCGATGCCCTGAACCAGCGTCTACAGGCGCTGAACCCCGGCGCGCCGAAAGTATTCGCCGTCATGGGCGAGATCGAGCCCGACCAGTTATTCGATACCGGCTTATACGACCCGAAATCCAAAACCGTCGACGTCCAGCGCTGGCTGCGCGATGAAGCCTACCTGAAGGATGATATCCCTCCCGAGCACGGTCATGAACACGGCCATGATCATGCGCATGACGTAAACCGGCACGATGCGTCTATCGCGGCCTTCTGCGTCACTCGCGACGAGCCGATTGACTGGGAGGCCTTTGTCGCCTGGGTCCGGATCCTGATCGGCCAGCACGGCGAAAAACTGCTGCGTATAAAAGGTATTCTGAACATCGCCGGCCGCGACAGACCGATTGCCGTTCATGGCGTGCAGCATATGTTTCACGACCCGGCGGAACTCGCCGAATGGCCTGATGAAGACCGGCGCTCGCGCATTGTCTTTATCACCCATGACCTGGACCGCAGCGTGATCGAAGAAAAGCTGGACAGTCTCACCGAGCAGGCAGCCAAGCTCGATCCCTGAGGCGCAAGTCGCCTCCCCTCGATCCCCGACAGGTCATTATGTACAAGCGTTATATACAGTGATATATAACGCTCATGCGCAGCCTCTCATATCTGTTGTTATGCGTCGCCGGCATTCTGGCGCTGCCGGCCCAGGCCCCTGTTCATGCCAAAAACCTTACCGTCTTTGCGGCGGCGAGCACCGTTAAGGTCCTCGATGAGATCCGCAACACCTGGAATGCGGAAAACAGCCCTCAACTCCGCATCGTCTATGGCTCAAGCGGCGCGCTGGCCCGCCAGATCGAAAACGGCGCGCCTGCGGATATCTATTTTTCCGCCAACAGCACGTGGGTCGACTATCTGATCAAACACCAATTTTCGCGCCACGAGACCCGCCAGACAATATTCCGCAACAGAATAGTCCTGATCGCGCCGGCCTCGGCCCAACTCCCCACACCGTTCAATCTGACGACGGATATCGGCCCCACGCTTGGCCAGAACGGACGGATTGCCATCGGCGATCCGCAGCATGTGCCCGCCGGGATATACGGCAGCCAGGCCCTCAGCGGCCTTGGCCTGTGGTCGCGATTCGCGCACAGGACCGTCCAGACCCAGAATGTCCGGCTTGCCCTCGCACTTGTCCAACGGGGCGAGGCACCGCTCGGCATCGTCTATTACACCGACGCCATTCAATCGGGTCAGGTGCGCATCGTCGCAACCATCAACGGATCGCTTCATGCGCCGATTGAATACCAAGTGATAGCAACGAGATTGGCGAACACCGCCGCCACCGCCAAGTTCCTCGAGTATCTTGCATCTGATGCAAGTCGTGAGATCTACCGCAAATTCGGCTTCCTGACCCGTTGAGGCTACGATGTTTTCCCTCTCACCGCTCGAAATAGAAGCCGTCCAGTTAAGCCTCAAAGTGTCGCTCTGGGCGGTCGCCATCAGCCTGCCCTTCGGCATCGCCGTCGCCTGGGTCCTCGCCCGATGCGAATTCCCGGGTAAACCCCTGTTCGATGCCCTCATCCACGTGCCGCTCGTCGTTCCCCCTGTCGTGATCGGGTATCTGCTGCTGATCCTGTTGGGGCGCAACGGTGCGGTCGGCGGATTTCTGTATGAGACATTTGGGGTGACCGTCGCGTTTTCATGGCAGGGCGCCGCCGTGGCTGCCGCCGTCATGGCGTTCCCGCTGATGGTGCGCGCGATCCGGCTGTCGATCGAGGCGATTGATACCCGGCTCGAACAGGCCGCCCGCACGCTCGGCGCCGGCCCGGTCGATGTGTTCTTCAGCGTCACCCTCCCCCTTGCGGGCAGCGGAATCGTCGTCGGCGTGATCCTCGCCTTCGCCCGCGCCCTCGGCGAATTCGGCGCGACGATTACATTCGTGTCCGCCATTCCCGGCGAAACGACCACCCTGCCCGTCGCGCTATACGGGCTTGCGCAGGTGCCCGGTCAGGAAGGCAGTGCAATCCGGTTGGTGATCCTGTCTATCGTGATCGCCTTCGCCGCGATGTTTATCTCCGAGGTGATTGCAC
>CAJIYX010000065.1 GCA_905181725.1 Alphaproteobacteria bacterium UBA830
TCCAGGTGTTCGACAACAGTGGCAGGGTGTTGTTTTCGACAGGTGACACCAGGACCTAAAGCCGCGTCGATGAGAGCGTCGTCGGTCTGCTGGGGGCGGATATACGCAAGGCAGAGCTCGGCAAGGCGGCACTAACGTGAAAGAGGCCGAATTCACGGGGGCCGATCTGACCGGTGTCCGCATCGCCAGGGTCGTGAGCACGGGCACCAATTTCTGCCGTGCAACCCTGCCGGACGGCGAGCGGGGCAAGTGTCCACCCAAGTGACAGTTTAGGCGGTATCGGCTATGACGACCGAATGATAAATAAAATCGTCGAAACCCTGCACGACGCCGTCTCCGTGATCGAGGACGGTGCTGTCATCCTGATCAGCGGCTTCGGCGAATCCGGCAATCCGACCGAGCTTGCCCATGCGCTGATCGATCATGGCGCGCGCGATCTCACGCTGGTGAACAATAATGCCGGAAACGGTCATGTCGGATTGGCGGCGCTTCTTGAATCGGGCCAGGTCCGCAAGATGATCTGTTCCTTCCCGCGGTCGTCCCATTCCGAAGTCTTCGACACAATGTACCGCGAAAGACGGATCGAGCTTGAAGTGGTGCCCCAGGGCACGCTTGCGGAACGTATCCGGGCGGCCGGTGCGGGGATCGGCGGATTTTTCACGCGCACCACCATCGGCACGCCGCTGGCCGAAGGCAAGGAGCGCCGTGAATACAACGGACAGGAATACGTCCTCGAAGACCCGCTTCACGCCGATATTGCGCTGGTGAAAGCGGATCTTGCCGATCGTTGGGGAAACCTGACCTTCCGGTTGGCCGCGCGGAATTTCGGCCCCATCATGTGCACGGCAGCGAAGATCACGATTGTTCAGGCCCGCAGCATTGTGCCACTGGGCGATATCCCGCCGGAGCAGGTGGTGACACCTGGCATTTTTGTCGACCGTGTTGTCGAGGTTCCCAACCCCGGCAGCGAGCGCGAGATGATTGAGAGAGATTTCCGGTACACAGTGGGAGACGGCGTATGACCGCGGCAGGGGCAACGACGGGGGTAGGTGCCACTCCACAGACAGACAAGCTTTCGCGCCGCCAGGTTGCGTGGCGCCTCGCGCAGGACATCGCCGAAGGAAATTACGTCAATCTCGGTATCGGTATGCCCGAGCTGGTGGCGAATTTTATTCCCGATGGCCGTGAAATTATCTTTCACAGCGAAAACGGCATCCTCGGCATGGGCCCTGAACCAAGCGCCTATGAGGTCGATTACGATCTGATCAATGCGGGCAAAAAACCGATCACCATGCTGCCCGGAGGGGCGTTTTTTCATCATGCGGATTCGTTCGCGATGATCCGCGGCGGACATATTGATCTCTGCGTGCTCGGCGCGTTCCAGATATCGTCGAAGGGCGACCTTTCCAACTGGTCCACCGGCGGCCCGGATTCCGTGCCGGCGGTTGGCGGGGCGATGGATCTTGCGGTCGGTGCGCGCAAAGTCTTCGTGATGACTGATCACAGCACCACGAAAGGCGACGCCAAGCTGGTCGATGAATGCGCCTTTCTGCTCACCGGACCGGGCGTGGTCGACACGATCTACACCGATATCGCGGTCGTGGACGTGACTGAAAATGGCTTCGTTGTCCGCGAGAAGGTCCCAGGATTATCGTTCGGCGAGGTGCAAGAGCGAACAGGCGCCGCCCTGGGTGGTGCTGACACCTGCGGCGATCTTGTTGTGCCAGAGGTCGGTTAAACCGCTAGACCTCTGGGCTTTTCGGGGACGAACGCTTCTGCCGGAATGCTCCGGGGGGCTTGTGCAGCTGGGAATAAGCCCAGTATAAACTCACTATGAATACACGTTTTCGTGACAGTGTCGTTACAACTCAGAATCCCGGCTGCACGCCGGAGGAACTGTCGCACATATTCCCCACAGTTCTGATGCGCCGGCGCATGCCGGATGCAAAATCGAAGAACCGGCGTTTGCGCAAAATAATTCTGGAACGCGAGAAAAACGATTCCGGCGTGTGTCGTAGTAATGTCGGTGGCTGGCACTCGACAGCCGACCTTTGGGATTGGCCGAACCCGGAAGTCCGCGATTTGTCCAACTGGGTGAAATTAGCAGCGCGGGAACTGACGGCAGGGATGTTTCCGGTCCAGCCGGGGGACGAAGTTCTCGCCGAACCCTATGGTGGTGCCTGGGCCAATGTGCTGCGCGAAGGCGGTTACAACAAGGTTCATAATCACCCGGGTGCGGTCTGGTCGGCAGTGTATTACGTTGCATCGGGCGAGCCTTATGCGGAACCGCCCGGCAACGGCAATTTTGAATTTATGGATCCGCGCCCCGGTAATGTTCACGGCGGTAAGGAAGTCATCACGCCGGAACCTGGCTTGTTGATCATGTTTCCCGGGTGGCTCCAGCATTACGTGAACGCCTATTACGGCGACGGCGAGCGCATCTCGATCGCCTGGAATCTCACTGTGGAGATCGTGCGCTAACCCGCAATAGCGATCTGCTTACGCCGCAAAATCGAACAGTTTCAGCGGGTTTTTCACCAGAATTCTGTAGCGCGTTGCAGCATCCGGAACCAGTTCGGGGATCAGGTCGATCAGCTCGCCGGTGTCGCATTGCTCGCCGATGGTGTAACGTTGCGAATGCGGCCAGTCGGTGCCCCAGAGCAGCCTGTCGGGCGCCGTTTCCACCATTTCATGGGTAAATTCCGGCGCGTCCGCATAGGGCGGGCCGAGGGCCGAGCAGCGCTCGATACAGGAAATCTTGGCCCAGATATGCTCGTGGTCTTTCAGCAGATCAATCAGCGTGCGGAATGCCGGCTGGGCTCTTCCATCGGCGAAACTGATGCGGCAATAGTGGTCGATGATTGTCGGCACCGGCATCGCGGCCAGCCAGCCGGCATTGGCGACGATGCTGTCGGGCTTCGCATGGATGGTCAGCGACCAGCCGTGGTCTTTAATGCGGTCGACGACCGTTTCTATCAGCGCGAGGTTTCCGGTGCCGCCGCTTTCTGCGATCATGTTGAACCGTACACCGCGAATGCCGCCATCATGCAGCGCGTCGATATTCGCGTCGGTGAATGTATCGTCGACCTTCGCGATACCCATCAGGCGGCCGTCCGACCCGGCAATCGCATCCAGTGTCACTGAATTATCGTGGCCATGCGCCATCGGCTGGATAACAACCCCGCGGTCGATGCCGAGATGCTCCATCAGCTGGTGATAGTGAGCGAGCGGTGACGCGGGCGGGGTATAGACGCGCTTTTCAGGTGGCGACCACGGAAACACTTCCGGTGGGCCGAAGATGTGGAAATGCGTGTCGATCGAGCCCGCAGGCATCTGGAAGGTCGGTTTCCGGGGGCTGGGATGCGGCGGGAAGCAGTAGGGCAAGTCGCGCGGTTCTGTCATTGCTTCTATTCCGTCTGCGGGGGACTTGTGACATAGCAGTGGCATCGGCACTGTGCCAGAATATGATCATCAGGTATTGAGAGCATGGAGAATTAAATGGTCCGCATCAGCCCGATTGATCGTGAAAAATCACCGGAACTCGAAGACATATTCAGCCGCGCAGAACAGGCGCTTGGGTTTGTGCCCAACAGTTTCTTTGCGATGGGCCGCACGCCCGGCATCCTGCGCGCGTTTACCCGCCTTGCCCGCGAAGTGATCGGCGTGCCCGGCAAGGCGCCGCTGCCGCTGAAGCGCATGGCCGGCTATATGGCGAGCCGTGCTGCCGGATGCATGTATTGTTCGGCGCATACTGCCGAGACCGCGAGCGAGGTCGATGGCGTGCCTCTTGAAAAGGTCGCGGCGATCTGGGAATACGAAACCAGCCCGCTATTCGATGATGGTGAACGTGCGGTGTTGCGCATGGCCCAGGGGGCAGGCACGACCCCCAATGCGGTGGCCGACGAAGATTTCGACGAGATGAAGAAGCACTTCGATGAAGACCAGATCGTCGAGCTGGTCGCTGCCGTCTGCCTGTTCGGCTGGCTGAACCGCTGGAACGATACCATGGCGACGGATCTGGAAACCCGGCCGATGGAATTCGGTCAAGCGAACCTGGTCGATAGCGGTTGGGAACCGGGTAAGCACGTCTAGGTCGCAGCGACTGGCGGTCTTTGGCAGCTGTGATTTCTACTCGCCGGTCAGGCCCCGTCCCGGCGTTCCCGGGTTTCACGGTGCCAGATATACAGCCCGCTGCCGATCACGATGCAGGTGCCGAGGATCGAATATTCGTCCGGAACCTGGTCGAACACGATGATGCTGATGATCGTCACCCAGGCAATCTGGGTATAAAGAAACGGTGACAGGGTAGACACGCCGGCCACCTCGAACGCGCGGATCAGCAGGTAGTGGCCGAAGCCGAACAGGGTGCCCGTCGCCACCATGATTGCCCAGGCGGTCGCATCCGGCGACTTCCAGACAAACGGCACGATACACGACATCACGATGCAGCCGACCGCGGACGTCCAGAACAGGCTGGTCTTGGTGTCTTCGGTGCGCCCGGCGATCCGCGTCATGATCTGATAGGACGCATAGCAGACCGCGGTGATCAACGGCAGGAACGCGGCCCAGTGCATCACGCCCAGGCCCGGGCGGATGATCACCAGCACGCCGAGGAAGCCGACAAAAATTGCCGCCCAGCGGCGCGGGCCGACCTTTTCGCCCAGAAACGGGATCGACAATGCCGTCACCAGCAAGGGTG
>CAJIYX010000066.1 GCA_905181725.1 Alphaproteobacteria bacterium UBA830
GGCTGAGCAGCGCGTCAAAAAGGGCGATCTGCTGGTTCGGCTGGATGACGATCATCAGCGCCTCGCGGTGCGCCTGGCCAATGTTGCCCTCAAGAAAGCGCGGCGTGATGCGGCGCGGATCAGCAGGCTGGCGAAATCGGGCCATGCGTCGCGCAACAGTCTCGATACCGCACAGACCGGTCTGGAAACCGCAGCGGTGCGACATGCCCAGGCAAAAGCAGTGCTCGCCGACCGTGCGATTGTCGCACCGTTTTCGGGCATCATCGGTCTGACCGATATCAGCCCTGGCGACCGCGTCACCGATGGCACATCGATTGCGACGCTCGACGAACGCTCGGCCATTCTGGTCGATTTCAACCTGACCGAAGATCACGCCGTGCGCATCCGCGTCGGCGACCGCATCGCCGTGCGCCCATCCAACGAGCCCGACCGCGAAATCACCGGCACGGTCACGGCGATGGGCAGCCGGATAGACGAAGCCTCCCGCACGCTGCGGGTGCGTGCGAAAATTTCCAATGCGGATGACACCATCCGGCCCGGAACGTCGTTCTCGGTAGAGCTCGCATTTGTCGGTGGGTCGTATCCCAGCGTACGCGAGGTTGCCGTCCTGTGGAGCCGCGACGGCGCCTATCTGTGGCGCGCGCGCGCTGGTAGGGCCGAAAAGGTTTTCGTCAAGCTGGTGCGCCGCGATGACGGGCGCATTCTGGTCGATGGCAAGCTGGCCGCGGGCGATGCCGTCGTCGTCCAGGGCGTGCAGGGGTTGCGCGTCGGCCAGCGGCTGAACCCCAAACCGTTCGCCAGTGCAGGGAATGCCGGCGCCCCGGCGGCCACAAGGGCGGCCAAAGGTAAAAAGAATTGAGCGGCCGTTTCAGCGACCTGCCGGAACTGTCTATCCGCCGGCCGACGCTGATCGTCGTGATGAACCTGATGATCGTGATCGCTGGGCTGGCGGCGCTGTTCGGCATTGAGGTTCGCGAGCTGCCGGATGTCGACCGGCCCGTGGTGATGGTGCGCGCGTTTTTCGACGGCGCCTCGCCCGAAACCATGGATGCGGAGGTCACCAGCGTGATCGAGGGCGCGGTCGCCCGGGTCGCCGGCGTGACCACGCTCAATTCGGCGAGCGAGGAAAATAACGCCCGTATCCGTGCCGAATTCGGCCCCGGGGTCGACCTCGATATCGCCGCGAACGATGTGCGCGAAGCCGTGGCCCGGATCACGCGGCGGTTGCCCGAAGGGGTCGAGGACGTCACCGTGGTCAAGGCGGATACTGATGCGTCGCCGGTCATTCGCCTGGCACTTGTCAGCGAAACCCTGCCGCAGGAAGCCCTCACCCGCCTCGCCGAGGACGATATCACTGCTGAACTGTCGGCTATTCCCGGCGTTGCCACGGTGCAGTTATTCGGCAATCAGGAACCGGTGCTGCGCATCGTGGTCGAACCCATGCGGCTCGCCAGTTTCGGCCTGTCGATTGACGATATCGCCCGCGCGCTGCGCTCCACCAACCTCGACGTGCCCGTCGGTAGCTTCAAATCCGACAATCAACTGCTTCTGGTGCGCGCTGATGCCTCTATCTGGCGGCCGGTCGAGATTGAGGCGCTGGAACTCAAACCCGATATTCGGCTCGGCGACGTTGCCCGCGCCTATTACGGCCCGGCGGAGGCCGAAAGCTACAGCCTGCTCAATGGCCGCAAGGTCGTCGGGTTGGGCATTATCCGCCGCGCGCAGTCGAACACTATTGCCATATCGGACGGGGTCGACAAGGCGGTCGCAAAACTCAACCGGCGGCTCGATAACGCGAGTATCGTCAAAATTTCGGACGACGCGACCTTTATCAAGGGATCGGTGCGCGAAGTGCTCACCAGTCTTGCCATTGCCATCCTTGTCGTGTTCGCGGTGATCTATGCCTTTATGGGTTCGCTGCGCGCGACGCTGATCCCGGCGGCTGCGATCCCTGTGGCGCTGATCGGCACCATTGCTGCGATCTGGCTGCTCGGATTTTCGATCAATATTCTCACCCTGCTGGCATTGGTGCTGGCAACCGGCATGATCGTCGACGATGCCGTGGTGGTGATTGAGAACGTCTACCGTCACCGGGCCATGGGGCTGAGACCGCTGGCCGCAGCGGTGTTGGGCACGCGCCAGGTGTTCTTTGCCGTGATTGCGACGACGGCGACGCTCGTCGCGGTGTTCCTGCCGATTGCCTTCCTGCCGTCCAATGCCGGGCGCCTGTTCACCGAGTTCGGCATCGTGCTGGCCGTCGCCGTTGCGATTTCGTCTTTTGTTGCGCTGTCGCTGTGCCCTTTGCTGGCGTCACGCTTGCCGGTAACAGAGGGCGACCCCGATGGGCCCGACGACGCAGATGGGAAGTCCGCGCCGCGGCGCGGCATGATTGCTGCGTTCGGGCGCCGGGTGGAAGACGTGTACCGCCGGTTTCTCGATTTCACGCTCTCGGCGCGGCTGCTGGTGTTGGGCGGCACAGCGCTGATCGCGCTGACCGCGCTCGCATTGTTTCCGACTATCAGTGAGGAACTGCTGCCGCGCGAAGACCGGGGCTCGCTTTACATCATGTTGCAGGGCCCCGACGGCGTCGGGCTTGACTACATGGACCGCCAGTCAGCCCAAGTCGAGGCGTTGTTGCGGCCCTATCAGGATGGCGGCGAGGTCGGCGATGTGATGTCGATTGTCGGGCGCTGGGACTTGAACCGGGTCTGGATTGTGGCTCCGCTTGCCCCGTGGGATGAGCGCACCCGCAGCCAGGCGGAAATCGCCAAGGAACTGCGCCGACCCCTGCGGCAGATCACCGGCGCGCATGTACGCCTGCGTCAGCCCAACAGCCTGAACCTGCGGCGGTCGGGCGGGCGGATGGAATTCGCTCTGACCGGGTCGAGCTATAAGAATATAGCGTCGGCGGCGGACGATTTCAGCGCCGCCATGCAAAAGCGTTTGCCGCAATTCGACGATCCCGACGTTGAATACCAGCAGACCCAGCCGCAGCTCTCGATCAATGTCGACCGCCGCCGCGCCGAAGATCTCGGCGTGCCGATTGACGGGATTGCCAGCACGCTGCGCGCCATGGTCGCGGGCTTTGAGGTCGGCGAGCTTAACGTCAACGACCGCTCGATCCCGGTGATGCTGGAATCGGCGGCGGGCGCCATCGACGATCCGGGCGATCTGCGTAATCTCTTTGTGCCGACCGCCAGTGGCGGCCTGGTGCCGCTATCCTCCTTCGTCACGCTGACCGAGGTTGGCGTTGCCGCCGAGCTCGACCGCATCGGCCAGAAACGCGCGGTCGAAATCGACACAGCATTGCCTGCCGGCTACCCTATGCGTAAGGCGATGGCAGAAGTTCAGGCCATTGCCGATGACACGCTGCCGGCGGGGATCGATCTGCGTTTCCTGCGCGAAGCTGCGACGCTCGAGGAAACCTCGAACGAGGTGATGATTACCTTCGTGATTGCCATTGTCGTGGTGCTGCTGGTGCTTGCCGCTCAATTTGAAAGCGTGCTCAGCGCGATGGTGATCGTCCTGACCGTGCCGTTCGGTCTGGCCGCCGCCATCTTTGCGCTCAAACTGACCGGCACGACGCTGAATATTTACAGCCAGATCGGTCTGGTGATGCTGGTCGGGCTGATGGCCAAGAACGGGATTCTGGTGGTAGAGTTCGCCGATCAGCTGCGCGACCGCGGCCGTAGCGTGATGGACGCCGTGCGCGAAGCCGCGATCACCCGGCTGCGCCCGGTGATGATGACTATGCTATCGACCGTGTTTGGAGCGCTGCCGCTGATCCTGAGCACCGGCCCCGGCGCCGAAGCGCGCATCGCCATCGGCTGGGTCGTCTTTGGCGGGCTCGGGATTGCGACCCTGTTTACGCTGGTGCTGATCCCCGTGATCTACAGTGTTCTCGCCCCGCTGGTCCCGTCGCGCGCCCATGCCGGCATCCGGCTCGACCGCGAATTACGCGAAGCCGAGGCCGCGCGCGGCGTGGCCGCCGAGTAAGGAAAACCCGTGACGATGCCTCTCTTCAGCGAACAAACCCTGGTGCCCCTGCTGCAAAGACTGGTGCGGCATCCGAGCGAGCAGACCGCGCTGCAGGAAGAAGACCCCGCCGTTAAAGCGTTCATCACGGATTGCGTGGCACCCGAGATCGCCGCACTCGGGCTTGAGCCTGCACGCTATGACGGGATGGGCAACCTGATCCTTGAACTTGGCCCGGCAGACACCGGAAAATCTATTCTATTCGCGACCTACGCGATGACCCATCAGGCCGCCCGCATGGTGGATCCATTTTCAGCGTCCGTCATCGACACCGCGTCCGGGCCCGCTGTGCGCGGCCGTGGCGTTGCCGAACAAAAAACCGCCATGACTGCGGCGCTCGCGGCGATCGCTCAGGCCCATCGCGACGGATTGCGCGGCCGGATTATCCTGACGGTTCTGTCCGCGGGCGAGACCGGTCGTCACACGGCAATCGAATCCGTCTGTGATGCGCTCGACGATCTGCCCGATCTTGTTGTGATCTGTCTCGGCACTGACAGCCGCGTTGGGGCGGCGAATAAGGGCCGTATCGATGTCGACATCACGGTCGAGGGACGCGCCGTGCATTCGAGCACGCCGTGGGCGGGGATCGATGCGATAGACGGCGCGCGACACTGTCTGAACGCGCTGCACGGGCTTGATCTCGGCGTCGCCGATAACCCTATTTTCGGTGCTGCCACACTGACCCCGACGGCGATCCACAGTGGGCCCACCGCGACCCATACGGTGCAGGATATCGCCGAGATGACCTTCGACCGCCGCCTGCTGCCGGGCGAGGACCCGGATGCGGCATTTGCTTTTATCCGAGATGCCCTGCCTTTGGCCGACCCCTGGCGCATCGACTGCCGCCGCGGACCGTTCATGTACCCGAACGAGGTCGCCGACGATGGCCCGTTGATGACCCTGCTGCGCGCGGCTTACGCGGATGCCGGGCTTGGCGCGGCGGAGAAAGTGGTGTGTAATTTCGCGCTCGATGCGGGCTATTTCGGTCATCGCGGGATCGAGGCCGTGATGCTCGGCCCCGGTGAGATAGACCAGTTCCATTCCGAGGAGGAACACGTGCAGGTATCCGATATGCTGGATATGGCCCGGGTCTATCATGCGCTCATCGCGCAGACTTTTGCGTAAAGTTCGTAACAGGAGAATGTGATGAAAGCGGCGGTTATCGAACAACAGGGCGGTGTCGAAAACATCGTCTACCGCGACTGGGACGACCCCGAACCGAGACCGGGAGAAGTCAGGGTCAGCGTCGGGGCCTGCGGTCTCAACCATCTCGATATTTTCGTGCGCCGCGGCATGCCGGGATTTCCGGTGCCGATGCCGTTTATCTCCGGCGGCGATATCGCGGGCACCATTGATGCGCTCGGCGACGGTGTCGCCGGCTGGTCCGTCGGCGACCGGGTGACCATGAACCCGCAGACCGATCACGGCATGATCGGCGAGGAACTCATCGGCGGACTGGCCGAACTGGTCTGTGTGCCGGCGATCAATCTTGTGGCGCTTCCCGATAACGTGTCGATGGAAACCGCCGCTGCAATACCGATCAATTATGGCACCGCGCATCGCATGCTGTTCGAGCGCGGCCGCCTGGCGGCAGAGGAGATCATGCTTGTTCTCGGCGCCAGCGGCGGGGTCGGGCTTGCCAGTGTTCAGTTCGGCAAAATGGCAGGTGCCACCGTGATCGCCGCCGCCGGCACGCAGGAAAAATGCGACCGGTTGTCGGAACTGGGCGCCGATCACGTCATCAATTACGCCGAAGAGGATTTCAGCCGCGCCGCCTGGATGATGTCGGGCAAAAAAGGCTGTGACGTCATCGTCAATTTCACCGGTGGCGATACCTGGGTGCCGTCTTTCCGCGCCGCGCGCCCCGGCGGACGGGTGCTGACCTGCGGCGCGACGGCGGGCCATGATCCACAGACCGACCTGCGGTTTCTGTGGGTGCGCGAGCTTGATATTCTGGGCTCGAATTCCTATTCGCAGGAAGACGTCGCCAAATCCGTCGCCTATGCGGCGAGCGGCGATATCGCACCGGTGGTCAGCCACACTTTTCCGCTGGAAAAACTGGGTGAGGCCGAAACCCTGATGGAGGAGCGCGGCTTCTTCGGCAAAATCGTGATGACGCCGTAGGCGCCCAAAGAGAGAAAACTTGACTCATTTGTTTGACGAATCGGTTGAGTTGAGCGTGGCTTTGAGTGGGTGACGATATGAAATGACGTTGTCGAACTACTACTAAGTAGGCAGCCTTCACGAATAATTAGGAGTTCGCTTCAGCCTCGAGAGCGGACATTAGACCTTGGCGTGCCCAGGGTCTTCTTGTGACCCAAAGCAGGCATCACGGCTTCTGGGCAGGAGCGTTCAGCTGAGGTTGCACCGGACATACTCGGACGGAGGCTAGCGCTTGGAAATCCTTCATTCGGCCGGCCCGCTTCGTTCCAGTGATCGTAGCTGCGTTCGAACGTATCTGCTATCTGGATCATGTTGCTATGCCTTTCGTTCGGTGTTGGCGGGCCAGCAAACGGGATTGAGCACACTTGCGGCAACGTCCCCCGGACCGACGCCGGGGAT
>CAJIYX010000067.1 GCA_905181725.1 Alphaproteobacteria bacterium UBA830
CAGGCCGAGCTGGAAGAAAAGGGCAGGGCCATCGGGCTGTGGCTGTTCGATGTGCCGGAAGAATATGGCGGTCAGGGTTTCGGGCTGATGGCGCGCGCCATCGTCTGGGCGGAACTTGCGCGCACGGTCGCGCTGCCGTCGCGCAACGTCAATATCTTCGGGCCCATCGTCAGTCCCATCCTGTACTACCTGAACGACGAACAGAAACAGCGTTATCTGTATCCCGTTCTCGAAGGCAAGCTTCGTCATTGTTTTGCACAGACCGAGCCTGAGGCCGGTGGCGATCCCGGCGGAATGCGCACGACGGCGGTTCGCGACGGGGACGACTACATCATCAACGGCACCAAGCGGTTCATTACCGGCGCTTCGGAGGCCGACTTTGCCCAGGTCATCGCGGCGACCGACCGCGAAAAAGGCTCGCGCGGCGGCATCTCTGCTTTTCTGGTCGATATGAATACGCCGGGTGTGGAATTGCTGCGCGTGCAGGAAACCATGATGCACGACCGGCCATGGGAAATGGCGTTTGAAGATGTACGGGTACCGGCGAAGAACATGATCGGTGCCGAGGGCGAGGGCTTCAAGCTGGCGCAGAACTGGATCAGTGCCGGGCGGATCCGGCATGGTGCCCGGGGGATCGGCGTTATCGAGCGCTGCCTAGAGCTCGGCGCGTCCTACGCCAAGCAACGTACGACTTTCGGTAAGCCGCTGGCCGACCGTCAGTCGGTGCAGTGGATGCTGGTCGATTCCTATGCCGATCTGCACATGCTGAAACTGATGGTGTTCAACGCCGCGGCGAAACACGAGGCGGGCGAGGATATCCGCTACGACGCCTATATGTGCAAATATCTGGGCGATACCAAATCGTTCGAAGCCGCCGATAAGTGCATGCAGATCCATGGCGGCATGGGGTTGACGACGGACCTGCCGATTGAGCGGATGTGGCGCGATCAGCGCAGTTTCATCATCACCGAAGGGCCGACCGAGATCCTCAAAATGGCGTTGGCACGCCACGTGCTGCGCCAGTATGGCGGCTGATTTTCCGTCGGCATGATCATCGGGCGTTAACGGTTTGCTCACCAGTGTCGGGCATAAAAGCGCGGACTACAAAAGCGACCGAGCCCGCAAAGGGCATCTTCGCGGCGACATGAAAACGGCGGCCCCAAAAGGGGCGGCCGTTTTTTTGTCGGGAGTCACGTTGAACGGTGTTTTGACTCTCTTTCGCCTTTCCGACATCATTTCCCCGATACTTAATGCGGTTGGAAAACCGGCAGCGAAAAAAAGGGGATGAAATGTTCGACCATTTTGAATGCGTAAAAGTGGAGCTGACTGACGGCATCGCTTGGGTGCGGATGAATCGCCCCGAAAAGCGCAACGCCATGAACCCGCAGCTTCATGATGAAATGGAAGAAGCGCTGACGCATCTGGAAGTCGATCCGGATGCGAAGGTCATCGTCATCTGTGGCGCGGGCGGAAATTTTTCCGCCGGCCAGGATCTGAAGATGTTCTTCCGTGAAAATGAAGGTAACCCGCTTGGCCGCAAGACGTCACAGCGGGCGGCCAACCGCTGGCGCTGGGAACTGCTGTACAGCTACGACAAGCCGACCATCGCCATGGTTGAAGGTTATTGCGTCGGCGGTGCGTTCATGCAGCTGCTGGCGACGGACTTTGCAATTGCGGCCGAGGACGCGACGTTTTCGCTGTCCGAGGTCAACTGGGGCATCCTGCCGGGCGCGCTGGTGTCCAAGGTTGTCGCCGACGCGGTTCTGCCGCGACATGCGATGTATTACTGCTGTCTCGGGGAAGCGTTTGACGGACATGAGGCCGAACGTATCGGCATGGTCAACTTTGCCGTGCCGGCCGCCGAGCTGGAAGCCAAGGTCGAAGAGCTTGCCCATAAGCTGATGGCCAAAAGCCCACGGGTGCTGCGCGCGACCAAACAAGCGGTGCGTAATGTGCGGACAATGGATTTCGGTCAGTCTTACGACTACCTCGCCGAAAAAGGGCTGGCGATCCGCGTTGGCGACCAGGAAGATTCCTACAATACCGGGCTGCGTCAGTTCCTGGACGAGAAAGCCTACAAGCCGACCTTCGAGCCGTTCAAGACCGGCACGATGATTGAGAAAAAGTAGGCGATCGAGAAGAAATAGCCCCGTCACGGCACACGTCAGGGCGCGCGGCATAACGACGAAAGACACGATCTGAACAGTACACGGGCATACGCGTAGACGACCCATAGACGACCATATTCAATCAGGGAGGATTAAATGGTTCGACTTATTAAAGGTCTCGTTTTCACTCTATCCGCCGCAATTATATTTGCGGCAGGTACGGCAAGCGCACAGTTCTACAAAGGCAAACGTCTCACTGTCATTATCAACTACGGCGCCGGCGGGCCAACAGATGTCGAAGGCCGCCTACTGGCTAAGCATTTGGCGCGGAATATCCCGGGCAATCCGACTGTCATCGTCAAGAACCGGCCCGGCGCCGGCGGTATCGTCGGGTCGAACTTTATGGCCGAGGTCGCCAAGCCGGACGGGCTGACCATCGCGATCTTTACCCCGCCGACGATTTCCCAACTGCTCGGCGATCCGGGTCTGCGGGCCGATTTTTCGAGCTTCGAATGGCTGGCCGGCGTCGGGCAGCCGCAGATATGCTACCTGCGTAATGATGCGGGCGGCGGCGTAAAGGGGCCGGGCGATCTGGTGAAGATCAAAGGCTTCAAGGCCGCCGGGATGCGCAATACGTCGAGCCACGATCTGCGACTTCGTCTCGCACTCGACCTGCTCGGCGCGGATTACAAATACGTCACGGGCTATCGCGGGCTGTCGAAGGTGGCGGCGGGCGTCCTGCAGAATGAAACCCAGTTCTCCTGCGGGTCGGTGCCCAACTACCGGGGCCGGGTAGAGCCTACCATGATCACCCCCGGTGTCGCCCGGAGCATGTACTACTACGCTCCTGTCTTGGCCGATGGCAGCGATGTAAAGTATCCCGATCTTGCCGGCATTCCGACGTTCCGGGAATTCTACGCCAAGGTGCGGGGCGGTGCGCCGTCGGGGATCAAATGGGAAGCGTTGAAGGTGGTCAATAACGTGTCCACCTACATGCTGCGCGGCTCGTTTGCGCCCAAGGGCACGCCGGCGGCAGCACTTGCGGACCTGCGCGCAGCCTGGGCCAAACTGCCCAACGATGCGGTCTTCGTTGCGCAGTATACCAAGGCGTTCAAGGCGCCGCCGAAGATCGTGGCGGCATCGGTTGCAAAGGCGCATATCGATTCCATCAAGACGACGGATCCGCAAATCGTCGAATTTCTCAAAGACTTCGCCAAGGGCGGAAAGAAGAAATAGCGGCTGAGCGGTTCCGTCATGTCGCAGACATCCGTGTGCCCGGCAGAGCGTTTTGCCGGGCACACGGCCTCTGCGTCTGACAGTCCGATTTTGATATCCATGTTTGATACCCATGCCTGAACGCCATGTTTGACGCGCTTCTTGTCGGGCTGGTGTCTGTCGTCGCGTGGCCTGCAATCGGCTGGCTCGGTCTCGGCGTCATGATCGGGCTTTATTTCGGTGCGGTGCCCGGTCTGTCGGGGCTGGTCGGGATGGCGATCCTGCTCCCGTTTACCTTCGGGATGGAGCCGGTTTCGGCGTTCGCCTTTCTGCTCGGTATGTTCGCGGTGACGACGACCAGCGATACCATCGCGTCGGTCCTGCTCGGTATCCCGGGCACGGCGGCCTCGCAGGCGACGATCCTGGATGGTTATCCGATGGCGATGCGCGGCGAGGCGGCCCGCGCGTTCGGGGCCGCCTTTACGGTGTCCGCCGTGGGCGGTCTGCTGGGCGCCGTGATGCTGGGGCTGTCGATCCCGATCGTCAAACCGCTGATCCTGTCCTTTGCCCAGCCTGAATTCTTCCTGCTCGGTCTGCTCGGTCTCGCCATGGTCGGGTCGCTTTCGGGCGGCTCGATGATCAAGGGGCTGATCGCCGCCATGTTTGGGCTGACGCTGTCCTATGTCGGCTATTCGGTCACCGGCGGGACGCCGCGCTACTGGGTGGGCATGACCTATCTGCTCGACGGTATCCCGCTGATCCCCATTGTGCTTGGCCTGTTTGCCCTGCCTGAAGTGCTCGATCTCGCGATCCGCGATTCATCGATCTCCCGCGTGCCCCGCGACCAGGCCAAGTCCTCCATCTATGACGGGGTACGCGATGCCGGGCGCCATTGGTGGCTGGTCATCCGCTGTACCGCGATCGGGGTTTATGTCGGCATGCTGCCGGGGCTCGGCGGATCGATCGTCGACTGGGTGGCATATGGCCATGTGGTGCAGAGCTCGCGCGACAAATCGCAGTTCGGCAAGGGGGACGTGCGCGGCGTCATCGCGCCGGAGACCGCCAATAATGCGATGAAGGGCGGCGCGCTGATCCCCACCGTGGCGTTCGGCATCCCCGGCAGCGCTTCGATGGCGATCCTGCTGGGCGCGTTGCTGATCCAGGGCCTGCAGCCCGGCCCTGAGATGCTGACGACCAATCTGCACATCACGTTTTCGATGATGTGGACACTGGTGATCGCCAATGTTGTCGGCGCCCTGCTGCTGATGGTGTGGGGCAGTCAGATCGCCAAGGTGACGTTCATCAAGGGCCACCTGATCGTACCGGTGGTCTGCATGTTTGTGTTCATGGGCGCGTGGCTCGCCAATAACAGCCCGGGCGATCTCGCGGCCCTGCTGATCTTCGGGCTGGTGGGCTACCTGATGAAGCAGGGCGGTATTCCGCGCCCGCCGCTGGTGCTCGGCTTCATCCTTGGCCCGATCATGGAAGACGCGCTGCATATCACGATGTCGGGCTATACCGGGGCCGAGCTCGCGCAGCGGCCGATATCGATGATTATTCTGGCGGGCGTTATCCTCACCATCGCGATCGCCGCGCGGTCCAACCTGCGCCAGCGCAAATCGGCCGACGTCAAAAAATTCGGTGAGACCGAAACCTGGGATCCCCGTATTTCGCTGTTCATGCTGCTCGTGATCACGGCGAGTTTTGTCTACGCGCTGATCCCGGCCTTCTCCTGGCCGGATGATGTTGGGCGTATCCCGATGGTCACGACAATCCCCGGGATCGCGTTGTGCGTCGTCGCCATCTTCCTCGCGCTGCGGCGAAAGACACCGGGTGTTGAGAACGGCGCGGTCGCGCTGACGGCGCCGGTTCTCGGGCGCGCAACATATTTCTTCGTGTGGCTGTGCGGCGCGGGTGCGGCGACGATGATTGCCGGCCAACTGGTCGCGCTGCCCCTGTTCATGGGGCTCTATATCCTGGTCTGGGGCGGCTATAAATGGTGGCTCGGTGCGGCTTACGCGGCGGTCGGTCTCGGATTTCTGTATGTCATGTTCGACGAAATCGTCGCCGTGATCTGGTATCCGTCGCTGATCTTCGGATAGGGCGCATCGAATTTAAAACCAGAGACTAGTACCACTGAACGCCTCAATATTGTCACCCCGGCCTTGTGCCGGGGCCCAGTCTCTCTGCCAAAAAGCGCTGGGTCGCGGCACAAGGTCGGGATGACAATTGAGTTAGGGGGCAACGTTCAACCTCCTGCTGCACGCTCCTCTACTGTACCCGTCCGCGCGTATCGACCTGCCAGACATCAACGACATCCTCGCCCTGAACCACCATGTACTGGTCGTACAGGTTGACGGTGGTGTCGCAGTGGCTGGGGATCAGGCGGAGCTTGTCGCCGACGTTCCACGGCACGTCGCCGCCATCGGTCATGCGGATGATGCCGTGCTCGTCGCCACCGAATTCATAAGTGCGACCTTCGACATCGGCGATGACGGGCGGGCCGTGATCGCTGCTGGCCGATTTCAGACCCGCATCGACAATCACCCGGTCGGATGTCGGTTTGCTGACAACGCTGGTCAGGATGTGCAGCGACTGTTCGAAGGGCGGCGCGTTTGCGCCCGGCCAGCCGATCCCGCCATAGCGGGAATCCATGAACACGTAGGATCCGGTCTGTAACTCGGTCAGCAGCCCGCGTTCCATATCGAACGGCGACGTGCCGGTGCCGCCGCCGGTCTTGATCGGCACGGATAGACCGGTTTTTTCGAATTCGGCGAGTGTGGCGGCGAACTTGTCGAGCCCGACCGCCGTGTCGGCCTTGCGTGCATCCGCGTCTTCGACCATCTGGATTTTGCCCTGATAGCCCTGGATACCGGCGAAATTCAGGTTGGGCAGGGCATCGATGATCTGTGCCAGCCGGGCGGCTTCCGGTCCGGGCGGCACGCCGCAACGGCCCTGGCCGATATCGACCTCGACCATCACGTCGAGCTGCTGACCCCCGAGCTGTGCCATGCGGGCGAGCATGTTGATGTTGTCCTCGTTATCGGCGACCACCGCGATACGCACGTTGTTCAGGGCGTGCAGCAGCCGGAAAATCTTGCTTTCACCGACCACGGCAGTGGTGATCAGAATGTTGTCGATGCCCGCCGCCGCCATGACCTCGGCCTCGCCGAGCTTGGCGCAGCAGATGCCGATGGCGCCGGCGTCGATCTGCTTCTGCGCGATGCCGGCGGATTTATGCGTCTTGGCATGGGGGCGATACTGCACGCCCGCGGCCCCGGTCAGGTCTTTCATGCGCGCGATATTGCGGTCCAGCGCGTCCGCATCGATCAGCAAGACCGGTGTGTCGAGGTCGAGCGTTTTCATGTGTCGGCCCCCCGCTCATACACCACCTTGCCGCCGACGATGGTGGTCTTGGCGACGATATCCTTGATGGCTTCTTCCGCG
>CAJIYX010000068.1 GCA_905181725.1 Alphaproteobacteria bacterium UBA830
GATCTGGCGCAGCTCATTTACGATCTGAAACAGATCAACCCAGATGCCAAAGTCTGCGTAAAGCTTGTCGCCCAGACCGGTATCGGCACCATCGCCGCCGGGGTCGCCAAGGCACATGCCGACGCCATTCTGGTGTCAGGACATTCGGGGGGCACCGGTGCCAGCCCGCAATCGTCGATCAAATATGCCGGTCTGCCCTGGGAATTGGGTCTGTCGGAAGTCCATCAGGTACTGACCCTGAACCAGCTTCGGCATCGCGTCGTGCTGCGGACCGATGGCGGATTCAAGACCGGACGCGATGTGGTGATCGCAGCGATTCTGGGCGCAGAAGAATTCGGTATCGGCACCGCGTCGCTTGTCGCGATGGGCTGCATCATGGTACGCCAGTGCCATTCTAATACCTGTCCGGTCGGCGTTTGCACACAGCACGACAAGCTGCGCGAAAAATTCTTCGGCACACCGGAAAAGGTGGTCAACCTGTTCAGCTTTATCGCCGAGGAAGTGCGCGAAATCCTGGCATCACTCGGCGCGCGGTCGCTTAACGAGGTCATCGGACATACCGAGTTGCTGATGCAGGTCAGCCGCGGCAGTCCCCATCTCGACGATCTGGACCTCAACCCTCTGCTGATCCAGGCAGACCCGGGCGACGACGCCCATTACTGCACGATCGAGGGCCGTAACGAGGTGCCCGAGACGCTGGATGCCCAGATGATCGAAGACGCACGGCCGGCGCTCGACGGCGGCGAGAAAATGCAGCTGCAATACAACGTGCGTAACACTCAGCGCGCAATCGGCACCAAGTTGTCATCGCTGATTACGCGCCGGTTCGGCATGCAGACCCTGCAACCGGGCCACATCACGGTCCGGCTGCGCGGATCCGCCGGTCAGTCGCTCGGCGCCTTTGCCGTTCAGGGGCTCAAGCTCGAAGTTCTCGGCGATGCGAACGATTATGTCGGCAAGGGACTCTCCGGCGGCACCATCGTCATCCGCCCGCCGACCGCCGCGCCCCGCAAAACAAACGAGAACACCATAATCGGCAATACCGTTCTGTATGGGGCGACAGCCGGCAAGCTGTTTGCGGCCGGTCAGGCAGGCGAGCGCTTTGCAGTCCGAAATTCGGGGGCGGAAGTTGTGGTCGAGGGCTGCGGCTCGAATGGCTGCGAATACATGACCAACGGGATCGCCGTGATCCTGGGGCCGGTCGGCGACAATTTTGGCGCCGGGATGACCGGCGGTATGGCCTATGTCTATGATTCAGACGACAGCTTCATAGATCACGTTAATGACGACACCGTCATGTATCAGCGCGTCCAGGCTCCCCATTGGGAAAACGTGCTCAAACGGGCCGTCGAGGAACACCGCCACGAGACCCAGTCCGCCTTCGCCGAACGCATGCTGAACCACTGGCATACCGAAGTCGAAAAATTCTGGCAGGTGATTCCGCTGGAGATGATCGACCGCTACGAGCAACCGGTGACCTTATTGGATGAAGACACCTCTTTACCGGCGGCAGGTTAGTCGTTTCCGCGACGCATCCGTTTGGGTAGTCTGTCTGTAATGCGTACGCTTTATCATCTTTGGCTTTCGCCCTTCAGTCGAAAAATCCGTATTGCGCTTGCGGAGAAGAAACTCGACTTCGAACTTAAGGCGGAAAACCCGGCGGAACGCCGCGCGGAATTTCTGGCGCTGAATCCTGCCTGCGACGTGCCGGTTCTGGTTGAAGACAGCGGGCCGATAATTGCCAATTCTGCGGCGATCGGCGAATACCTCGAAGAAATCTGTCCCGACCCGCCGCTCTATCCGGGCGGGCCGTCCGAACGCGCCGAAATCAGACGCCTGATTGCCTGGTTCGATATCAAGTTCAACGTCGAGGTCACGAACAACCTGGTTGGCGAGAAACTGATGAAACGCCTGTTGCGGCAGGGCGCACCGGATTCACGGGCCATTCGCGCAGGCCGCGAAAACTTTCACATTCATATGGATTATATCGCCTGGCTGACCGAAAGACGGAACTGGCTCGCCGGAGACGAATTTTCGATGGCCGATGTGGCAGCCGGGGCGCATCTGTCCTGCCTGGACTACATCAACGACGTGCCGTGGGCGGATCATGAACCAGCACGGGAATGGTATGCCCGGCTGAAATCCCGCCCCTCCTTCCGGGCGATCCTGGCCGATCACATCCCGGGTGAGCCGCCGCCGAAGCACTACGCCGATCTGGATTTTTAACAGCCGCTTTTTCAGCAACCCCTGGAGTCTCGCGTTTAATTCGACGGGAACAAACTCGGCGGGGGCGGCCCGATCAGGAAATCTGGTCGACCGAATCGCGAATGATATCCGCCGTACGCCGGTAATGATCCACCAGGACCTCGACGGCGTCGTCGGGTTTCCGGTTGACGGCGGCATCCATGATCGCCTTGTGCTCGTCGAGCTCATTGCGCCGCGGGTAAGCGGCAAGCTGCCGATACCTGTCGGCGAGATCGTTGAGCTGCTCGCAATAAGATATCAGCCACCGGGACTCACAGGCGCCGATCAGTGCCAGATGAAATGCCCGGTGCAGAACTTCCCAGTCGGGATTCATGGCGTAAGTGACCTGATCGGCCGACCGCGGAGTCTTCGACAGCCGGTGGAAGGCCAGCACGAGCCGTTCTTCCCAGGCATCGTCGCCGGCGGCGATGGATTCACGGATAGCGGTTTCTTCGAGCCAGCAGCGGGTCTTTATCAGCTCATCCAGCTCGGCGACGCTGACCTCGGCGACGCGAAAGCCCTTCTGGTCTACCCGCACGACGACACCATCGACCGAAAGGCGGTTCAATGCCTCGCGGATCGGGCTCGCGCCAACGCCATAACGGTCGCGCAGATACTCGACGCGCAGCTTCTCGCCCGGGGGTAAATCGCCTTTCAGGATGTCCTTGCGCATCATGTCGTAGACTGAGCTGGCAAGGGTTCCTACCACGCCATCTGGCTTGCCTGGGCTCTCGAGTGTCGCGCTCGCCACAGTTGTACCGCTCCCTCATAAATATCGACAATTTATACCTTGTTATTGCAAATGGGGCCATCATCTATAAATATCTAATATATTTAAGAAAATGCATAAAATATCGATATTTTATTGACGTGCTCATCTTGCCCGCCATACGCTGGATCGGCACGGCACCCGCGCAGGACATAAAGCAGTAATATCTGTCGAATAGACTTACGATAACGGATGGCAGGCTGCTCCTTGCCGGGAAAAGGAAACAGAATGACGCAAGTCAGTGTCAGTCAGATGTTGAATGCGCTGGTGGATCTCGGTCGTACCTATCTCGACCGCCCTTCTGCAGCAGGCGGCGTTGATGCACTGATCGCCCAAGTGCCACGACCTTGTCTCGGCCCATGGCGAAGCCTCCGGGACCGCCCTGGCCAGCCGGATTCTCGACGGTTATCTCAATCTTGACGATGAGGCCCGTTTCGACGTGCTGCTGCGCCTCGACGCCGCTTTCTCACCGGACAGCGAAGCACTATCCGCCGCCGCCCGTAACTATGCCGACAGCCCGGATGACGATACCTAGCGGCTGCTCGCAAACGCCATAGAGGCGCCCCGGCAGGAACTGTTCCGCCGGCTGAACATGGCGCCGGGCGGTACTGCCGCCATCGTTGGTATGCGCCAGCTGATTCTGGCACGCCTGCGCGAACACCCCGAAATCAAACCGTTCGAAAGTGACCTCAAACACCTGCTGTCTTCTTGGTTCAACCGTGGCTTCCTGCAATTCGAGCAGATCGACTGGCGCACGCCTGCCGTCATTCTCGAAAAACTGATCGCGTATGAAGCGGTTCACGCGATTCAGGGTTGGGACGATTTGCGCCGTCGTGTAGCGGATGACCGGCGGTGCTTCGGCTTTTTTCATCCGGCGCTGCCCGACGAGCCGCTGATATTTGTCGAAGTCGCCCTGACCCGCGGCCTGGCCGGCGAAATTCATACACTGATCGAGACCCCGCCGCCGGACCAGGCAGACGCAAAAGCGGATACCGCGATCTTTTATTCGATCAGCAACTGCCAGACCGGTCTTGCCGGAATCAGCTTCGGCAACTTCCTGATCAAACAGGTTGCGGACGCGGTCTAGAACGAGTTGCCGAACATAACGCAGTTCGCGACCCTGTCACCGATCCCCGACTTCAGAAAATGGTTGGATGACGTCCTGGTCCGCGATACACCGAGCGGGCTCAGCGAGGACGACATTGATTTGCTGAATCGTAGCGACTGGCGCGGGAACAAGCTTATCCGCCAGCCGCTCAAACCGGCGCTGATGAACCTGTGCGCACGCTACCTGTAGAAGAAAAATACAAGGGGCGGCCGCTCAATCCCGTCGCCCGCTTTCATCTCGGCAATGGCGCGAGCGTGGAACGGCTCAGCTGTTCGGCTGACCTGTCCGACAAGGGGATAGAGCAATCGGCAGGGATGATGGTCAATTACCTGTAAGATTCCGATCAGATTGTGTCCAACCATGAAGTCTATGTCCGGGACAGCGTTGTCGCGGCGTCATCCACGGCCGCGAAAGTGGCCAAGGGCAGGGACTGAACCGACCCTATTTCCTTGCGGGGGTATCCTGCTTTGCAAGATTATCCCGCGCCGCGTCTGCTGCGGGAGATTTTGCGTCGAGCGCGATAACGCGGCCCCAATCCGCCGCCGCCGCCGAAGTATCGCGCCGTAGCGACAGGATATTTCCCCGTTCCAGCAGCGCATCCACATTGCCCGGTGCCAGCTCCACCGCCCGCGCAATATCGTCCTGCGCGAGGTCCAGATTCTTCAGCTTGCGCCACGCAGTCGCCCTGAAAACCAAGGCATCTACCCGCTTGGAATCCTGATCGACCGCCTGGCTCAGGTCGTCAATCGCCTCCCAGTATTCGCCTATACTGGCGTGGGTGATTGCCCGGTCGAGCAATAGTTCGATCCTTGGCCCGGCGAGCGCGAGCGCCCGGGTTTGCGCCGACAATGCCTCGGTTGTCCTGCCGGCGATGAGCCATGCCTGGCCTGCCTGCGCAAGTAATTCCGCCTTGAGCCTTTTTCCCGGACGTCGGGATGTCGCGGCGAGTGATTCAAGACGACGTGCGGCTTCGGCATAAGCGCCGTTATTGAGCAACGCGACCGCAGAACAGTGCCGCGCACCTTCTTCGCCGCCGCTGCGCTCCCATGCGGCCGCGATTCCGATCGCCTTTTCGGGATTGCTGCGCGCGAGGGCCATGCAATCGGTGTATTTTTTTGCAGCGGCGGAAGCGGCGGTTGGCGCAGACGACACCTGCGCGCCAGCCGGCACTGCCAGCGCCAGCGCACCCACCATGCCGCCCATGCCGCAAAGTGCGGCGCGGAGCCGTAACCGTTCAACTTGCAACCATATTGCCATACGTCTTAAAGTCGCTATCCCACACGCGTAAAGCAACCCAATAAATATGAAATTCCCGACATGACCAGTCCCGGAACGCTTTTCTGTTTTGGCCTGGGATACAGCGCCATGGCGCTCTCGCGCCGCCTCGACGCGGCCGGCTGGACCATCCGTGGTACATGCCGCAAACCGGCACGGAAAGCAGCCCTCGGCGCTCTGGGGATCTCTGCTGCACTATTCGACGGTGACACACCGATGGACCCGGCGGACCTGCTTCAGGGGGCGACCCACGTTCTGTTGTCGATCCCGCCGGGGGCTGAGGGCGACCCGGCCTTCAGGCAGCACGCCCAAGACATTGCGGCGGTGGGCACGGTTAAGTGGGTAGGCTATTTTTCCACCACGGGCGTGTATGGCAACCGCGATGGCGACTGGGTCGATGAGACGTCTGACCTCCGCCCCGGCAACGAGCGCAGCCAGCGCCGCGTCGATGCGGAACGCGACTGGCTGAGCTGGGGGGACCGCCACGGTATTTCGGTTCAGATATTCCGCCTGCCCGGTATCTACGGTCCCGGACGATCCGCCGTCGATCAGGTTAAAGCCGGCACGGCACGGCGCATATCGAAACCCGGCCATGTATTTTCAAGAATACATGTCGAGGATATCGCGACCACCGTCGCCGCCTCGATCGCCCGGGCACAGCCCGGCGGAATCTATAATGTCTGCGACGATGAACCGGCAGCGCCCGGAGATGTTGTCGCCTATGTGTGCGAACTACTCAGCCGGGAACCACCGCCGGAAATTCCCTATGACGAGGCGGACATGTCGCCGATGGCAAAAAGCTTCTGGTCGGATAACCGCCGTGTACGCAACGACCGTATGAAGCAAGACCTCGGCGTCAGACTGGACTTCCCGGATTACCGGATTGGCATTCGTGGAATCCTGGGACTGGGCGGCTAGATTTCGCCCATATCGCCCAGTTCGCCCAACAGATCATCCAGCGTGACTTTCAGCCGAGCGATATCCTGATCGCGTGAGAGACGGTGATCACCGTCCTTGACCAGAAAGATACGGACATCCTCAGACAGGATTTTCTCGGCGATACGACTGGTGGTCATCCACGGCACCGAATCGTCGCGCATGCCATGCAGCAGCCTGACCGGGCAATGCAGCGCGATCGGCCGCCGCAGAAGCAAGTGTGACCGGCCGTCCTCGATCAGGTCCCGGGTGATCGTATAAGGCTCGTCGCCATATTCAGACGGCTCATAATAGACGCCGTCACGTTCAAGAACCCGGCGCCGTTCGTCATCGAATCGGTCCCACATCAGGTCTTCGGTAAAGTCGGGTGCCGCGGCAATGCCGATCAACCCGGCCATCCGGTCGGGCCGCGCCAGCGCTGTCAGCAGCATGATCCAGCCGCCCATCGACGAGCCGATCAGAACCTGCGGCCCTTCGGTGCATTCATCCAGAACGGCAATCGCATCCTTTGCCCAGGCCCCGATGGTCCCGTCCGCGAAATCGCCGGATGATTCGCCATGACCCTGATAATCGAAGCGCACGAAAGCCCGCCCCGCCGCCCGGCAATAGCGTTCAACCTCAAGGGTTTTGGTGCCCTGCATGTCGGACATGAAGCCACTTAAAAACATTACGCCGGGTGACTTGCCGTCGAGCCGCCGGTAGGCGATTGTGCCCCCATCGTCCCGTGGTAGGATTTCGGGCGTTTTATCGTTGCTGTCGTTCATGGAAACTGCATAACCATCATGACGCCCGCCGAAGCGGAAATTCAGACAAGTCATAGCGTGCCCGCAGGCAATGCGGAAGCACCTGCTGTGCTTCAGATACTGCCGTCGCTGGAAACCGGCGGCGTCGAGCGCGGTGCTGTCGATATTGCTGCTGCGCTGACGGCGGCGGGCTGGCGCGCCGTTGTCGCCTCGTCCGGTGGGTCGATGGCCCATGAAATCGAGCGCGTTGGCGGAACCCATATCACCCTGCCGGTGGACAGCAAGAACCCGCTGATCATGCGGAAGAACATCAGGGCGATCGCCAACGTTATCCGCACACATAATATCTCCATCGTCCACGCCCGTAGCCGCGCACCGGCATGGAGCGCGCGCAGCGCGGCACAGCGATGCAGCGTGCCGTTCATGACAACCTTCCACGGCACCTATAATTTCAGCAATCCGGTCAAGAAAGCCTATAACGCGATCATGACCAAGGGGGAGCGCATCATCGCGATCTCCGAATTTATCGGCCGCCACATCGAAGAAAATTATGGTGTGGCGCGCGAGAAAATCCGTGTCATCCCCCGTGGCGTCGATACCGAGAATTTCAAACCGGACGCAGTTTCGCCCGAACGGATGATCCAGCTGTCGCAGGCATGGCGCCTGCCCGACGACGCATCGGTGATCATGCTGCCGGGCCGGCTGACGCGCTGGAAGGGTCAGAGCGTCCTGATTGAGGCTGCCCGCCGGCTGGAACGCGATAACGTGCGCGTATTGCTGGTCGGCGACGACCAGGGACGCACCGCCTATCGCGACGAACTGGAAGCCCAGATCGGCCGGATCGGCGTCGAAGGCATCATCCATCTGACAGGCCCGTGCCGCGATATGCCGGCGGCCTATATGCTGGCCGACGTGGTGATATCTGCCTCGACCGATCCGGAGGCGTTTGGCCGGGTGGCGGCCGAAGCACACGCGATGGGACGTCCCGTCATAGCATCCGATCATGGCGGCGCGCGGGAAACTGTTATCGCCGGCGAAACCGGCTGGCTGGTAACACCGGGCGACGCGGATACACTGGCACAGGCACTGCGGACCGCGCTATCGATGACGCGGGAAGAACGCGATACGGTCGCGCGGCGTGCCATCGCCCATGTGCGGGACAATTTCAACAAACCGCAGATGTGCGCATCGACACTCGCCGTCTATGAAGAGCTTCTCCCGCGCAGATGATTCAGCAGAAGGGCCGTCTTCTTGTCATCAAGCTGGGCGCACTCGGAGATTTCGTGCTGGCGACAGGGCCGTTTGCCGCCATCCGCGCGGCGCATCCGAACGAAGAGCTCGTGCTGCTGACCTCGGCACCGTTTGCTGAATTCGCCCGCTCCAGCGGGTATTTCGATGAGGTCTGGGTCGATGAGCGCCCGTCACGGATTGCCCTGATCGCGATCCAGCGGTTACGCCGGCAGCTGCGGCGTGGCCGATTCTATCGGGTCTACGATCTGCAGACCTCGGACCGGTCGAGCTGGTATTTCCGCCTCATGCGCGGCTTCATGCGCCCGCAATGGTCGGGCATCGCTTTTGGCTGTTCTCACCCGCATACCAACCGCAAACGCAATTCAATGCATACGATCGAACGCCAGGCCGAACAGCTCGCCGTAGCCGGCATTCCGGAAACACCGTTGCCCGACCTGTCCTGGGCGACGTCGGACATCTCGCGCTTCGCCCTGCCGGCTCGGTTCGCCCTGATGATTCCGGGCGGTGCCGCACATCGACCCGGCAAGCGCTGGCCGGCGGATAATTACAGGACACTTGGCGAAAGCTGGCTGAAGCAGGGCGTCACCCCGGTGATCATCGGCGGACCGGACGAGGCCGACCTGGCCGCTGAAATTGCCGACGGCACCGGGATGCTGAACCTTGCCGGGCAGACATCGTTTGCCGACATCGCGGCACTGTCACGTGAAGCTGCGGGCGTTGTCGGCAACGATACAGGGCCGCTGCATATCGCAGCGATTTGCGGCTGTCCGTCCGTTGTATTGTTTTCAGATGAATCCGATCCGTCCATCACGGCGCCCCGCGGGCCCGATGTTCAGGTGCTTCGCCGCGAAAAACTGGGGGATTTACCCGTATCGGAGGTTGCCGGGGCGTTAAGTTTGCGTTAAACGCCCCGCTCTATGGTTAACCCGTGAGCGCGATAAAAAAATCATGAGCAATGTGGCGATTACGCTGCCCGATGGCAGTGTGAAACAGTTTGATGGCCCCGTAACCGGCGCGGAGCTGGCGGCGGCAATCGGGCCGGGCTTGGCAAAAGCCGCGCTCGCGATAAAAATTGACAGCGAAGTGCTGGATCTGTCCCGCAGCATCGACGCGGACAGCACGGTCGAAATCGTCACACGCAAATCCGAAGATGCACTTGATCTGATCCGGCACGATACCGCCCATGTCATGGCCGAAGCCGTACAGGCACTGTATCCCGGCACCCAGGTGACGATAGGGCCGTCGATTGAAAACGGGTTCTATTACGATTTCGCCCGCGAAGAGCCGTTTACGCCTGACGATTTGGAAAAGATCGAAGCCAAGATGATGGAAATCATCAAGCGCGACGATGTCTTTAGCCGCGAGGAATGGGACCGTGACGACGCTGTCCGGCATTTCACCGATATCGGTGAGAAATACAAAGCCCAGCTTATTCACGATCTGCCGGCAACTGAGACGATCTCGATGTATCGCCAGGGCGACTGGATGGACCTGTGTCGTGGGCCGCATCTGCCGTCGACCGGCCATGTGGGTAAAGGCTTCAAGCTGCTGAAACTGGCCGGCGCCTATTGGCGCGGCGATTCCAATAACGAGATGCTGCAACGCATCTACGGCACATCCTGGCGCGACGAAAAAGAGCTCAAAGCGCATCTGATGATGCTGGAGGAAGCGGAAAAGCGTGACCACCGCCGCCTCGGCCGCGAGATGGGCCTGTTCCATTTCCAGGAAGAAGCCGTCGGCAGCGTATTCTGGCATCCCAATGGATGGACGCTGTACCGCACGCTTGAGACCTATATCCGCGCGCGGCTGGATAAGGCGAACTATGTCGAGGTAAAAACACCACAGCTGATTGATCGCGGCCTGTGGGAAGCATCCGGTCACTGGGAAAAATTCCGCGACCACATGTTCACGGCCGAGACGGAAGACGACCGCGTCTTCGCGCTGAAGCCGATGAACTGCCCCGGCCACGTCCAGATATTCCGCCAGGGCATGACCAGCTATCGCGAGTTGCCGCTGCGCATGGCCGAATTCGGGTCGTGCCATCGGTATGAGCCATCGGGCGCACTGCACGGGCTGATGCGGGTGCGGGCGTTTACGCAGGACGATGCACATATCTTCTGCACCGAGGACCAGATCACGTCTGAGACCGAAGCATTCTGTGAATTGCTGCTCAGCGTTTACAAGGATTGCGGCTTCGAAGAAGTCGTCATCAAGTTTGCCGACCGGCCCGAAACCCGCGCCGGCGAGGACGCCGTATGGGACCGTGCCGAAGCAGCACTGGCCGAAGCGGTCGAGGCGTCGGGGTTGGACTATACGCTGAACCCGGGCGAAGGCGCGTTTTACGGCCCCAAGCTCGAATTCGTGCTGCGCGACGCCATCGGCCGCGACTGGCAGTGCGGCACCCTGCAGGTGGATTTCGTGCTGCCCGAACGGCTGGACGCGTCTTATATCGGCGAGGACGGCGAGAAACACCGCCCCGTCATGCTGCACCGCGCGATCCTGGGATCGTTCGAACGCTTTATCGGCATCCTGATCGAGAACTATGCCGGGCGCATGCCGATGTGGATGGCGCCCGTGCAAGCCGTCGTGGCGACGATCACGTCGGATGCGGACGCCTATGCGATCGAGGTTCGCAACGCGCTGGACGCCGCCGGCATCCGCGCCGAGGTGGACACCCGCAACGAGAAGATTAACTACAAGGTGCGCGAGCACAGCCTGGCAAAGGTCCCGACGATGCTCGTGGTCGGACAACGTGAAGTCGATGACCGCAAGGTTGCGCTGCGGCGTCTCGGCGGCAAGGACCAAGAATTCCTTGCGCTGGACGAGGCCGTTGCTAGACTTGCCGAGGAAAGCAAAAACCCGGCGGAAAAATAACGGGCGCGGGGTACAGGACGACCATATTCCCAAACCCGAACCGCCCGATCGGAACGATGGTACTCAGACTAAAAATCTAACGGGACAAATAACTTAACCGAAACGATCAGAGGAGAAATTCTATCGCAAGACATACAAGCATGGAGCCGCCCGTAAAGGACAGTCGGCCCATCAATGAGATGATTAAGGCGGCTCAGGTCCGCCTAATTGGCGCCGAAGGTGAACAGATCGGCGTTGTGACCCGAGACGACGCACTCGACCGCGCAGCGAATTTGGGTCTCGATCTTGTCATCGTGGCGGATAATGCGGATCCGCCGGTGTGCAAGATCATGGATTACGGCAAGTTCAAATACGAAGAGCAGAAAAAGAAGAACGAAGCCCGTAAAAAGCAGAAAACAATCGACGTCAAGGAAATCAAGCTGCGTCCCAATATCGACGCGCATGATTATGACGTGAAGATGCGCGCCATGAACAAGTTCCTGGGCGAAGGCGACAAGGTGAAAGTCACCATGCGCTTCCGTGGACGCGAAATGGCGCATCAGGATCTGGGTCTGAAGGTCCTTCACCGGGTACGTGACGACCTGTTGGAACTGACCAAGATCGAACAGTTCCCGAAAATGGAAGGCCGGCAGATGATCATGGTGCTTGCACCGAAGTGACCGCTTCGTGCACAAGCGTAGATCTGACCCCATAAGAATACGCCCCAGACATTGTCCGGGGCGTATTCTTATGGGGTCAGAAAGCCTGCATGGTGACGGTTAATGGCCGCCCGACGGGGTTACTCCCGCTTTCAGAACGAATTTCTTGTCACAATAGGGACATTCGACTTCCCCGTCTTCGAGCTTCAGAAAGACCTTCGGATGGCCCAGCGCACCGCCGCCGCCATCGCAGGACACGGAGATTTCTTCGACTTCGACAGTTTCGGGCGGTTCGGGCGCCTGCGCCATAGTGTATTTGCCTCTCAGAAGCGTTGACCGTAGTTTCGCCCCGATGATACCCAAACCCGGCGCGGCGTGAAAGCCACATGCGCCACGCATTTTGAAAGCCGCATGACAGAACCGAATCCCGATACGCCCGCCATCGAAACAACCGGGCTGCGCAAGGTTTACGCCGGCGTCGACGGCCCGCCCAGAGAGGCACTGAAATCCGTCGGCCTGTCGGTACCGCCGGGATCGGTGTTCGGTCTGCTCGGCCCCAATGGCGCCGGCAAATCGACGCTGATCAACATTCTGGCCGGGCTGGTGGTGAAGACCTCGGGTTCGGCACGCATTCTTGGCTGGGATATCGAAAAGAACATGCGTCAGGCACGCGCGTCGATCGGCATCGTGCCGCAGGAACTGAACCTCGACGCGTTCTTTTCACCGCGCGAGGTCATGGAACTGCAGGCAGGCTTCTACGGCGTGCCCAAGCATGAGCGCCGGACCATGGAAATCCTGACCGCGCTGGGACTGGACGGCAAGGCGGATGTCTATGCGCGCTCAATGTCGGGCGGGATGCGGCGCAGGCTTCTTGTCGCCAAGGCACTGGTGCATACCCCGCCGGTGGTCATCCTCGACGAGCCGACAGCAGGTGTGGATGTCGAGCTGCGCCAGTCGCTCTGGGATTACATGAAGGAACTGAACGACGCCGGCACAACGATCCTGCTGACGACGCATTACCTCGAAGAGGCCGAGGAAATGTGTGACGAGATCGCCATCATCAATCACGGCGAGATCATTGCCCAGGATACGACGTCCGCCCTGCTCGCCCGGCTCGACCGCAAGGAAGCGCGTATCACGGTCGACCGCGATATCGACACGGTGCCCGAGGGCCTGTCCGGCCCGGGGGTCGACGCCGAAATCAGGTCGCCCCGCGAATTGCTCATTCGCTTCCCGCCGAGCCAGGTGCATATGGGCACACTGCTGGACGCCGTCAAAAAGGCAGGGCTAGAAATCTCGGACCTGTCGACCCGCGATACCGATCTCGAAGAAATCTTCGTTGCCCTGACCAGCAGCGGCGGCGACGGATTGCCGCCCCGCCGCGATGGGGACCCTCAGGCCGGGTCGCTCGAAAAAGCCAGGACCAGGCCGACCCCGTGAAGATGACGCGCCGGGCAATCAGCGTCGGAGCATTCATCTTCCTTGCCGCTTGCGCGCCGCGCCTCGAACCGGCAGGCCCTGCCATCCAGGCACCCGTCCTGCTGGAAGACAAACTTGTTCAGGCCGATGGGGCCGCCCTGCCGGTGCGCCGCTGGCTGCCTGACGGCACACCGCGTGCGGTCGTCATCGCGCTGCATGGCTTTAACGATTATGCGCGCGCCTTCAAAAAACCGGGGGCCTATTGGGCGACCCGCGGCATTGCCACCTATGCCTTCGATCAGCGCGGGTTCGGCAATGCGCCCAAGCGCGGGCTTTGGCCGGGACACGACACCATGGTCGCCGATGCCGCAGCGGCCGTCGCACTGATACGTGCCCGCCATCCCGATCGGCCGCTTTTCGTTGCCGGCGAAAGCATGGGGGGCGCAATTGCGATGATCGCGGCTGCACGGGGATTGCTCAAAGCCGACGGACTGATCCTCGTTGCCCCGGCGCTGCGCGGACGCCGCTATATCGGCGCCTTCCCCCGGGCCACGCTGTGGCTCGGCGCGCGGACGATCCCGTGGTATCCGCTGACCGGTCAGGGGCTGCGCATCCAAGCGTCCGACAATATCCCGATGTTGCGCGCCCTCGGCGCCGACCCGCTGATCATCAAGGAAACCCGCGTCGATGCGATCAAGGGCTTGGTCGATACAATGGATGCCGCGATCGTCTCGGCGCCCAACATCAGGACCCCGGCGTTAATCCTGTATGGCGCCCATGACGAACTTATGCCGAAAAAACCGACCTTCGACATGATTGCCGCCCTGCCACCGGCAATCGGCCATCGCCCTGCCGTTTACCGCTCCGGTTGGCACCTGCTGCTGCGGGACCTCAAAGCACAGATCGTCCTGGACGATATTATCGCCTGGATAACCGACCGGACAGCGCCATTGCCCTCCGGCGCGGACCAAGCCGCAAGGAACGCAATGGCCGCAACATCCACAAAACCCCGAAACTGATACCTCACCATTCCGATTGCCGCGCGCACGCCGTCGCGCTATGTTTCAGCCGCGTTGGATCGATCAGAAGGTTTGATCGCGACGAGACAGGCACCCGTAGCTCAGCTGGATAGAGCGCTGCCCTCCGAAGGCAGAGGTCACAAGTTCGAATCTTGTCGGGTGCACCATTTTTCTTCATAAAAACAATGACTTCGGTTTTCGCCAACTCGTTGTTTGACCCTAAAACCGCATGCACATATCATACACATGATACACATGCGTATTGGGGTAATCTCCATGACAGACGTTAACAACAAGATTGATGTGCGGGGTGATGGTTCAGTCATCCTCTATCAACGTCTGAAGTTTGGTAGCAAAACCGAGATTAGTGACATTTTCCATATGAGGATTCGCATCCCCCTGTC
>CAJIYX010000069.1 GCA_905181725.1 Alphaproteobacteria bacterium UBA830
CCTGGGCGACGATCACCAGGGTCGGCGCCTTGATATCGCCCATACGGTCTCGCCGGTCGAACGCACAGATCGCGTCAATCCGGCTTTCCATGATCTCGACCGGCTGGTCGGCGCCGGCAAGGTAGCCTTCAAGCTCGTCGATCCGGTCCGGGTTGCGCGTGATGTACCACGGCGGCAATAGTGTCAGGATTGAATGGCGCGCGTAATCTGCGGTGCCGGAACCGGACAGCACCGACTTGCGCGCGGCAAAGGCCCGGTTGAAATAAGAATCCTGTCCCGGCCAAGTCGCGCTGAGGACCAATGACGCAAGCCGATCGGGATAATCCTGCGCGACGATCTGGCCCATCGCGCCACCGGTCGAATGACCGACCCAGTGGACCCGATCGATACCGAGCTTGTCCATCAGACGAATGGCATCGGCCGCCATCTGATCGACCGAATACTCGATGCGGGAATAGGTGCTTTGGCCGCAGCCGCGGTGATCGTGAACGATGGTGCGGTAGCTGTCCGAGAAAGCGGGAGTTTGCTGTGACCAGACCGCGCCGCCGCCGCCGAGCCCCGGTACGAACATGATCGGATCGCCGGAACCGGCTTCTTCGTAATGAATTTCAGCGTCGCCGATATCGACTTTTGGCACGTTATCTCTCCGTCCTGCTCAGGTGCCGTTCATGCCGAGAGAGCGTTCGATCTCGACGACATTCTCCGGGCGCGCGAACGGCTCCGGTGCCGGATCGCCCGGCCGGCGGGACTGCCCGATGGTCTCGAAGAAATCCTCCAGCCCGGCGGGCGTGATCACCCACATCATCACCAGATTTTCGTCGCCGTCGTTATAGATAGCGTGCTTAACGTCGTAACCGAGGAAAGCCGATGAGCCGGGGACGATATCGTGGCGTGCGCCATCGACCATCACATGGCCCTTTCCCTTGAAGCAGATCTGCAATTCGACCTGGTCCGGGTGCGAATGTTCGCGCACGTGGCCACCGACCGCGATGGTCTGATAGCCCATCGACACATCCTTGAACTTCGTGTTCGCCGGGGTCAGCATCGGATCGGCATGGCCGTTGGCGGGCATCGGCTGCCAGAAACTTGGCCCGTCGCCCGGTTGCATCACAACCGCATGTCCGCGGAATTCTTCATTGCCGGTCATGCTATTTCTCCCATCAATCCTGGTTGAAGGGCAGTGTACGATGATCCGGGCAAATGCCAAAGCGAACGGACGCAGGGTGAGACAGTTTTGTAAGCGGGCAATTCTATTTCTCTTCATAGGCCTAATCGGCCTGCCGTCTGCATCACGTGCCGCAGACCGCAGCGCAGTCCGCGCCGACGACCGCGTCACCGTCCTCGGCGGCACCTATCTGATGGGCGATGCCGCCGGCGTTGCAAACGAGAAACTCCGGACGGCCAGCGTCACACCCTTCGCAATGGACGGCCACGAGGTAACGAACGTGCAGCTTTCGGTCTTTGTAGAAACGACAGGCCAGATCACCGACCCGGAACGCAGCGGCACCGGATATGTCTGGACCGAACAATGGCGGCCGGTCACCGGCGCCACCTGGCAGCGCCCCCACGGACTAAACTCGACCATCGACGGGAAGCAGAACTATCCGGTCGTGCAGGTCTCCCAGCGCGACGCGGCGACCTATTGCGAATGGAGGGGTGGCCATCTGCCGATCGAGGCTGAATGGGAATACGCCGCCCGCGGCACTGATGGCCGCCGCTACGCCTGGGATGACGATACTCCCGCGCAAACCGGGGCCGTCATAAAGCGGCGGGCCAATTACGTTACGGATAGTTGCTGTGCGCCGGACGAAACCGACGGCTCTCGCACGACGGCACCTGTCGGTTCATTCCCGGCCGGACGTTCAGCCTTCGGTCTTGAGGATATGGCGGAAAACGTCTGGGATTAGACAACCACACAATTCCCCGGGCAGAAGAACTGGCTCGTCATCAAGGGCGATGGCTGGGGCAACCACCCCTATGATCTGCGCGCGGCATACAAGCATGGCAACCCGCCCGATATCGGGCTCGACATGGTCGGGTTCCGATGCGCGAGCGCGGCGCGTTAGACCGATGCGTTAGACCGATGCGTTAGACGGGCGCGTTAGACGGGCACCCCTTCCAGTTCCGCCAGCGGCCAGCGCGGGCGGGGGGCGAAATTCAGATCATCGGTCAGACCAAGCTGCAGCCGTTCTATCCCGGCCCAGGCGATCATGACACCATTATCGGTACACAGCGCGGGCGGTGGCACAACGCAGCGAAACCCGAGCGATGCACAGAGCCCGGTCAGTTTTTCGCGTAGCGCCATATTGGCAGCGACACCACCGGCCACGACCAGGGTCTTGCCGTCGGGGTGTTTGTCATTGAATTCGGCGATTGCGTGGGCACATCTGTCGGCCAGCACATCGGCCACGGCGGCCTGAAACGACGCGGCGATATCGGCCGCATCCGTATCGGCCAGGCTGTCACCCGGCAAGTTGAGTATCGCCTGGCGCACCGATGTCTTGAGGCCGGAAAACGACATGTCGCAGCCGGGCCGCCCTTTCATCGGACGCGGAAAGGCGAATTTTTTTGCATCACCCGACCGGGCAGCCGCCTCAACCGCAGGGCCGCCGGGGAAACCGAGCCCCATCATTTTGGCGCATTTGTCGAAGGCCTCGCCAACCGCATCGTCGACCGTGCCGCCCATCAGCTCATACCGGCCGGGCGCGGTGACGGTCAAGAACTGGCAATGGCCGCCCGAAACCAGCAGCAGCAGATAGGGAAACGCGACATCATCCGTCAGCCGCGCCGTCAGCGCGTGGCCTTCGAGATGATTAACCGCAATGAAGGGCAGGTTCCACGTCGCCGCCATTGCCTTCGCTGTCATGGCGCCGACAATGACGCCGCCGATCAGACCGGGCCCGGCAGTCGCCGCGATCCCGTCGAGATCAGCAACTTCCATATCAGCCTGCGCTAACGTCTGGCGGATGACGTCTTCCAGAATATCAAGATGCGCCCGCGCCGCGATTTCGGGCACAACGCCGCCAAAAGCTTTGTGTTCATCAAGCTGGGAATAGATAACATTCCCCAGAATACGGCGATCGTCGGCGACGATTGCCGCCGCCGTCTCATCACAGCTTGTCTCAATGCCCAAGACGATCATCGATATAAATACGCGTTCAGTTTACCGGAGGTCGCGACCCTACCTCAGCGCTGCCGGAAATTCCACGCCAGTGGCAACCCCTGCGGGGAAATCTCGGCGGGTACCCATGTGCAAATTCTGCGGCGAATCGGTCCGTATTGGGGTACGGTCGCTGTGATGACAGTTCCCAAAGTTCGTATCGGTACCCGCGGCAGCCCGCTTGCACTCTGGCAGGCCAACGAAGTGCGCCGCCGGCTCGCCGCGGCACATCCCGACCTTGCCGCGGAGGGTGCCGTTCATATCAAAATTATCCGTACCTCGGGCGACCGACTGCAGCTGGGCACATTGGCCGATGTCGGCGGAAAAGGCCTGTTCACCAAGGAAATTGAAGAAGCGATGCTGGGTGGCACAATCGATATCGCCGTCCATTCCATGAAAGACGTACCGACTTGGTTCCCCGACGGGCTGATCATCGACTGCTTGTTACCGCGCGCCGACCCGCGCGATGCCCTTATAGCCCCCGGATCCGACACGATCGCCGATCTGCCGGCCGGCATCACGGTCGGTACGGCATCACTCCGGCGCAAGGCGCTTCTGTTGCACCGGCGGCCCGATCTGAAAGTTGTCCCGTTACGCGGCAATGTCGACACGCGGCTCGGCAAGGTATCGGCCGGCGAAGTCGATGCCACCTTTCTGGCCGTCGCCGGGCTCAACCGGCTGGGGCGGAACGATGTCGGTGCCCGGCCGATTGCCGCCGAAGAGATGCTGCCGGCGGTCTGCCAGGGCGTTGTCGGTATAGAACGGCGCATGGACGACGACCGCATTGCCGAACTTCTCGACCCGCTGAACGATGGACTGGCCGCGCTCAGTTCGGCAGCCGAGCGGGCATTACTGGCCGGGCTGGACGGTTCCTGCCGCACGCCGATCGCGGCGCTGGCGGAGATCGACGGGGACGGTATGTATCTGCGAACCGCGATTGTGCGCCCCGACGGCAGCGAGCTGATCGAAACCGAACGCCGTGGCGCAGCGGCGGACGGTGCGCGGATGGGCGAAGACGCGGCAGATGAACTTCGCGACAAGGCCGGACCGGGGTTTTTCATTGAATCAGACCATGATTACGTCAGATGAGAATCAGACAATGATTGAGTCAGACAATGAATGAGCGCCGACGCAAACGCGCCCTGATCACGCGTCCGCAGGAGGATTCCGCGGACGCCGCCATCGCGCTGGTACGCCGCGGCATCACCCCGGTTCTGGCGCCGATGATGCGTATCGAATACGCCACTGGCGATATCGAGAGCGAGGTCACGCTGGCACAGGCGATCCTGTTCACCAGCCGAAATGGTGTGCGTGCTTTTTCGCGCCTGTCGGCCCGGCGTGACGTCGCTGTATTTGCGGTCGGAGATTCGACGGCGGCGCTGGCCCGCGACAATGGATTCGTCAACGTCGAAAGCGCAGAGGGCGATAGCGCCGATCTTGTCCGGCTGACGATCGACCGGCTGGACCCGGCTGATGGCCAGTTGTTTCATGCGGCGGGCGCGACCGTTGCCGGCGACCTCACCGACGCCCTGAACAAGGCGGGCTTCAAAACCGTGCGCCGCCCGTTGTACGAAGCGAAGGCTCTGGGCGCACTTGCCGACGAAACCGCAACCGCGCTGCGCGACCGCACGCTCAACTACGTCCTTTTCTTTTCGCCGCGCACCGGGCGTATATTCGCCGACCTGGTTGAAAAAGCAGAGCTTGCCAGAACCTGCGACAGCCTGACCGCAATCTGTCTGTCAGACGCTGTTGCATCAGAGATCGCCGATATAAAATGGCGCAAGACCGTCACCGCGCACCTTCCAACGACGGCAGCCCTGTTATCCGTGATCGCGAAACTCGAAGATACCGGCACGCCGCCAGCCGCGAAAACTTTGCCTGCGAGCGGCCCAGGATCAATTGTGGAATCAAGTCCAGAATCAGCTGTGGACAAAACGAGGGCTCCGGTTGAACAAAGTACGGCGCCAAACGAAGATGACGGAAAGCCGCAAGAGATCGCCATGAGCGAAGCTGACCAAACTGGGGAATCTTCCAAAGAGCCGTCTAAGCTGCCATCCGAGAATGTATTGCCGCACATTTCGGGACAAACTTCGGTGCCGGCGTCCAGCAAAATCCCGGGAACCGCCGATACGGTGGTCGATACAAAAAAAGAATCAGAGTCATCAGAGATGCGCAATTCCGCCGCTGCGCTGTCTGCCGCCCTTGCCGCTGCATCGACGGCGACCGAAACGGCGGGCCGGCACCGCATGGGAACGGTCCTAGTCACACTGATTGCCGTGATCGTCTTGCTCGGATTGGGATACGCAACGCTGCCATCGTGGCGCGACAGTCTGCCGCCGGTGGTCCGGGATCATCTATCAGGCACCGCCGCGGTCTCCGGCGCTTTGCAACGGGAAAACCGCGCCCTCGGCGCCCGCCTCACCGACCTGACGTCGAAACTGCAGGCGAAGGAATCCAACCTTGGCGCCGCTCAATACCGCATCGCGGCGATGGAAAACCAGGCTGCCGACCGGACCGCCAAGCTGACCGCCAAACTTGCTGCCAGCGAAAAAGCCCTTGCTGCGCTGCGCACCGCCAACACCGCGGGAGAAGCAGCGGCAACGGAAAACACCGCACTTAAAGGCCGGATTGCCGCGCTCGACCAGTTGCTTGCCGCTGAAAAAGAAGCGCGCGCATCCGCCAACACTGCAACGAATAAGGCCGAAGCAATGGCCACCGAGCGCGCCGCCGCCGCCGGCAAACTCAACGCGACGGTCGACGAAGCCGCCGCCAAGATCGCCGGGCTGGAGAAAAATCTGGACACCGCGCGCAAGGCCGCCGTACTCGCCGGCAAGACCGACACGATCGCGCTGGCTGCACGGAAACTGCGCGACGCGCTGTTTGGTGCCGCCCCGTTCGTGGCGGAGATCAAAGCGCTCCAAGACATGGCGGGAGAAGCCCCGGCGGTCGCCGCCGCTCTCAGGGCAATCGAACCTCTAGCGCCCAAAGGTGTCGCGACACGCAACGAGCTGTTCACGCGTCTGCCCGCCGCGGTCACCGCCGTCGTGGCAGCAGACCGCCAGTCGAACAACGATAGCTGGATCGACCGGACGGTGTCGAAACTGACCGGTTTCGTGACGGTGCGGCGGATCGACGGCAAGGGGACCGGCGCCGACGCGATCCTCGCCCGTGCAGAGATGGCCGCCCGGCGCGGCGACCTGACAAAGACCGCAAACGAAATATCTGCCCTGACCGGTCCGGGTGCCGCGGCAGCAGCCTCCTGGCTCAAAGCAGCGCAGGCCCGCCTTGCCGCCGACCTCGCCCAGGCGGCGCTCGATAAAATCGTGTTGACCCGCGTCGTTGCGGGAGACCCGTCATGATCCGCTTTACGATATCGATCATCGTCGCGCTGGCCATCGTCGTGGCTGCAGCAATCTGGTTCAGCGACCGGCCCGGTATCGTGTCGATCGAATGGCAGGGCTGGCTGATTGAAATGTCGGTCGGCCGGTTTGTCCTGGCCGTCGCTACCATCTTCGCCGCCGCGCTGATCGTGATCGGATTTTTCCGCGCCATCGGGCACGTCCCCGGACGGATTCGTGAAAGCCTACGGACATCGCGCCGCGAGCGGGGCTACCGCGCGCTGACCCAGGGCATGGTCGCCGTTGCCGCGGGTGATCCCGACGAGGCCAACCGTCAGGCACGACGCGCCGACGTGCTGCTGGAAGAGCCGCCTTTGACCATGCTGCTTTCTGCGCAGGCGGCCCAGCTCAACGGCGACGACGAAGCCGCCACCCGCTATTTCAAAGGAATGCTGGAACGGCCCGAAACCGCTTTTCTCGGCGTCCGCGGCCTGCTGATCCAGTCGCAGAAGAACAACGACCGACGTGGCGCGCTGGAATATGCCGAACGAGCCTATCAGCTGCAGCCGAAAACGCCCTGGGTTCTCAACACCATGTTCGACCTGCAGATCGCCGAGGGCCGCTGGCGCGCCGCCCTGTCGACGCTTGAAGAAGCGGTGAAGCGACGCGCGGTCACCGCCGAGGCGGCCCGGGACCGCAGGGCGGCGGTATTGCTGGGATGCAGCGGCGAAGCCGAGGCCGGCGGCGATTTGGCCGAAGCGCTCAAATTCGCCAAGCGTGCCAATACGCTCACACAGGAATTTCTGCCTGCCGTCCTGCGGACCGCGGACCTGATGGTCCGTGCCGGCAAGGCTCGCCCAGCGACACGCATGATCCAGGATGCCTGGGGACGTACGCCGCATCCGGAGCTTGCCCGTCTATACGGTGATCTGGACAAATCTGGCGGGACTGGCGGCGATGAGCTGAAACGGGTCAAACGATTCGAGCACCTGTTGTCTTTCAATCTCGATCACCGGGAAAGTCATATCGCGCTGGCCGAAGCGGCGCTCGCGGCAGAATTATGGGGCGAAGCGCGCAATCATCTGGAAAAAGCCGCGGGCGACGATCCGCCGGCCCGGATCTGCCGGATGATGGCCGGCCTCGAGGATCGATCGGGCGACAACCCGGACGCGGTCCGTACCTGGCTGCTCCGCGCGTCCGACGCGCCACCCGATCCGGCCTGGACCTGCGGTGATTGCGGTGCCGCATGGGGAGACTGGACACCTGTCTGCGGCAATTGCCAGGCACTCGGCACGCTGGCCTGGGAACCCCCGGCCCGCGCGCCGACGCTGGGCCTGCAGCTTGCAGATACAGACGGCGGCGATGTGGGCGCTGACTCGGGAAACGTCACCGTTCTCGACCAGGATGACGAGACGCTGCGGCTGGAAGACGAGATTCCGGACGAAGCACCGGAAGACATGACGGCAGAACCTGCTGCAAAAACCGGCGATGCAAACAACAACGATGCGCCCTTGCGGCCCTGAAACGGCCCCGAAGCCACCCGGAAATATCCACGGCGCTTATCCTCTTGTTTGTGCGCGCATTAGGCGTTATTTCTCCGCCTGCAATCGACAAGTCGGATTGTACGGGCCGCCTTAGCTCAGCTGGTAGAGCATCGCATTCGTAATGCGGGGGTCAGGTGTTCGAGTCACCTAGGCGGCACCATTTTCAGCGACCGTGGCCAAAGGCCGCGTAAGCGCTGAAAATTCCCCGGAGGGAGCTTTCTATCGCAAAGAAGCCTTCCCCCTTCGAAATCAAGCACATGACCGGGAAAAATTGAGGCGTTTGTTGCCATCGGGCTTGCCGTTGTCACCGCCCGGCGCCGCCAAAATCCGCGTCACAAAACTGTCATCCAGGCGTCACATTACCATCGCACACGATCCCTAGTTTCCAAGTGTCGGCGATGAGCGTCGGCCGGACGGGCGCGAAACTGAATGTTCCGCCTCCGCATAAACTGAAATTTTTCCTTTGGAGGCGAAATGAACACCACCCGTATTATGGCGATCGCAGCGGCAGCGACCGTTGCACTTGCCACCAGCGCTCAGGCGCGCGACCAGATCCGCATCGTCGGGTCGTCCACTGTTTTCCCGTTCTCGACCACGGTCGCCGAACAGTTCGGCAAGACCAACGATTTCAAAACACCGGTCGTGGAATCCACTGGTTCCGGCGGCGGGCTGAAACTGTTCTGCACCGGCGTCGGCGTTCAGTATCCCGACATCACTAATGCGTAACGCCGGATCAAGCAATCCGAAGTCGACCTCTGCGCCAGGAACGGCGTGAGCAAGATCACCAAAGTCAAAATTAGCTATGACGGCATCGTACTGGCCAATGCCAAATCGGCCGGCCAGATGACGATCACCCTGAAGCAGCTCTTCCTCGCCCTTGCCAAAAACGTGCCGGCGAATGCCAACGGCTCCAAGCTGCGGGCAAATCCGTATAAAATGTGGAGCGGTATCGACCCGTCATTGCCGAAGAAAAAGATCGAAGTGCTCGGCCCGCCCCCGACCTCGGGCACGCGCGATGCCTTCGTCGAGCTTGCGATGGAGGGCGGCTGCAAGCAGTTCCCCGCGATCAAAAAAATCCGCAGGTCCGAGAAGAGCAGGTACAAGGCCATCTGCCACGGCATCCGTGAAGACGGCGGCTTCATCGAAGCGGGCGAAAACGACGTTCTGATCATCCAGAAGCTCGTCGCCAACACGAACGCGTTCGGCATCTTCGGCTTCTCGTTCCTCGATTTGAACAACGACCAGGTGCAGGGCAGCAGCATCAACGGCACCGCGCCTGAATTCGACGCCATCGCGTCTGGCAAGTACCCGATATCGCGTTCCATGTATTTCTACGTGAAGAACGCCCATGTCGGTGTCGTTCCGGGCATCAGGGAATATGTGTCCGAGTTCACGGCTGAAAAAGCCTGGGGACCGGACGGCTACCTCGCCGACAAGGGCCTGATCCCGCTGCCCGATGCGGATCGCAAAAAGAGCGCGGAGGCGGCGCAGAAGTTCGCCCCGCTCAGCATGTAAATTCCGGTTCACCTCGAAGCAAAAACGGCACCCTTGTCATCGGGCGCCGTTTTTTGTGCTTCTTAATACCCGAGTTCCCGGTTGACGGGTGCCCCGGGGCGGGCGTGTTCATCTTTCCGTCGGCGACGCGGCGATTTTTGCAACGCCGCCACACATCAAGTAAGAAAAGATTGCGCTGGGCCGTTGGCGAAGCCAGAGACTCGGCGTGTTCTATTAATCAGGAAAGGCAGAGGCCATGGCTGTAACCGAGATAAATATTGCCGCCTCCAGAGGCGGCAATATCCCCTGCATGGCGGCATTCCCGAGCGGAGGCCCCTCCACCGGAGTAGTGGTGGTCCCCTCCATATACGGCGTCAACGATGACATGGCCATGGTTGCCGAGCGGCTCGCAGGCGAGGGCTTCGCCGCAGTCATCCCCGACCCATTCTGGAGCGACCAGGATCCGGGAATCATGGGCCACGACGAAGAAGGTCGGACCCGCGCATTCGCCCGCATGGGGCGTACGCCGTTCGACCAGGCGTTCGGTGATGTTGCCGACGTGGTAGAAGATCTCCGCGCGCGAACCGAATGCAATAGCAAGGTTGCGGTAATGGGCTTCTGCTATGGCGGTCCCTTCGCACTCGTCGCTGCAGCCAAATGCGGAACTCAAGCGGGCATCTCGTACCACGGCTCCATGGTTGATAAACACCTCGATTCCATGCCGGATGTGAACTGTCCGCTCAGCTTCCATTGGGGCGACAATGATCGGGCTGCGCCGTTGGCTGTCATCGACGAGGTCAAAAAATCTTTCTCGGCACGCGACGACGCGGACGTGTTCCTCTATCCGGGCGGCGTTGAGCACGGTTATATGCTCCCAGGACATGGCGCAGCTTACAACGAAGCTGCGGCAGAGCAGTCCTGGGAACGCACCTTCAGCTTGCTGAAGGTGGTCTGAAGGAGGTCTGGGGGCAGTCCACCCGTATAGATATCAGCTTTTAATCGCGCCGTACGGAGCTGGGTACCCTCAGGCACCCAGCTCCGTATTCACCAGCGCTGCACCCGCGGCCAGCGCATTCATCTTACCCTCGGCCGCGCGCCGGCTGCGCGGCACCATGCCGCAATCGGTGCACGCGATCAGGTGTTCGGCAGAAACATGTTCCATGGCGTGGCGGATGCGGTCGGCGACGACTTGGGCCGATTCCACTTCCTCGGTGCCGACATCGATCACGCCGACCATCACATCCTTACCGGCCAGACAATCGAGCACGCTGAGATCGACGCCCGAGGCCGCGCATTCGATCGAGATCTGGTCGATTGAGCTTTCGGCGATCAATGGCAGCGTGGCGTTATAGTGGCTCCAGTCGTCATTGGCTTTTTTCCAGTTAAGGACGATCTCGGTGCCGTAGCCGTAACAGATATGCACGGCGCGCTTCGCGGTCACGCCATCAAACGCGCGTTCCAGAATTTCCAGCCCCCAGTCTTTTACCTCGTCCGTATAGATGTTGAAGCAGGGCTCATCGATCTGGATGATATCGGCCCCGGCTGCTGACAACGCGCGGGCTTCCTTATTCAGCAGGTCGGCATAGGCGGCGGCGAAATCGGCATCCGACCGTCCGCCGACCTCGTCAAACACGCTGTCGGCGACCGTCATCGGGCCAGGCAAAGTCACCTTCACCTGGCGGTCGGTGCGCGCCTTGGCAAAGCGCAGCGCATCGAGCAGGACAGGCTTTGTCCAGGACCATTCTTCGAGGACGCGCGGGGCCGGAGTTTCTTCGGAATAGCGCTGGCCGCGGCTTTGTTTCTTCGCCGGGTTTTCAAAATCAACGCTGCCCAGATGCTCGATAAAGCCCCAGATATAATGCCGGCGGCGCTGTTCGCCATCACAGATGATGTCGAGCCCGGCCTGTTCCTGCGCGGTCAGCGACAGGGCGACGGCATCGTCCTGCGCCTGTTCGAGCGCAGCACCTTCCTGGCGCCAGGGCGCGCGCAGCTGTTCTGGGTCGGACAGCCATTCGGGTTTTGGTAGACTACCGACGATGGTGGTTTTGATAGGGCCCATAAGTGATTTCCCGGTTGAGGTTTCTTGTTCTACGACGATTAAATTCTCTGGCGGCGCGCCGAGACGAATAACATAGCACCGACGACAATTGGCACCGCCCCCAGGATCACGAATGCCGTCTGATAGCTGTCGGTCAGCGCGAGGATGATCCCGAAGCTGCCGGGAAACGTGATCATGCCGACATAGGCGAAAAATACGGCGCCGCCAGTGACCACGCCCGCCATGCCGGGGGGCGCAATGCGCGCGATTTCGGCCAGCAGCACCCCCTGATAGCCGATCCCGGTCATCCCGTAGCAGAACGCAACCGCCCAGACGGCAGGCTTTTGCCAAGTTTCATCGACCAGCCCTATGGCCATGCAGGCAACCCCCATGGCCAGGCCGAGAACGGCCAGCAGCAATACCGGCGGCACATACCGCGAGCCAACCCAACCCCAGATCAGCCGACCTGCAATGCCGGCCCCCATGGCAATGGAATAGGCGATGCCCGCATCGGTCAGGGTCCACCCCATGCCGAGCGACAGGAACGATATGAAGAACGACGCAAAGGCGAGCTGCAGCCCGGTAAAGGCGAACAGCCCCAGGGCAAGTTCACGCACCCTGGCATCCCGCAGCACGGCACCGAGCGTGGCGCGCAGGTCGGTCAGTTTCAGGCTGCGGTGAGGCTGGCGGTCGGAATCGAACTCGGCGCGGAACGGCTGCAGCATCAGCGCGAAGACCAGCGACATGGAGGCGGCACAGACAAGCGCGCCGCGCCAGCCGAACATCTCGACAAAAACGGGCAGCAGCACCCCCGCAATCACGCCGCCGACCGGCACGCCGGTCTGTTTGATCGAGAAAACAAACGGCGCCGTCGCCGGGTTGGTGTAGCGCGCGAGTATCTGCGAGCTCGCCGGTGTCGACGGTCCGCCGCCCAGCCCGGTGACAATCGCGCCCAGCACGAACAGATAGATATAGCCCGGCATGTTTATCAACAGGCCGATGGCGACAACCAGCAGGCAGACCTGGCTGACCCGCAAAGCGCCGTAGCGCAGCAGGAAGCCGCCCCCCGCCAGGGACGAGATCATCGATCCACCATAGAGAAACGCCGTGTACACCCCGACCAGGCTGGCGCTCATCCCCGTTTCGGCGGCAATCGGCGGCGCGAGAACCGGAATGGTCAGGCCGCTCATCGTCGACAATGCCTGCTGAAACAACATGGCAAAGACCGCCGTGTAGACGACGGGAACTTTCATGGTTTCATGGGTTCATGTATTTCTTCAGCCGATCATGTCGCGGATTTTGCGCCCCAGTAGGCTATCGAAGTCGCGCAGATCGAACACGATGTCAAAATGGTTGCGGTCCGGGTGTTCGAAGATATCGGCCTGCCAGCCTTTCGCGCGCCACACATCGGCCAGTAGCGCGCTCTGGCGTTTAAACTCGGACGTCTCGGACGCGCCATAGGACAGGATCAGCGGACAGCCGGCATCGGGCAGATGCTGCACCGGGCTGTTGCGCCGCGCCGCGGCCGCATCGAGCTTGGCCCATTCGTTGATACAGGAATGCCGTAGCGGTTCGAGATCATGCAGACCGCTGAGCGGCACCGCGCCCTTGATGACATTCGCGGGAACACCCAGATCGTCATGCCAGCCGCCCGCGACCATCATCCCGGTCAAGTGCCCGCCGGCGGAAGATCCGCAGACAAAGATACGATCCGGGTCACCACCGAAATCGGTTGCATTGCGCCACGTCCAGGCAATCGCCTCACGGCACTGGCGCACGATGGTATCGATGGAGGCATCCGGCGCCAGCGAATAATTGACCGCTACGACGGCGATGCCGTTGGCCACCATGTTCTCCGCCATGAAGGAGGATTCCCTGTGGCTGAGCATCCGCCAGTAGCCACCATGGATAAAGATAAAGACCGGAGCGGCCTTGCCGTTTTTACCCTTGGCTTTTCCCTCGGCCGGGAAAATATCGATCAGCTGATCCGCATGGTCGCCGCAGGAAACATCTGCGCGGCAGTCCAGATTCACGCGGGCGTCGGCGCTGAACTTTGCGTAATCGGCGATGAACGGCTCAAGGTTCGGTACCGTCCGACTGATAAGATATTCGTTATCGAGCGTTTCCTGGTCGAAGTCGCCATAGATCTTTGTCATCTCATCCACCTTACAGATTCGACTTCGGATCGAAATTCGGCGGGCGCTTTTCGCGCAGGCTCGCAAGCCCTTCGACGGCTTCCGGACCCGTGAAGCCGAGGAATTCAAGCGCCAGCGATGTATCGAATGTCGGGCCCATCATGCGCAGCCAGTTGTTCAGCGCGTATTTGGTAAACCGGATGGCCGACGGCGCGCCGCGCGCGAGTTTAGCCGCCACCTCGACCGCCTTGTCCTGCAATTCGTCCGCCTCCACGCACAGCGAGACAAGACCGATGCGCTCGGCTTCCTCGCCGGAGATCGGCTCGCAGAGCAGCAGGTAATATTTCGCCTTTGCCATGCCGCAGAGCAGCGGCCAGACGATGGCCGCATGATCGCCCGCCGCCACGCCGAGCCGCGTGTGACCGTCGATGATGCGGGCGTCCTTTGCGGCGATGGAAATATCGGCGAGCAGGCCCGCGACCAGACCAGCGCCGACGGCGGGGCCCTGCATCGCACTGACGATGGGCTTGGAGCAGTTGATGACGTTATAGACAAGGTCGCGCGCCTCCTTCCACACGCGGGCGCGGACCTCGAAACTATCGATCATCTCGTCGATCATGTCGAAATCGCCACCGGCGGAAAACGCCTCGCCCGCGCCGCGCAGGATCGCAACTGACACGTCCGCGTCGGCCTCAACATCCTTCCAGATGCGGCCGAGCTCATCATGCATGGTCTCGTCCGCCGCGTTCAGGCGGCCCGGCGCATCCATGGTGATGCGCAGGATACGTTCACCGGGGGTGTCGAATTTAAGCCGTTCATAGGCGGCATAACGGTCGGTCATATTTTTTTCTCCTGATCCGCCCAATAGGGATCTTTGAGGAAGTTTTTCTGGATTTTACCGATCGGCGTTTTGGGGAAATCGTCGACGAACTTCACCAGCCGCGGTCGCTTGAACCGGGCAAGCCGGGTAGCACAATGCGCGACGATTTCACCCTCGGTCGCCGTCATCCCACTTTTAAGCAGGATATATGCGGCGGGGACTTCACCGAACTTGTCTTCGGGGATACCGAACACGGCGCATTCGGCGACGGCGTCATGTTCATACAATGCGTCTTCGATTTCCTTCGGATAGATATTCTCGCCGCCCGAGATGATCATGTCTTTCGAGCGGTCGATCAGCGTGTAGAAGCCTTCTTGATCGACTGTCGCCAGATCGCCCGACCAGGCCCAGCCATCTCCGAACTTGAAGAAATTCGCGGTCTGTTCGGGCTCGCCGTAATATTCAGTCATCAGGTTATCGCCGCGAGAGACGAGCTCGCCGATCTCGCCCGGCTTTATCGGCGTACCATCAGGATGGACGCAGGCGATGTCGACGTTATAGGCAGGCCGCCCGATCGAGCCAAGACGTTCCGGCAGGTGCCAGTGCGGCAGCACCGCGATCACGCCCATTTCGGACTGCCCGTAAATCTGCGTCAGTTCCACCTTCGGCAGTTTCTCAAAAAAGTCGCGCTGCACCCAGTCAGGCATCGGCGCCCCGGCGAACGATACCTTGCGCCAGGTCGCGTAATCGGCCGGATCGAAACCGGGATCCTGCACCACCATGCCGGCCTGTGTCGGCACCATGAAGTTTGCCGTCATGCCGGTATCGCGCACCATCTTTGCAAAATCCGCCGATTCCCATTTCGACAGCAGGGTCACGGTGGCGCCCGCCAGGATCGCCGGCTGGAACATGATGTTCAGCGCCGCGATATGAAACAGCGGCGTGACGATGCCAACGATATCACGCTCGTCGATCTTCTCCTCTACCATGACCGTATGCGCGGTGACGGCCCGCGCACGGTGGCTTGCCAGCACGCCCTTGGGCAGGCCCGTGGTGCCGCCGGTATAGGTCATCGAAAACGGATCGCGCTCATCGAGCGCAACGTCGGGCTCGTCGGCGAATTGTCCGGCGATGAAATCGTTAAATGGCTGGCCTATCGAGATATAGGTTCCGATTTGCGGGCAGTGCGGCTTTACCGCCTCAATCTTTTCGGCGAACAGATCTTCATAGATCAGCGCCTGGACGTCGGCCTTGTTCAGAACATATTGCAGTTCATCCGGCGCATAGAGCACCGAGACATTGACCAGCACGCAGCCCGATTTCGCGGCGCCGAAAAACACGATGCCGTATTCGGTGCGGTTGCGCGAAATGATGCCTACCTTCTCGCCTTTCTTCAGGCCCAGCCCCGCCAGCGCATGGGCGAAGCGGTTTGCATCGGCGTTGAGATCGGCATAGCTCGTATGCCTACCTTCCCAGATAATCGCGCTTTTATCGCGAAACCGCTCGGTCGCGCGGCGCAGCATATCGCCTGTCAGCATTTCTCTTACGCTCCCTGTTTATCCAGCGCCCTGCAGTATCCTTCGGCGCCCTACAGAAGGGCGCGCACCAGCCCGCCATCGACCGTCAGGTTCTGGCCGGTGATGTATCCCGCATGGCGCGAACACAGGAAGGCGACGGCCGGGCCAAAATCTTCCGCGGTGCCCAGCCGCTTCGCCGGAATAGACTCCGCCATCCGGTCCCGCGCCTGTTCTACCGCAATATTTTCCGTCTGGGACTGCGCGACATACACGCGCTGCAGGGCCGGCGTATCCATCAGGCCGGGCAGGGCGTTATTGACCGTGATCCCCTTATCGGCAACCTCGCGCGCCAGCGTCGCCATCGCGCCGTGCAGTCCGGCGCGCACAGCATTCGCCAGCACCAGATTGGGATAAGGCTCGCGCACCGCAAACGACGTGACGTTGACGATCCGCCCCCAGCCCGCTTCAATCATCGCAGGCACCACCCGGCGCGTCATGTCGATATGGCCGAGCATATTATTGCGCAAGGCGGCTTCCCACGTCTCGTCGTCGTGGTCCATGAACTGGCCGGGCGGCGGCCCGCCCGAATTGGTCACCAGGATTGCCGGCGCGCCGGCAAGTGCCACAGTCTGCTCGATGATAGCGGCACGCTCGGCAACGATTGTGATGTCGCCCTGCACAAAATGGCCGGGATTGGGCAGTTCGGAGATGGCCTTGCTGCCCTTTTCGGGATCGCGCCCGTTCATCACCACCACAGCGCCCGCATCCGACAGATGATGTGCCGCGGATAGCGCCAGGCCCCGAGTGCCGCCAAGCACAAGAACGACCTCTCCCTGAATTCCAAGATCCATTTCGCCTGTCTCCCTTTAGCCTGCCAGAATTTTCGGGTCCGCCGCGACATTGGCCCGATCGCGGAACCGCGCCAAAAACTGATCCAGCAGCCGGTTGAACTCAACCGGGTTTTCCAGATTACCGAGATGGCCGACATCGTAGATCATGTGATATTCGGCGCCCGTGATGTCAGCGGCGACCTTACGCGTCATGTCCGGCGGGGTCAGCGGATCGAACTCACCGCCAATAACCAGCGTCGGCACGTCGATTTCCGCCAGCACGTGCTCGCGGTCGAACTGCGTCGTCGCTTCGACCGTCTTGATATAGGAATGCTTGTGTAGCCGCGACGCCGCGGCGATGGCCCGGGTCCGCGCATCTTCCGATACATTGGGTCCGGCCAGTCTGCCGATGGCGTCGGGCGCCAGATCCGCCGGTTCCAGCCCGTCCTCGATCAGCGGCTTGCTGC
>CAJIYX010000070.1 GCA_905181725.1 Alphaproteobacteria bacterium UBA830
CGCCAGCATCGCGCATAAGGCGGATATGGGCGGTGCCGTTCCGGGCAGCACCTGGGGCCAGGCAACAGAGCTGTTTCAGGAAGGTCTGCTACTGCCGCCGGTGAAAATTGTGCGTGCCGGAGAGGCCAAGAGCGATCTGCAGCGCCTGATCGCGTCAAATTCCCGGGCGCCGGAACTGGTCCTGGGTGACATGAATGCGCAGATCGGGATTACCGGCGTAGGTCGCGACCGGCTCAAAGCATTGTGCGAAACCTTTGGCGCGGATGTTTTCACCGGCGCCATGGACGAGATCATCGCCGCCTCCGATCGTGAGTTCCGCACCGCGCTCGCACGCCTGCCCGACGGCGAGCACAGCTCCGAAGGGTTACTCGACAATGACGGTGTCGACCGGGGCCGCCCGGTAAAACTCCATGTCCGGATCACAGTGCGCGACGGCGATGTCCATTTCGATTTTTCCGCCTCGGCCCCACAGACACGTGGGCCGGCAAACCTCCGCCTTGCGATGGTCGAAGCATGCGTCTTCTACTGTCTGATCGGCTTTCTCGACGCCAACCTTCCCTATAGCGACGCCGCGCGTGATCTCGTCCGGTTCACGTTTGGGGACCGCTCGGTTCTCAACCCCGAAGCGCCCGCGCCCTGCTCTTCCTACATGAAAACCTGTCACAAGCTGGTGGATGTCATCCTACAGGCGCTCGATCCGTTTCTGCCGGGCCGTGCGGTAGCGAATGCCGGTGGCAGCGGTGGCAGTATCGTCGTCGCATGGGGAGACGCCGCCCCCGGACGCGGCAACCAGTATGAGATTTTCGGCTCGGCATACGGTGCCGGCCATAACAATGACGGTGCGACCGGCGTGACGACTCATCTCGCCAATCTGTACGGCACCCCGCTTGAAGTCATCGAATCCGAATTCCCGTGTCGCATCACCCGCTATGAGCCCCTGCCCGATACGGGAGGTGCCGGCGAATTTCGCGGCGGGCTCGGCTACCGGCGGGACTATGAGCTGCTGGCACCCGCAAGTGTTGTGTATCGGGCTGATCGGGCTGTCGTGGCGCCCAGCGGGCTTGCCGGTGGCGAAGATGGCGCCAAGAGCCGGTTTCTGCTTTCACCCGGCACTGCGGCCGAGAAACAGCTACCGGCGTCGTTTCGGGAATTCTTCGAGACGGGCACTCGGTTCAGCCTGCAGACCGCGGGCGGTGGCGGCTATGGCGACCCGGCGAAACGCACACCTGACGCCCACGCGTCCGATATCGCCCAAGGATATGTTCGCGGCCCGGCAAAAATGCCATAAGAAACGAAATAAATAGCGACAAAACGAGGGCGACACCCATGAAAATCGAACTTTTCTACGCACCGGTCACCTGCGCGATGGCCCCGTTTATCTCGCTGACCGAGGCCGGCGCGGATTTTGAGGTCCATGCCCTCAACTTTCGCACAAATGAGCACCTGAGCCCCGAGTACCGCGAGATCAACCCCAAGCACAAAGTTCCGATGCTGATCGGCGACGGCAAAAAGCTGACGGAGAATGCGGCCATCCACCTGTGGGTAGCGAACACCTTTCCGGAGGCAGGTTTGATCCCGACCGACCCGTGGGACCAGGTACAGGCGATCTCACTGTTGTCATGGTGCTCGGCCGGCATTCATCCCTATCTCAGCCGGATCAACAACCCGGCAAAGGTCTGCCCGGTGGACGACACCGGAGCCGCCATCATCGAAAAGGCAACGGCGGCGCTCAACGAGTGCTTCGCCATCGCCAACGACATCCTCGACGGGCGCGACTACCTGATGGGCGATTTCCGCGCGCCGGACGCCTATTTCTTCTGGTGCATCCGCCGCGCCACCCAGTTCAAGCTTGATATGTCGGCCTTCCCCAACGTCATGTCACATTTCGAGCGCATGCAGACGCGGCCAAGCGTCCAAAAGCTGCTGGCCTTCGAGAAGGAAACAATCGAGGGATTCAAGCGGGCTGCGGCACAGGCTGAAAACGTTCGCCTACGTCACTTGCTGGCCGGTCCATTCCCGCGTATTTTTGCATAAATTAGTTAGAAATCGAAGCAATGGAACCGGTAGCAAAAAACGACGCTGCGCACACAGAGGCAGGACAAATGTCGGATAATCCGCTGAGTATCGAGGGCAAGGTCATCATCGTCACCGGTGGCGGCAAGGGCATCGGCCGCGTGTATTGCCAGGAATTTGCCAAGGCCGGCGCGAAGGTCGTTGCCGCCGATATCGACCATGATGCCAATGAAGATACGGTCGCGGCAATCCGCGGCGCCGGCGGAGACGCCATTACCGCCACGACAGATGTTGCCGACGATGAAAAAACCATGGAGATGGCGCGCAAAGCGGTCGATGCCTATGGGCGGATCGACGGGCTAGTCAATAACGCGTCGCTGATGAGCGTGCTGGAGCGCCGTGACTGGAAAGAGATCCCGAACGACGAATGGGACCGGGTAATGGACGTCAATCTGCGCGGCATCTTTTCGTGCTGCAAGGCCGTGTTCCCGCAAATGAAGGAACAGGGTGGCGGTAAGATCGTCAACATATCGTCTGGACGGTTCTGGAACGGGACCCCGAACAGGCTGCATTATTCAACGTCGAAGGCGGGCGTTATCGGGCTTACCCGGTCGCTCGCGCGCGAGGTCGGCATCGACAACATCAACGTCAATGCCATCACGCCGGGCTTTACCCTGTCCGACACCCAGATATCGTCATCAGGTGAATATGCCAAGAATAATGCACCGCCGTCGGATCGGTGCATTCAACGTCATCAGTATCCGGAAGATCTTGCAGGGACGGTGATGTTCCTGATGTCGAAGGGCAGCGATTTTATTTCCGGCCAGACCATCAATGTGGATGGCGGGCAGTTCATGCACTGATGGAAAACACCCGCCCGGTCCGGTTCTCGAATATCGGGGTCGATACCGGCGGCACGTTCACTGACCTCGTCCTTATCGACGCGCAGGGAATCATCCGCACTGAAAAATCGTTTTCGACACCCGATTCACGCGAACAGGGCGTGTTCGATGTTCTTGAACGCGCTGCCAGAACGCTGAACACGTCGGTCAGCGATATCCTGTCGCGCACCGACATCTTCGCCCATGGCACCACTGCGTCGACCAATGCCCTCATCCAGCGCCGCGGGGCGCGGGTCGGCGTGCTGTTCACCGCCGGTTTCGAAGATACCCTGGCCATCGCTCGTGGCCCAATCGGGCGCGTCGGAGGCCTGCCGCAATCCCAGGCGATGGACTTTATACATACCGAACCGCCGGAGCCCATTGTGCCGCGGGACATGGTGCGGGGCGTGGTCGAGCGCATCGGCTCGGATGGCAAGGTCGTCACGCCCCTGAACGAGGTCGTTTTACGGGCCTCTATCGAGGATCTCATCGCGGATGGTGCTGAAAGCCTTGCTGTCTGCCTGCTCTGGGCATTCCGCAATGCGGGACATGAAGAACGTGTAGCGGCGATATGCACAGACATCGCACCCGGCATTCCTGTCAGCCTGTCGCATCAGGTCGCCCCGAAAATGGGCGAGTTCGAACGCGCCGTGACCACCGTTATCAACGCCTATATCGGCCCGCTGACACAGAAATACATCAGCGATCTGGATAGTGGCCTGGCGACCCACGGACTCTCGAACCCGATACAGGTCATCACGTCCACCGGCGGTGCCGCGCGGGCCGCGAATGTCGGAAAACAGGCGGTCTCCATCGTGAATTCCGGCCCCGTCGGCGGGCTGGTCGCGGCGCGCTTTCTGGGCGACCAGCTTGGCCACAAAAAGATTATTACCGCCGATATGGGCGGCACCAGCTTCGATGTCGGGCTGATCGACGGCGACACCCTGGAAGAAGACCCCCGGCCGTTCCTCGATCACGGCCTGCCGGTGTCGCTGCCGGCGGTCAAACTGGTCACCATCGGGGCGGGTGGCGGCAGCATCGCCTGGACCGACGGGTACCGGCTGCATGTCGGGCCACAAAGTGCCGGCGCGGATCCCGGCCCCGCCGCGTACAGCCGGGGCGGCACCGAGCCCACGGTCACCGACGCGCTGGTGGTCTGCGGCATTGTCGATCCGGAGAATTTTTTCGGCGGCGCCTACAAGCTGGACCGGAACTTATCCGAGCGCGCGATTGCCGACCGCATCGCAAAGCCGCTCGGCCTCGACCTGGCGGAAGCCGCCGCCGGCATCCTTGAGATCGTCAATGCGCGGATGGCCAACCTGATCCGAAAGGTGTCCATCGAAAGCGGCCACGACCCCAGCGCGTTCGCGCTCTATGCCTATGGCGGTGCAACCGGTGCCCATTGCGCCGAATTCGCGCGGCATCTCGGCATCGGCGAGCTGATCCTGCCCTATGCCGGCCCCGTGTTCTCCGCGCTCGGCGTGGCGATTGCCGATATCGCCTATAGCCATACGCGGTCCGAGCCGATGCCGCTGGCGGCAGACCGGACAGAGGCCATCAATGCTAACTTCGCGGCGCTGCGCGCAGCCGCAGCCACCGATATGGAAGCAGCCGGGATCGACCCTGCCGCCTGTACATTCCGCCACCGCATCGAGATGCGCTACCGCGGCCAGATGAACGAGGTCACACTCGACTGGCCGTCGGATCGTTTCGACGTGGACGATATCGAGGTTCTCCGAGATCTGTTCGAGGCGTATTATCAAAAACGGTTCGGCGCCAGCACCATCCGGGCCCAAACGCCCCTCGAACTGATCAGTTTCCGCGTCGAGGCGACACACCCGACCAGCCGCCCTGCCCTCGCCGCCCTTGATGAGACCGCCATCGCCCTGTCTAGTCCAAAAACCCGACCCGTCTATCTTCGCGATACCGGGTTCATGGACGCCGACATTATCGACTTCGCCGCGCTCGAAGCCGGCCCGACATATCACGGCCCCGCTGTCATCGAACGTGACACAACCACGATCTGGCTGCCGCCGGGTGCATCAGCGACAATGGATACATTCGGCAATCTCGCCGTCATCCCGCAAGCGGTATCATGATCGATCCCATCACCTTCGAAGTCGTCAAGCACCGCCTGTGGCAGATCAACGACGAACAGGGCTTGGCGATCAAGACGATCTCGGCCTCGCCGATCGTGGTCGAAGGCAACGATTACAATGTCGGTCTGTTTACGGCTGACGCCGAGCTTGTCACTGCCGGGATCGGCTCGCTTGTCCATGTGACGACGATGGGCGACGCGGTCGCATCCGTTATCAAGGGCGCCGACGACCTGCAGCCGGGTGACGCCTATATGCTGAACGATCCGTTTCTGGGGGCGCTGCACCAGAGCGACGTCGTGGTCGCAAGTCCACTGATCCGCGACGGCCACGTCTTCATGTGGATAGCCAATGTCCTGCATCACCCGGATGTCGGCGGCATCGACGAGGGCAGTTTCTGCATCAATGCGCGGACGCTGGACGACGACCCGCCGCGCTTTTTCATGAAAATCCTCGACCGGGGCGAGCTGGTCACCGAGTCCGAAGAGATCTTTGTCAACAATTCCCGCCTGCCCGATGCGGTTGCGCTGGACCTGCGCGCACAGATCGGTGCCATCAACGTCGCCACGGAACGCCTACAGGCGCTGCTCGACGAGCGCGGCAAAGATATCGTGCGGGATGTCATGACCCAGTCGATCCACCTCGCCGAACGCCAGGTTCGTGACTTCATCCGCGGCCTTCCGAACGGATCCTGGACCGGCGAAGCTTATATGGATGGCATCCGCGTCGGCGATGAACGCATCTGCAAGGTCGCACTGACGCTGACCTGCACGGACGACACGCTGCGCTTCGATTACACCGGGTCGTCGGACCAGGTCGAGGCCGCGGTCAACAGCACCATTTCGGCGACCGTCGCCGGTTCGGCAGTGCCGCTCTACAGTTTCCTGTGCCAGGGCGACATCGACTGGAATGACGGACTGAAACGCTGCATCGAGGTCTTTGCGCCGGAAGGCACCGTGGTCAACGCGACATACCCGGCACCGGTCAGCATCTCGACCGTGGGGTTCCGCTGGCTTGTGACGGTTGCGGCGACCCAGGCTGTGGCCCGCATGTTCGACAGCTCGGACAATCACCGCGACCGCGCCTGCCCGTCGTGGAATTCATCCAGCAACTGCAACAACATCTTCGCCATGCTGCCCGACGGACGGCGCACCGGTTCCCTGCTGTCGGACCACCGCGGGTCCGGCGCGGCCGGCCGGTCCTTTGCCGACGGGTTTCATCACGCCGGCACGGTGACGTCTTATGCCAGCAGTCTCGGCAATATCGAGAGCGCGGAATGGAAACTGCCGATCCTTTATCTTTATCGGCGGCGCCTTATAGATTCCGCCGGCGCCGGTGAATTCCGCGGCGGCGCAACGTCCGAGGTCGCCATCACGCCCTATGGCGTCGATGAGCTGACCCTGAAGCTGACCAACACAGCCGGGACCGAACAGACCAATGCTCATGGCATTAATGGTGGCTACCCTGGAGCAGGGTCGCAGTCGGTCATCGTGCGGGAAACCGATATCGAAGCACGCCTTGGCGATGCTACCGCGATTTCCGGTCTGGAAGATCTCGACGGCGCCCTCGCCTGGCTTCCGTCCAAGGCGGATGAAAAAATCCGTAAAGGCGACGTATACGGTTTCTGGGCCGCTGGTGGCGGCGGTTTCGGCGACCCCTTGCGCCGCCCTCCTGAGAAAGTTGCCGAGGATGTCCGGAGCGGCATCGTATCGGCAGCGGAAGCCGAGCGTCTCTATAGCGTGCGCATCAACGACGATGGCGGGGTCGACGCCCCGGCAACGAACACGCTGCGAAGCGAGACCGAGACCGCACGGCGGGCTGCTATTAATACCGCAGCAATTGAATCCGGATCGGCCTGCCCCGCCTGCGGGAAGCACGACGGGGTCGCGCGATCCCGCCACCCGATGCACCGCGCCGGCCCCTGGATCGCCCGGCGGTACGATGGCGACGGACCGAATTTCGAATTACTGGAAACAAACTGCGGATCCTGCGGCGTACTTGTCGATGTTTCCGAGGTCCTGAAGAAGACGGCATCGGCCTAGGCCCGGCGGCTTTGCAGCACGGCACATGAAGTGATAAAAGACGTCACGATCAATCTCGGCGAAAAATCTCTCCTGAAACGGCGATCAACAGGGTGTTTTCGTCCCAATAGCGGGAAAAACTGCATGGCTCAAAACATCTGGTCCGTCTATCTGTCGGGCGAAATCCATTCCGACTGGCGCGAACGCATCCAGGAAGGTGCCGCGAAGGCAAACCTGCCGGTCGAATTCAACAGCCCGGTCACGCACCACGAATCCAGTGACGATTGCGGCGTCGAAATTCTCGGCGCCGAAGGCAACGATTTCTGGAAGGACCACAAGGGCGCGAAGATGAATGCCATCCGCACGCGCACGCTGATCGAACAGTCAGACATCGTGGTCGTGCGCTTTGGCGAGAAATACAAACAATGGAATGCCGCATTCGACGCCGGCTTTGCCGCGGCACTTGGCAAACCGATGATCACGGTGCATTCCGAAGACCATACCCACGCTCTGAAAGAAGTGGATGCCGCCGCCCTCGCGGTAACGGAAACACCCGAACAGGTCGTTCGTATTCTTAACTATGTTATCGAAGGGAAGCTTTAAAATGGACGTAAGAAGAATTGTCACGGGACATGACGCAGCCGGCAAAGCGATTGTCGTCTCCGACGGCCCCACCCCGAATGTATTGAAGCCGGATAACCGCCCGGGCGTCGAAATCCACAATCTGTGGGTCCTCGACGAATCCCCGGCAAAGGTGCACGGACCGGAAGAATCAGTCGATCGCAAGATCGGGCTTCTGCCGCCGAAGAATGGCTCCGTCTTCCGGGTGATCAAGTTCCCGCCGGAAAAAAACTGGATCGATGATGTCGACGCCGAAGCCGCCAAAAGCAGCTTTGCCTCTATCGGTGCCGAAGGTGCATCCGATCAGGGAGAGCCGCCGCATCCGCTGATGCACAGGACCGAAACCGTCGATTACGCTATCTGCCTGCAGGGCGAAATCTATCTCGTGCTCGACGATTCAGAAGTGCTGATGAAAACGGGCGACACCTGCGTCCAGCGCGGCACCAACCACGCCTGGTCCAACCGAAGTGACGCCGATTGTCACATGATGTTTTCGCTGGTCGACGGCACTTTCGACTGAGAAACGGCTCGACGCTGTTCCGGATAAGGCCGCCCGAATGGGCGGCCTTTTTCATACATGCCAACGCGGCTGCACGCCGCTATTGTTTTTCCATCTCGTTACGACGTAACCGACTCCGGCCCCCATCGCACCGCCGACGGCTGTCCCGCAGGCGACGCAACCACCGGTAATTACCGTGATCGCCGTCCCTGACGCTACCCCGATCGCGCTGCCACCCAGCATGCGCTGGAATTGCTTACTAATATTTTCACATCCGCCCAGCGTCAGCGCGATAGCGAGAACCACAGGTATCGCAAATCCGGGATTGAGGGACGTCTTGATAGACCCCGGAGAATTCTCCGTCTGTTTCAGATTCAGCCGGCAGAATAGATGTTTTCGGCGGAGCGGCCTGTGTCAAATTAGTGCCCAAATCCGCCTCTCAGCACCCAAATGGCAGTCCAACAACTTTTGCTGTAGCCACACTGTAAGCGTGTCATTCCTGCGCCGGCAGGGCTTTCATCAGATCTCTCACGCCCACCAGCCGATTCCCCTCTCTCTATTCCTCATAGCTCGATGTGTTGAAAGTCGCCGGCGTTCTATAGAATACCGGCTATCTGACGAACTACGAACACCGGGAATCCACAAATATGGCCAGCTTCTGCACGCTTCCAGACGAAAAGACCTTCAAGCTCCGCAATGGGACGGTACCGGCGTGTCTGGTGGACGGGTTATCGCCCTCGATAGCGCCGGATTCAGACGGACTGGTAAATATAGATATCGTTATTTCGGACGACCGTATCGCCGCGATACTGCCTGCCGGTGCCGATAACGGCAGCGAGACGTCAGTCGATTTGGACGCGAGCATGGTGTGGCCCTGTTTCGTCGATCTGCACACCCATATCGACAAGGGGCATATCTGGCCGCGCCGGCGTAACCCGGATGGCACCCGGGCGGGCGCGCTGTCATCCACCGGCGCAGACCGCGCCGACAACTGGACAGCGGAGGATCTTCGCGCTCGCATGAATTTCTCGCTTGAAAGCGCCTATGCGCATGGGACGGCGGCGCTCCGAACCCATCTCGATTCAACGCCACCGCAGCATAAGATTTCGTGGCCCGTGGCGAGCGAATTACGCGATACCTGGGCCGGGCGGATAGAGCTGCAGGCTGTATGTCTGGAACCATTATGGGGCTATGCCGATCACGGCTTCGGTACCGAGATCGCCGACATGATGGTCGAATACGGCGGGATCATGGGCGCCGTACTGAACGTTCAGGAAGATACCAACGCGCTGCTCGATTTCGTCATCGGGCTCGCCATCGACCGGGGGCTGGGGCTCGATTTCCACGTTGACGAAATGGGCGACCCCACAGCAACATCGTTCGACCGCATCGCCGAAGCTCTGATCCGCAACGATTTCGGTAAACCGGTCAATGTTGGTCATTGCTGCAGCCTCGCAATTCGTCCGCAGGCGGAAATCGACCATGCGCTCGACCTGGCCATGGAAGCCAGAATGCGCGTTGTCAGCCTGCCGATGTGCAACATGTACCTTCAGGATCGCCCTGACCCCGGCGCGCTACCCCACACTCCGCGCTGGCGCGGCGTCACCATCCTGCATGAAATGAAAGCCCGCGGTATCCCTGTCGCGATATCCAGCGACAACACCCGCGACCCGTTCTACGCCTATGGCGATCTAGATGGGGCCGAGGTGTTTACCCAGGCTGTCCGTATCGCCCATCTGGATCATCCTGTCGGCGACTGGCCGGCTGCCATAACGCGCACACCGGCGGATACGATGGGGCTACCCGATAAGGGCCGACTTAAAGAAGGTGGACCCGCCGACATGGTGATATTCAGCGCCCGGAGCTACTCGGAGTTTCTGTCACGACCTCAGAACGATCGCACCGTTATTCGCGCTGGACGGGCGATAGATACGACCCCGCCGGATTACCGCACGCTGGACAGCCGCTACTGACCTAGCGGAATTTGTACTTCCACGCATTCGCCCAATTTTTGCCACACCCTTGTCACGCCATGTGGCTATCCATGCCCTGTAGGATGACGTTCACCGGGTCGGGACGGCCCGTCGTGCGTTAAGAACGCGGCTCGCAGCGAGTACCTGCGGGATATCCGGCGACATAATCGCGTTATCGACACGTTCATTAAAAAGGTTGGCAATGGAACACGTCAAGAAACCCCGGTATGGGGGAGACTATTCGTGGCTTAATTAATCTTCGCCGGTATAGGTCTGATCGGCGCAAGCATGGTCACGCGGGTCAAGGCGATAGCAAACCAACCGCGCGCGATATACGATCTTCAGCAGCAACCCTGCGACGGACAGGCGCTCGCCGACCCGCCGCAAAAGGCGAATAGCGGTATTCCCACGATTGAAGAACGCCCCTGCTGACCAGTCTGGTCGCGCCGGACATCGTTCTTGAAGAGAGACCGAGTTATCCTGACAGCCTCGGTATATCCCGGCTGGCCGGTCCCGTTCGCCTGCGCCAAGAACGTTCCTCTTCACGGGCTTCCCCGCAATTCCTGTTGAGCTATCGTCTAAGAGCATCCGGCGATTGTGCTGAATGATAATGCCTGATCCCACAGGAGAGGGCACAGTGCGCCCCACACCCTGTACATCGAAGTTCCGTCGCCGCCCTGACATTCGCTGTTGCCTCCTTCGACACCTTGTTCGATCTTGTTAAGACTGAGGCCTTCGGCGCCTTCAACAGCGTCATGGACCCCGCCAGGACCGTAATCATCCACCAGATGCGCCAGATCGCCTCCGCCGTCTGGGATGTCATCAACGGGCTGGCTGAGGACGATTACACACCGGGCGGCGCCGCACAGTTGCTTGATATGGCGCGCCGCGCCGTGGCGACGGTGATCTCCGGTGCCACTGGATTGCTGTTCACCGAGGTCGAGGCCGCCGTTAACCGGATATATGACGCTCTTCGTAATTTCTTATCAGGCGCGATCAACCTGGCGCTGGATCCGGTTCTTTAAGCGTCGGGGTCGGCAGCGGTTTCCACGGCGGTCCCGCCGACTCCCGTCACCATCAGGGCAAATCCATAGGAAAGAGCTACCTCTTTCAGCCGGTCGAAGCGGCCCGATGCGCCGCCATGCCCGGCATCCATGTTCATATAGAGCAGGATCTCGCTGTCGCCCGTATTGTGATGGCGCAGTTTGGCCACCCACTTCGCCGGCTCCCAATAGGTCACGCGCGGATCGGTGAGGCCGCCCGTCGCCAGCACGGCCGGGTAAATCTGGTCCGTCACGTTGGTATAGGGGCAATAAGACGCCATATACTCGAACGCCGCCGCATCGCGGATCGGATCACCCCACTCCACCCATTCGGGGGGCGTCAGCGGAAGGGTCTCGTCGCACATGGTGTTCATCACATCGACGAACGGTACCTCGCCGAGGACTCCGCAGAACAGGTCCGGGCGCATATTGGCAACCGCGCCCATCAGCATCCCGCCGGCACTTCTCCCTTGCGCCACGATGTTACCCGCCGATGTGAACTTCTCGGCGATCAGGTATTCGCCGGCGGCGATGAAATCCAGAAACGTGTTTTTCTTGGTGTCGAGCTTGCCGTCGAGATGCCAGCCCTGCCCGTTCTCCGTGCCGCCACGAATATGAGCGATGGCATAAACAAAGCCGCGATCGACCAGGCTGAAGACATGCGGCGAGAACGACGCCGGCATCGAGAACCCGTATGAGCCGTAGCCGTAGAGCAGCATCGGCGCCGAGCCGTCTACCGGTGTGTCTTTTGCCCGCAGCACGGTAACCGGGACCTGCACATCATCGTGACTGGTCGCAAATACGCGCCTGCATTCATATATCTCCGGGTCGTGCCCCGACGGAATCTCTTGCTCCTTGCACTGCGTGCGGGTGCGGGTCGCCATGTCGTAATCATAGACCCGCTGTGGAGTGGTCGGCGATGAATAGGAAAAGCGCAGCGTCGTCGTGGCGTATTCGTAGCCAGGCACCAGACCAAGGTCGTAGGCTTCCTCATCGAAGCTGATCTCGTGTTCGGCACCGTCTACCAGCGACCGGATCACGATACGAGGTAACGCCCGTTCGCGTTCAAGCCGGACCAAAAAACCATCGAACACGACCATTGACCGGATCAGACACCCCGGCCGGTGGGCCACTATATCGCGCCAGTTGTCGCGGTCCGGTGCGTCCATCGGGGTCTCGGCAATCCGAAAATCGACCGCATCCGCCGCGTTGGTGCGGATCAGCAGTCTGTCACCGTGATCCGACACATCATGGGTGACCCCCGTTTCGCGCGGGATCAACAACCGAGGTGCGGCGGCCGGGTCCGCCGCATTGATCAGGCGGACCTCTGATGTATCAGCATGATCATGCGCGTCGATCACGACAAAACGCCCGCTTTCCGTCTTGCCGATGCCGAGGAAGAACCCGGGATCGGTCTCCTCATAGACAAGTGTATCCTCGGCGACGGGCGTGCCAACCCGGTGCCGCATCACCTTTGACGGGCGGTGATGGTCATCCAGAACAGTATAGAAAAGAGTGGCCCCATCTGCCGACCAAGCCATATCACCCTGCGCATTCGGCAGGACGTCGACAAGGCTCTCACCCGTGTCGAGATTGCGGATCGTGATCTCGCAATATTCCGATCCGTTCCGGTCTATCGCCGTTGCAAACAGACGATGATCCGGCGTATGGGTCGCACCACCGATGGAAAAGAACGCCTGTCCGTCTGCCCCACGATCGCCATCCAGCAATATCTGTTCGTTAGTATTGCCCGCATCCGCAGCGGGACGTCGGCAAAGCACCGGGTACTGGCCGCCCGGCACAAAGCGGCGGTAATAGGCCCAGGCCCCGTCGGGTGCCGGCACAGATGAATCGTCTTCCTTGATCCGCGCCTTCAGTTCGGCGACCAGCTCTTCGCGCAAGACGGCGATAGGTGCCAGAGCCACCTCGGTATAAGCATTCTCGGCGTTCAGATGTGCGCGGATTTCATGCTGCAGCACCTCCGGCTCCCGCATCACTTTTTCCCAGTCGGGATCGCGCAGCCAGGCATATGGGTCATCTATCATCCGCCCATGGCGATCGATCACGTGCTCTTTGCGAACAGCTTGAGGGGCGGGTGGCTGAGTGGTCACGGGTGGCATCTCCTGAAGGCGCGGGGCGGTGTATCAATTAGTTGGGGGATCTAAAACCTGAAATCCAGTACGTTTACACCTCTTGCAGCGCCCGCCAGACTTTTTCCGCGGTCGCTGGCATTTCGATAACTGATGCGCCTGCTCGGTGGAGCGCATCGTTGATGGCGTTCATGACCGCCGGCATAGCGCCAACCGTGCCTGCCTCACCAACACCTTTTACGCCGAGCGGGTTACGTGCCGTCGGCACCTCCTTGGCGGAAATATTGAAATCACAGAAATCATCCGCCCGCGGCATGCAGTAATCCTGGAATGACCCACTGAGCAGCTGGCCGGTCTCCGGGTCGTAGTGGACGTCTTCCATCATGATCTGGCCTGCACCCTGAACGATCCCGCCATGGACCTGGCCATCGAACAGGATAGGGTTGAGGACGGTGCCGGCATCGTCGACCGCGGTGTAGCGCACCAGCGCGACCTTTCCTGTATCGGGATCGATCTCGATTTCCGCCAGATGGGCGCCATTGGGAAAAACCGGTGCCTGTCCCTGGCCCATGCCGAATTCGCCATGTTCATACAGGCCAGGTTCGATATCCGGCGGCAGCTTCGCCTTGTTGAACGCGGTGCGCGCAACCTGGTCGAGATCGACCGAGCGGTCGGTACCAGCCACCGTGAAGCGTCCATCGGAAAATTCGATGTCGCTATCCGCGGCTTCCAGCATATGGGCCGCGATACGCTTGCCCTTGTCGATGATCTTATCCGCCGCATCGACCACCGCCGAGCCGACAAAGACAGCGACTCGCGCATTGAACGTACCGACGCCGGTTGCCACCTTGTCGGTATCGCCGAACCGGTAGTCGACTTTTGCGGCATCAATACCGAGCTTGTCGGACAGGACCTGTTTGAACGTTGTGCCGTGCCCCTGGCCGTGATCCATCGCACCGCTCAGCAGTGTCACCCCGCCGGAGGCGTCGAACCGGATCTCTACGTGTTCGAAATTGGTACTCGCCACGCCGGTGACCGAATTCGACGTCCCGATACCGAGCAGCGCGCCCCGGGACTTTGCCTCGGCACGGCGGTCGTCGGCGTGCACGTAATCGGCGGCGGCGAGGCAGTCTTCATAATTGCCGGTGAAATCACCACAATCATAGGTATCGCCAAGGGCGGTTTTGAACGGCATCGCATCGGGCGCCAGCGTATTGCGCCGGCGCAGTTCAGCCGCGTCGATATCCAGTTGCCGTGCCGCCGCATCGACCATGACCTCCAGCACATGCACCGGTTCCGGCTTGGCACCACCGCGATACTGTGCATTGCCCATCATGTTGGTGAGCACGCCGGTGACCTGGGCGTGCACCGTCGGTATACCGTATACCCCGGCGAGCCCGCCAAGCCCGCTGGTGGCACAGCCGACATTCCGGTCGGTGGTGTAATAGGCGCCGATCGGCAGCTTGGTATGGGTTCGCAGCGCCAGAAACTTCCCATCCGCATCGAGCGCTAGTTCGGCATCGACTAGTCCGCCGCGCCCATGATCGTCGGTCAGCAGGCTTTCCGACCGGTCCGCAATCCATTTGACCGGCCGCCCCGTGACTTCCGACGCCCAGAGCGACAACGAGTATTCCGGATAGACCCCGCCCCGGATGCCGAACCCGCCACCCATGTTGTCGCACACCACCTGCAGCCGGGTTTGCGGCATGCGGAAGATCTGCTCGGCGATCTGCTGGCGCATGCCATGGACTGACTGCACGGTAGCCCGCAACAAGTAGCGATCCTCAAAAGAGTCATAATTGGCGATACAGCCGCGATTTTCGATGGCGTTTCCCGCTACCCGGTTGACGCAGACCCGGTGACGCACGACATGTGCCGCACCGGCAATCGCCGCATCGGTTGCTGCCGCATCGCCGCGTTTGAAGGTATAGGCTTCGTTGCCGGGGTTATCGTCCCACAGCGCCATCGCGCCGTCGGCAAGCGCCGCATCGACACTCGTCAGCACCGGCAGACTATCGAAGTCGATGACGATCTGCTCCGACGCATCCATTGCCTGATTGAGCGTCTCGGCGACGACGAAAGCAATCGCCTCACCGACATAACGAACCCGTCCCTGTGCCAGCAACGGCCGCTCGCGCACAAAACCGGGGGAGCCGTCCATCCGGTCACACGGATTGAGCACGCCAATCGCCCCCAGCCCGCGCGCCGCCAGGTCTTCGCCTGTCAGCACCGCCAGCACCCCGGGGGATGCCAGGGCCGCCGTCACATCTACCGACACGATATCGCCATGGGCAACCGGGCTGCGCAGAACGGCCGCATGGGCCTGGCGCATCATCGACACATCGTCCAGATAGCGGCCGCGTCCCTGCAACAGTCTGAAATCTTCCTCTCGGCGGACGGGTTTACCGATCTGGCTCATGATTATTTTTCGCTCCAACTATATATTTGCGTCGCAATAGGTACGGATCCAGTGGGCCTTGCGATCTTCGTATTACGCCTATTTTAGGGATGCGGCATCGATTTGAATACTGACGCACGCATTAAAGCGACCGGCACCCAATGCCTCGGTGCTCCCGGACAGCGAGAGCACGTCATTATAACGGTCCAGAGACGGTATTCTTTCGTGAAATTGAAGGCACGAAGGGAAATCGCCCTACCCCGCTGTTTGGGGCGACCGGCATTGAGCGCGGTGCGCCCGGATAATCCCAAGGGATAAATTTCCGGGTCACCGACCGGTCAACCAGCCGTCCCGTCCGATTGCCCGGTGATCCGCCGGGAGATCATGATCAACACAATTGATATGGCGGTATAGCCGGTCGACATGAATAAAATAGTGTTCATGGTGATGCCCCGGTCTATCATCCAGCCGAACAATACCGGCGACGCGGCGCTGGCCATTACCATCATAGCGGCAACCAGAGCACGGATCGCGCCCAGATGGCGAACCCCATACCATTCGGCCCATAAGGCACTTATCACCACCCGCGACATGCCGATGCTGAGCCCGTAAAGAACCATGTAGACAGGGACAACCCATAGCCCGTCCGCGCTTGCCAGAAAGAAAAGCGAAAGCAGCGCGGGAACCTGAAAATAGGGCGTCATCCGCATCGCGCTGATCCGGTCCATCATGGGACCGACGATCAACGCGGTGATCACGGTTGCTACTGCCATGCTGGTGTAATTTGCCGCGAACCAGGTAAGCGACCAGCCTTTAAATTCGACCAGATGAACCTGGTGAAAAACAATGCCGGTCCCGACGAAGGACAATCCCAGTACGCCGGGTGCCACCAGCCAGAACCTGGGATCGCGGCGGACCTGGCGGGCACTCCATTGGACCTGCTGTGAAAGACCCTTGCCCGCAGACGTCTCAGCGGTCCGCACCAGCATGCGTGTATGACGTTCACCGTGGCCTCTGAGCAGCCAAAGCAGCAACGGCATCAGGACAGCTGCGAGGATGAATGCCAGCACGAACCATGTGTTGCGCCAACCGATGGCGGCGGCGAGCGCGACACCGATAACAGGGAATAATGCCTGCCCTGCGGGAAACCCGAGATTGGCGATACTGATAGCCTTGCCGCGATCCTGCTCGAAGTAGCGCGCCATTGCCGTCATCGAGGTGTGGCTCATCAATCCCTGGCCCGAAAGCCGCAACGCAAAGATCGCGACCCCCAACATCACTACCGACGTTGTCCAGCCTGTCAGAATACTGGCAACCACGAGGCCTATGCAAACCGCCGTACTGAAGCTGCGCAGATCGATCCGATCGATCTGTCTGCCCGCCCAGATCATGCATAAACCGCTGAGCAGAGTTGCGGCTGAATAGATCAGGCCAAACGTGCCATGGCTAAGACCAAATTCATTCCTGATTTCGCCGCTGAAAACAGAAATAAAGAACGTCTGTCCATAGCTCGAACAGAGCGCCATCAGAAACCCGAAGGCAAGAAAGCGCGAATTTTCGGCCAGAAAATCGAGATATCTAGATCTCATGACTCCGGGCCGGAGAGTGTCTTGGCTTTCAAACTGGCATGTCCGTCAAATGAAGCAAGCAATCAAGGCCGCCTGAGCCGGCAGCCCTGCAAAAAATGGCACATAACCCGGGGGCCCGACAACAGCATCCCGGCGAACGGGTTTCTTATCCGTCTTGGCCGGCGTCAGCCTTGAGCAGCGCAGTCCAATTTTCCATGTCAGCCTCCGGGCAACGCAAGCCGATTTCCTATGACACTGCCCCTTTTCCCTGTTTGACGACAATGGTACCGTTGTTCAAAATAGAGACAAGAAGAGATAGGATGACTGACGACATTGACGTCACGGCACACTATGAAAGCCTCAAGGACCGCGTGGTGATCATCACCGGCGGCGGCCAGGGAATCGGGCGCGGTTACGCCAGGCATTTCGCGCGCCAGGGTGCCATCCCGGTCATCGCCGAACTGAATGGCGAGAACGGCGAAAACGTGAAGCGCGAGATCGAAGAGGCCGGCGGCACAGCCTATGCTTTCGAAACCGATGTCGGATCCATGGATTCGGTCTCGGCCATGACCGAGGCAACCCTTAGCGCGACGGGACGCATAGACGTCCTCATCAATAATGCAGCCGTATTTTCACGGATCACCATGGCGCCGTTCTGGGAACTGCCCCTCGACGAATGGGATAGCGCAATGCGGGTCAACGTGACCGGGTCGTTCTATTGCGCGCGCGCGGTCGTGCCCGCGATGCAGGAAGCGAAATGGGGACGCATTGTAAACGTCACCTCCGGTACGGTTGCGCTCGGCTCGGCCAACTACCTGCACTACATCACGTCAAAATCCGCCATGCTCGGCATGACCCGCTCGATGGCGCGCGAGTTGGGGCCCTGGAACGTAACGGTAAACACGTTCTGGCCCGGCATCATCAAAACCGAAGTGCCGCGCCCGTCAGCACCGGATGCCGTGTTCGAGATGTTTCGCGATCAGCAATGTCTGCCCCGGCTGACGACCATCGAAGATCTCGCCAAACCGATGCTTTTCCTGTGTTCGGAAGAAGCAAAATACATGACCGGTCAGATATTCGAGCCGGATGGCGGTCTGAGTTTTAACTAAACCCGCCGCTACCCGCTGATATGGGCGTCGCGATTGCGGAACAGATCCTCGTCAGCGTAGCCCATCAGATCAGGCTTTTGTCCGGTGCCCAGCATGACCTGCATATAGACCGGCTCAACGCTGTCGTTCTGATAGCCGTGGATCACGCCGGCGGGGCAGGAAATACAATCCCACGGACCTAAATTACGTTCAATCCTGCGGCCGTCTTCTTCCTCCAGGAACACCATCAGGTGCCCCTGGAGAATGAAGAAGATTTCTTCGACCTCGTGGGTATGCGGCGCATTGCCCTCCACCGGGGGCACATACATAACGCTCAGCGTAAAAGCGCCAACGGGAATGACGGAATTATCCGCCTTCCCGCTGGTATTCCCGATGAAACGATGTTGCGCCCGTCGGTAACCATCGATCAGGGCATCGGAGAAGGCTTCCCAGTCCGGCTTACGGTCCTTGAAATAGGCGACCTGCCGGTCTGCGATATCCTCAACGCTCATGCCCTCGAATTCAGGCAGACGCGGATGGCGCGCGATATGTTCCGCCATGAATGCGCTCTTAGCGGATGAACGCGTTGGTGTAGTAATCGGTCGCGGCCACCTTGGTCTTGATCTGCTCGTATTCGACCAGGAGATTCTGGGCTTTCTCGATATCTGCCGGCGGGATCCAGCCGAGTGGTTTCCCTTTGCTTGCCGCGCTGTGATAAAGGTCAAATGACGATTTCAGGATCGCGAGATGGACCGACCGGTTCAACGTCGACTTGATCTTGCGCAGCGCGTCGATGGCGGCTTCCGGATTTTCCTGAACAATTTTCAGCGCCTCCTGGGTCGATGCGACCATACGCCGGACCAGATCGGCCTTATTCTTGATCAGGTCCTCATGGGCGATCACCGCCAGGCCGGGCACGTTAACGCCGGCCGAAGCAAAGCTCAGATACGCCGCGGGTGTGCCTTTGGATTCCATGATCGGTTTTTGCAGAAAACCGAACGAATTCGTGCCGTCGACCTTACCGGACAGAACCGAACTGACCTTGGCGGGCGGTGCCACCAGCACGATCTTGTTTCCGCTTAATCCCATGGCTTTCTCGACCGCCTTAAACAGGAAGATCGTACTGCCGCCAGCGGAATCAGCAATCTTGGCACCCTTTACGTCCTTCCAGCTTTTCCAGCCCTTGGACTTGGGGAAGATCAACGCGCTAGGCCCGGTCCGCAGATAGCCTGCCACCATTTTGACCTTCAGGCCCTTGGACCGCAGCACCATCATCGCGCCGCCATCGGCTGTTCCGAACTCATCCGACTGATTGCCGACGGTCTGCGAGGTGGTCATCGAACCGCGACCTTCGCGCAGACTGATATTTATACCGTGCTTGGCAAACACCCCCTTTTCCTTGGCGTAGTGCCAGACTGCGTGATATCCGCCGAGAACCCAATCGAGCCGAAGCGTTACATCGTCGGCCGCCTGGGCAGGGGTCATACTAAATGCCGCAAGAAATCCGGCGACAGCAAGTGTTGTTTTATTCGTTTTCATTTTGTCCTCCGTTGATTTGTTGGTTGCTCAGTCGTCGAGTGCTGGTAGTTCTTGTCGTTATTGGGTGTGGCTCCGCTGCGACACGTGCCACGGGATAAGGAGTTTTTCGAGCAGTTCGATCGCATAGAAAAATATCATGGCGAGGATCGACAGGACGATCAGCACGCCGAACAGCAGGGCGGTGTTCATCTCTCCGGATGCGCTCAGCAGGATGTAGCCGAGCCCTGAATCCGACGCGATATATTCGCCGGTCAGCGCACCGACCACGGCGAGTGCAGAGGCGACCTTGAGGCCGCCGAACATGCTCGGCAACGCACCGGGCAGGCGCAGTTTCAGAAATATGCGCGACGGCGGCGCGCCCATCGAGCGGGCGAGCTGGATCAGCGACGGATCGATGCTGCGCAGCCCGACGATGGTGTCGACCACGATCGGGAAAAAACAGATCAGGAATGCGACCGAAATCTTGGTCTCAATGCCGAACCCAAACCAGACGATGAAC
>CAJIYX010000071.1 GCA_905181725.1 Alphaproteobacteria bacterium UBA830
GACGGCGAGAACGAGGAAGGTGCTGGCGAACTGATAGGGCGGGTTGCGGCTTCCCGGTTCTACCGCCACGAGAGCAATCACGGGTCCACAAATAAATTCGACCGCCCTCGCGAAAGACCCATTGCCCAGCCATGTCGCCGTTACGTCGTGAGTCCATTTGGAAATTTCCGGTCCAACAAAGGCGGCGACGATACCACCACCCACGACCAGGGAAATGGCGATGCTGCGCCATTTGTCATCGGCCACTTCAGCGGCGGCAAAACGGAAAGAATGACCGGAGATCGTATACGCGCCAAAAAACAGGATGGCGACCAGATACAGAATGAACGATCCCTGAAAAATCGCGATCGCCGCCACAAATGCGCCGGTCGACCCCATAAGAGCGCCAAAAATAAACCCCGCCTTGCGACCGAACCGACGCATTATGAAGGCGAGTGGAATGGAAAACGCTGCCGTCGCTTCCCACTGCAGGGCCTGCGGCAAAGTCGCTAGAGAGTTATTGGAAGCGAGCGCCAGACCCACCAGTGCCGAGACCGACATCACGACACCAGTGGAGGTATTGAAGACCGCTTGGCACACGGCCAGCAAAGCTATATTCCGCTTCATCTTGAGCGGCGGATTAGGATTGGTCATTGATGCTCCGGATGTGGATTTGCCGAGTGATCCGTTTCGACAATTTGGATTGTCGTTAAATGTGGCGTAGCTGGCAAGCAGTCTGCGTTTCTCGGCCTCGCGGGGCTCGGCTTCGCACGGTGTCGTATGTCGGCGCGACCAACTATTGAAACGTCGATTTTCGGGGACGCCGTTTTCTCGTGCTCGATAGAGTCCGCTTAGGATCAGAAGCAGACCTTTTGTAGGCCGTCCAGCTATCTCCGCTTCCAACTTGGATGTGGAGATAGCCAGTCAGGCACAAATCCGCCCGCTCATAACCATTTCCCGATCCTGGCGGTTCTCCAGGCGGCTTACGTGGCGCTGTCGATAAATTCCAACGCCTGGTGGTTATAGAGCGTACATAAAAGGTCGAGATGATTGCGCAGCGCGGGCGTGTCGTTTGTGGTGACGGCATTTTCTTTCATCAGGCTCAGGATGATGGCCAAGGCATCATCATCGATGTCGAAAGTCTCGCCATTGAAGCCAAGGCTGTAGGTACCGCTTGATGGTGGGGGGGGTGATGGGGGAGATGATGAGACGGGCGACGGGATGAGCGCGAATTTTACGTAGGCGGGTTTGATCAGACCGGCCTTTGCCTGCAGCGCTTCCGTGAAGGTAGCCAGGATCAGCGGGGCGTCGCGTTCGGTGTATTGTGCAATGTCTTCGCTGGTTGACCCGGTGAAAAACGAGGCCAACCAGTCAGAAAACGCCGGCGTATCCAGCGCGTGGCTGAGATGATTGCGCAGCGTCTCAACGGCATCGGTGGAGACGAGGAAGCCCGAGCTGTCCGCGCTCAACCCCTTGCCCGTGTAGCGGTGATCGAGCGCATCGTGTTCGGCGAGGTGCTGACCATAGGCATCCAGAAGTTCGGACAATTTCGGGCCGAGGAAACCAACGGAAAAGGTCAGCGCGTCATCAAGCGTGGTGCCTTCATGGGCGAAATGGGGGGGGACGTACAAGATGTCGCCAGTGGTTACCTCGACCCTATTGCCGTCAATCGGGTCTTTCAGAATTTTGAGGTCGAGACCGTCAATGTACTTTTCATCCATGACGGGTTCACGGCCAATGGTCCAACGGCGCGCGCCCTGACCCTGGATGAGAAAGACATGATAGCTGTCGATGTGCCCGCCGATTGTGCCCCCCGTGGTGGAGAAACTGACCATGATGTCGTCCATCAGCCAGCGCGGCGCAAAATTGAATGCTCGCAACAACGTGGCGGTGTTCGGGTGGAATTGTTCGACGTCTTGGACGAGCAGGCTCCAAGGTTGCTCTCCGGCGGTCGTGAAATCCTCTTCGGTGAAGGGCCCATGTTGGCAGGCCCAGTCTTTCCGCGAGACCATGCGCGCGCGCGCGGTCTCTTCCATGGACAGTCCCGCAAGCTCTTCCGGCGTGATCAGTCCGTCCATCACGGCTTTATCGATGGCGCCCCGTACAAGGAACGGCCGTTTGTTCCAGTACAGCGCGTAGAAATCCACGATCGACGGCAGGGCATCGAGAGTGGCAAGGGAAGAGGACATCACACGATCCGGTGTTGAGAGCGTTGCACTCGTTATGACATGTTATGACAGGGGCGGGTCCAGCCCCCAAGTGCTGTGATGTGCCGTGCTGTGCCGTTTTCGTTTCCGGCACGCATGTTCCCTCGTGACCCGTTGTTTTCAATCGCGCTTTTGGGCCGTTTACGCTACGGCGGTTGATGAATTCGAATGATCGCTCAGCGTATACAAGGGGAGGGTGATGAGCTAGGCCAAGACAACGTGGCGGACGCTGGCGAAGGATTTTTCCAGCATGGAATTCTACATCCAGGTCGGCATTGTGGTGTTTGCCGTCGTGTTTGGCTGGATGCTCGGCGCCTATATCCTTCACCGCGTGAAACTGTTTCGGGATGAACCCCAGCCCGGCGCGCTTGAAGATCTGCGGCGGACGCTTTATCGGGCGCGCGCCCTGGTGCAACCGGTCTCCGCTGCCATCGTGCTCGGGATTGCGACGCTGATCAGCGAAGCCTCGACCGGTGAGGTCTGGCTGGTCAAAGCAGCGCAGGGCGTCGCGCTTATTTTCGTGCTGTACAGCTTCGCCAAACATCTGCTCTACAACGAGAAGATCATCGTCCTGCTCAAATGGATAGGTCTTCCCGTCGCGATCCTTTATCGCCTCGGTTGGCTGAGCGACGTCACGCAGCATCTCGTTCGCGGTCGGGAACATCAAAATCAGTGTCTATACGATTCCTCGCACCGTCGTGTTCGGCTTCATTCTGTTCTGGCTGGGCCGTCTGTCCAATGTGACCGGCAAGCGGGTGCTACGCTCACAGCAGGCGCTCGACCCGGGGACCCGCGAAGTGGCGGCAAAGGTGTTCGAAATCACCATCTTCGTGGTGGTTTTTCTGTTGCTGCTGAACGTGGTGGGGACCGATCTGACGGCGCTGGCGGTCTTCGGCGGTGCGCTCGGTGTCGGGCTCGGCTCCGGGTTGTAGCAGATTGCGTCCAATTTTATCTCGGGCATTATTATCCTGATGGACCGCAGCCTCACCATCGGCGATTACATCCAGCTCGAAGACGGCAGGGCTGGGACGCTGCGCGAACTCAGCATACGCTCGGCGACGCTCGAGACCTATGACGGCATGGACATCATGGTCCCGAACGAGAAGTTCGTCACGACCTCGTTCACTAACTGGACCCATAACAACTAGCTGCAGCGCTATCCGATCAATTTCCAGGTCGCCTACGATACCGACCTCTAAACGACGTTACCCATCCTGCGCGAAGTTGTCGCCAGCCACCCCAAAGTGATCATCGGAGATAATGTAGAGATTGAGTTCAGGCCCGACGCTGAAATCGCAAAATTTGAAGATTCAGGCATCAACATCCTCGTGGAATTCTGGATGGGAGGTATCGACGACGGCGAACACCGCGTCGGTGGCGACCTGCTGCTGATGATCTGGCAGGCGCTCAAAGCCAATGACATCGTCATCCCGTTCCTGCAACGCGTGGTCAAGGTGACGAGTGATTCCGTTGCCCGGATTGGCAATTTAAAGGTCGGTACCGAGAAGGCGGATTGAGACAGAGCGCGCTTTTCAGGACAGTATTATCGGGAGTGGCAATTCCGGAGGCTGCAATTTCGAGGCTGGATTCCCCAAAGCCTATGGAACGAGCTCACTCGCCTCGAGCCGATCTGCTCTGACAACGCCTTTCCAACGTCAAAATTATAGACGCTTGATAAAGGCAGCCTCAATCGACACGATCCGCAACCATGACCAAACTGCCAATCGACGACATATTAGCGGAACTCTGTACAAGCCTTGAGCACACCCCTAACGCCGTTGTACAGGCAGCACCAGGCGCGGGGAAAACCACGCGGATTCCTCTGAGGCTTCTGGAAACACCCTGGCGACAGGGTGGCAAGATTATCATTCTGGAGCCGCGTCGTCTGGCAGCAAGGGCGGCAGCCCGACGTATGGCGCAAACCCTGGGCGAGCCCGTCGGCAAAACAGTTGGCTACTGTATCCAACTGGATAACAAGACAGGTCCAGAAACCCTCATCGAGGTCGTCACCGAAGGCATTCTGACTCGTCGCCTGCAAAGCGATCCATCTCTGGAAGGCGTGGCGGCTGTAATTTTTGATGAGTTTCATGAACGTAATTTGCAGGCTGACCTGGGCCTGGCATTGTGCCTGGACTGTCAGTCGGGCCTGCGTGAGAACCTGCGCATTCTGGTGATGTCGGCCACACTGGACGTGGCCCCGATTGCTGAATTAATGGGAGATGCGCCGGTAATTGCAAGCGCGGGCCGTGCTTTTCCCGTCGAGACCCGTTATCTGGGCAAACCACCGGTTGACCGTTTCCGGGATTCTCTCTGCCCGGCCGTGTCTTCGGCTGTGAAACATGTTTTGAAAGACGAAGCTGGCAGTATACTGGTCTTTCTGCCCGGTGAACGCGAAATCCGGCGCGTTGACAACCTGCTGAGCGATGCATCGTTGCCCGGTGATGTAGACGTGATGCCACTCTACGGGGCACTTCCCCAGAACCAACAGGACCAGGCCATATCCCCATCACCTTCCGGACGGCGGAAGATTGTTCTCGCGACAGCCATTGCCGAGACCAGTCTGACCATCGAAGGCATTCGGGTGGTGGTCGATGGCGGTCAGTCCCGCAACCCCAGGTTCGACCCCCAAAGCGGCATGACCCGGCTTTTCACGGAACCGGTTTCATTGGCGGGTGCTACGCAACGGCAAGGCCGGGCTGGTCGAATGGAATCCGGCGTCTGTTACCGGCTCTGGGACAAGGCAGGTGAGGGCGCGTTCAGACAGTTCTCTCAACCTGAAATTCTCGACGCAGATCTGGCACCGCTGGCCCTGGATTTGGCGAACTGGGGTATCCATGACACAAGCTCCTTGAACTGGCTGACACCGCCCCCTGAGGCCCCCCTGGATCAGGGACGGGACCTGCTGAGGCTGTTACACGCCATAGACGATCAGGGCAGGATCACCGCCCATGGTCGGGAGATGGCCATGCTGCCCATGCACCCACGGTTGGCACATATGGTCGTCAAAGGCGCAAAATCAGGATGGGCTGTTATTGCGTGTAATGTAGCCGCCTTGCTAACCGACCGGGATATTGCCCAGCGGGATGGCCGCAATCCTGTAGCGGTGGATTTGACCTTACGGGTGAGCGCCCTGAAGGGTGAGCAAACAAGCCTGCCCATAAACAGCAATGCCCTCAGTCGAACCAGGGCGCTCGCAAAGCTATGGCTGAGACGTACGCCAAAGAAAATTCGCCACGATCACGCCCCGGATTTATCCCCGGATGAACAGATTGGCGCCTTGGTCGCTCTCGCCTATCCGGACCGCATTGCAGAACGCCGCCCCGGTGGAGAATCCCGTTACCGGTTGAGCAACGGTAAAGGGGCTGTGCTGCCTGCTGAGGATGCTTTGGGTGATGTTCCCTATCTGGCAATTGCCTTGGTCAGCGGAGATGCCCGTGATGCCCGCATCCGAATAGCAGCTCCCATATCTGGCGTAACCGTTGAACACCTGTTTGAGAACGAGATACGGGAAGGGGAAACCGCTATCTGGAATAGCCAAAGCCGTTCTGTGATCGCCCGCAGGCAAAAGCGCCTCAATGCCCTGGTGCTCAGCGATACGCCGGCCAGGAATATTACTGGCGATCAAATTGCGGACGCCCTCGTTGATGGCATACGCGACATAGGGCTGGATTGCCTGCCCTGGAGCAAGGCAGCCGCGGAATGGCGGCGGCGGGTGCTGTGTTTTTATCAGGCCACCGGCAACGGGCCCGACTTGTCGGATAGCACCTTACTCGAGACACTTGAAGAATGGTTGCTGCCCTATCTGACAGGCATGAGCCGTTTGCAGCATCTGAAATCACTGGACATGCTGACCATCCTGAAAACCCAGCTGGACTGGTCAGCCCTGCAAACGCTGGATAAACAGGTGCCGAGCCACTTCACCGTTCCCAGCGGGTCCAGCATCCAAATAGATTACACCGATCCGACGGCACCGGTGTTGCCTGTAAAGCTACAGGAAATGTTTGGCGCAACCGAGACGCCAAGTGTGATTGATGGCGCGATTGCGCTGAGTATGCACCTGCTGTCTCCGGCAGGACGGCCACTACAAATCACCCAGGACCTTCAGGCCTTTTGGAATGATACCTATCCCGAGGTAAAGGCCGAGATGAAAGGTCGCTATCCTAAACATCCCTGGCCCGACAACCCCCTGGCGGCAGTGCCTACGCGACATACGAAGAATAAAATGAATCAAAAATGATGCGACGCAGCATTTTAAGAGGACGGCTGAGCGGTCTTGTTTGGGTGAAAGGTGGATGCGAACACTCGCTACGGGAATGCTTGCAATGGTTCGAGGCCGCCGTTTTCCGCTGTGCCATGTCTGTTCTGGGTCATGAGCAGACGCTCTGAAGGCAGCCCTTTTACGTCCGCTGTTCACCTAGGAGCGGACATCCACGAAGTCCGGCCAAACAGTCTGCTTGTAGCCATAAGCGGGCATTTTGGAATCCACTGACGCGGCATCGGATTTTTTGACACTTTCAATATAGATGGTTTCCGGGGTGGCCCAATGCTTATTTACGATGACCAGTGAGCGTGCCGGTTAGAAACCTGCCTGAAATCGGTTTGTTGGCGCATTGCCCCAACGCTCAATCGTCCGCTTCGGCTCAAGTTCATTTAGCCTCCCAATGCCGCCATTGAAGATCATCGGGCGTCATTTCAGTGTTCTAGTTTTGCTGGTAGCCTCCCAGTGATCATCAAGTAGAATCAAATTCAGATGGAGAAGCGTCTACATGTTTTCGCACATCGTCATCGGCACACACGATATTGCTGCCGCCAAAAAGTTTTATGACGCCGCGCTTGGTGCAATCGGTGTGCCGGAAGGCGTCGCTAACGAAGCAAAACAACGGATTTACTACCGAACGCCCACCGGGACATTAATCGTCGCCAAGCCGGTGGACGGTAACCCCCCATCTGTCGGAAATGGCAGTACTCTCGGTTTTCAGTGCAGGTCCACCGGGCAGGCCGACGCTTTTCACGATAATGCCGTCGCAAACGGCGGTACACGCGTTGAAGACCCCCCGGGCTGGCGCTATACGGGTGATCGCAAACTCTATCTTTCCTATGTCTGAGATCCGTCCGGGAACAAGCTCTGTGCCATGCATCACGACTAACCGTTTGGGTCTGGCCCGGATTTCGAATCTTAAGTGTTCTTAAGCACATAACATTCTTTGAAACCGCGATTTTCTTTTTGAGGTGCATGTCCGCTTTGGGTGGTGATCTCAATGTGTCGACGCGCAGGCCTAGAAAATCCGCTTCTGGGTTTGGCTGTGTGTGCTCTGCGCCACTGCCCTAAATTGTCTTTGTCTTCAGCGAATATCGCAAACGTGCTTGCCGTCGCGCGACGCGCACGTTCATTGGCTGCTGGTATGACGCCGCGCATGCGCTAGAGTAGCGCCATGGTTCAACTCTCGGTACTCGACCTCGCCAATATCGGCGAAGGCTTCACCCCCGCTGACGCACTTGCGAACGCACTCGACCTGGCACAACGCGCCGAGGCTGCCGGGTATGGGCGTTTCTGGTTGGCGGAACATCACAATCTTTCCGGCATCGCCAGCGCCGCCACTGCCGTGTGTATCTGCCACGTCGCCGGCGGCACCAGTACGATCCGCGTCGGCGCCGGCGGCGTTATGCTGCCGAACCACTCGCCGGTGGTGATCGCCGAGCAGTTTGGCACATTGGCGACACTGTTCCCCGACCGCATCGATCTTGGCCTAGGCCGGGCGCCCGGCACGGACCAGCAAACGTTGCGGGCGCTGCGGCGCGGCCCGGACTCTTCGGAATATTTCCCGCAGGACGTTG